>DDLW01000152.1 GCA_002340345.1 Alphaproteobacteria bacterium UBA2562 | reverse complement strand
ACAAAAACAGAGAGCATTTCCACTGATTCAAGATAAAAATGAAATGCTCTAGAGCCATGACCGCCCTTCACAGAGTGCTGGCAAAACTTTTGGTCAAACGGCTGTGATATGAGGGGGCATTTCGGAAAATGCCCCCTCATGCTCCCCCTAAAACTTTCTTCTGAATCCGTCATTTGGGAGATGAATGCGCAAGGGAACAGGTTTCGTGCTTCAGAAAATTGGCCTTCTTTTTTGTCTGCTCTTTTTTCCTAGCCAGTTACAGGCGCAAAGCTCAGACCAGAATCCTCAAGCGCCTTCCCGTGTTGTGTCGATGAATCTCTGCACCGATCAACTCGCAATGATGATCGCGGCGCCTGGTCAACTGATCTCGGTCTCTTATTTGGCAGCGAATGACACCGTTTCCGTCATGAGCGCGGCCGCAAAAAAATACATTCTTAATTATGGCAAAGCGGAGGAGATCTTTCGTCTCCAACCCGATCTCGTGATTGCTGGCACCTATACCACCCGCGCAACCGTCACAATGCTCAAGCGCCTGGGTCGCCCGTTCATCGAATTGGCACCGGCGTCCCACTTTGATGATATCCGTGACAATATCCGCAAACTCGGGCAGGCCCTGGGGCGGTCTGACCGCGCCAATCGCATCATCAAAGCCTTCGATGCACGGCTTGCCGCGATACAGGAAAAGACAAAAAACCGGCCCCTGATCCTCGGATCCTATAGCGCCAATAGCTATACAACAGGCGGCGGCACCCTTGAAAGCACCATCATTGAAGCCGCCGGATATCGCCATTTGGGCCGTGAACTTGGCCTCAAAGGCACCTCGAAACTGTCCCTCGAAAAGCTTATTCTCGCCAATCCAGATAGGATTTTGCTGTGGCAAAGGTTGACCCACACCCCAACACGCGCAACAGAAATCTTGCATCACCCGGCTTTAAAGCAATGGTTCGGACCAGACAGGCGCCAGACCCTGGAGAGCCGCTATTGGATTTGCGGTACCCCCTTCACCTTAAACGCCCTCCAACAGCTGCATGATGCCATGGTGCAACAAAAAATCGTACAAAGGGAGACACCGTAATGGGGGCACGGCGGCGGCTCTTAGGCCTTTCACTTGGATTGGCGGTTTTGACCGCCCTTCTCTTTTATCTCTCCTTAGCGTTGGGACAGGTTTGGATCGACCCCTTGAGCCTATGGCTGTTTGAAACCGGTCCCTCAACCGCCGCAGATCATATTATCCTAACGGAAATCCGCACCCCGCGCGCTATTCTCTCGGTCTTTATCGGCGGTATCTTAGGCTTGTCTGGTGCGGTCTTACAGGGTTTATTGCGCAATCCTCTTGCAGAACCAGGATTGCTCGGTGTCTCTGCCTCTGCTTCGCTTGGGGCGGTGATCGCGATTTACTCTGGGCTGACCACCCTTTTCGCCTATGCCCTGCCCTTCAGTGCCTTGGGCGGCGCTTTGATCTCTGTTATGCTGTTACGCCTGTTGGCCGGGCGTAGCACCAATATTCTGGTGCTGATTTTGACAGGAATTGCCATCACATCCCTCGCAGGCGCCCTCACCTCTCTGACGCTCAATTTGTCCTCTAACCCCTTTGCGGCCTTGGAGATCGTCTTTTGGATGATGGGATCCCTGACAGATCGCAGCTTTGTGCATGTCTCATTATCGGTGCCGTTGATCATCTTGGGCGCGATCTTGCTCTTCTCAACCGCCCGTGCTCTGGATGCGCTGAGCCTGGGCCAGGATGTGGCGCACTCTCTTGGGATTCATCTGCGTCGCACCCAGATCATGGCGGTCTTGGGCACAGCGATTGGTGTTGGTGCCGCAACAGCGGTCAGCGGGGCCATCGGCTTTGTCGGGCTCATTGTTCCCCATCTTTTGCGTCCTCTTGTCGGAAACAAGCCTGGACATCTCCTCCCTGTCAGCGCCTTGGGCGGGGCGGTGTTTCTGTTAACAGCAGATATCGCCGTGCGGATCCTGTTCCCAGCCAATGATTTAAAGCTGGGCGTTGTCACCGCTCTTATCGGGGCGCCCTTTTTCTTATGGCTGCTCTTCACGTTCCATCGGGGAGACAAGCCATGATCCTTGAGGCACGCTCTGTCTTGTTTCAACGGGGCGAAAAACAGATCCTGCAGGATGTGTCCGTTCAGTTTGATCGCCCCGAATTGATTGGTCTGATCGGCCCCAATGGGGCTGGGAAATCCACCTTGATGAAACTTCTGGCCGGGGTTTTGCCATGCGATGGCCTGATCACGCTAGGAGGCCGTGCCTTACAAACGATCCCAGCCCCCCTCTTGGCCCAGCATATCGCTTATTTGCCACAAGAGCGCACAGTACATTGGGCGTTAAACTGCCAAGAGATTGTGGCCCTCGGCCGAACCCCCTACCACCCAGGACTCTTTCGCGGCCCTGTCCGGGAAGACGACCAAGCGATTGAGACCGCCATGGCATATATGGATGTCCATGCCTTCAAAGATCGTGTCTTTAAGACCTTGTCTGGCGGTGAGCAAGCACGGGTCCTCATTGCTCGGGTTTTGGCACAAGAAACGGCGTTTATTTTGGCAGACGAACCTACAAATGGTCTAGACCCGGCCCATCAAATTGGCCTGATGCAGCTATTTCGACGCTTTGTGACGGATCAGCAGAAAATCATCTTGGTCTCTTTACATGATCTGGCTCTCGCCAGCCGTTGGTGTGATCGGATTATTTTATTGAACAAAGGCAGCATTGCCGCTGATGGCGATGTCGCTGATGTCATGACAAAAACGCAAATCGGTAGCGTCTATGGCGTGTCAACAGCCCAGCTGATAATCGGAGAACGGCCCTTGATCACCCCCGTCGACCTCTTAAAACAATAGCGGAGAGTGAAAATGTCTTTGCTTGATCTGTTGAAAACACATTTGTCCGATATTCACGCCGGGTGGCATATTGGGTCATTTGGCGCGATTGGCGAATTTCACCAGCGGAAAACGGATCAGCTTATGATCAACGCGCTGGACAGGCTTACACGCGCAACGGAGAAAGGCGCGATCCGCTTGGATGTAAGCCAAATAGAAACCGTGACGCCGCTTGCCTATGAGACATTAAGCCCACATAGGCATCGATGGTCCCATGGCATGGCCTTATGTTTACCCAAGACGGATGCGGCGATGGCCCAGCGTTCCGTCTTGACGGAAATCGGTCCTGATCAAGATGCCATTCGTCCCCAAGACCAGGGCGCATATCTCTTTGATATGGGGCTCGCCCAGCATCACATTGATTTTTGTATTCGGAGCGATGACCCAGCTTTGATCGAGACTCTACGCTCCCATGAGGGGAAAGATCTTCTTGAGCCTGGCAGCGCCGCAATGGCAGCAATTTTGCGCCATCATCCACATCGTGTTGTGATGTCAAAACTTGGTCGGGTGGAGGTTTATCAAAAGATTGGTGGACCAGACACAGGAGGTGTCTCACCAGACGGACCCCATACCCATGTCTTGCCCAAATTATTGCGTTCAGGACAATCCCATTCCGCAAATATTCCCCTTCCCGATGGATATTTTCCATGTGCCAGCCTGCATCCCGCAAGCGCCGTTCTGAATGCCGCAGGTGAGGATATTCCATTTGATATGGATCGATATGAAGCGTTCGAGGCGATCCTAAACACCTATGGCGCCTCGAACTATGTGGCTGTTAAATCTCAAATCTGGGCGGCATATGCCCGCAAAGAAACCGTGGCGGCCTACACAGAACCAACATCGCGGCTCGAAAGAATGGCCTTACGCAATAGCCTGCGTCAAATGCTCCGGATCGCGGAATATAAACAAGATGAAGCGCTGCAAGCCTGGTTAGAGCTTTGGGTCAATGCTTTTGACCGACCGTCATAGGCGAGACGCCAAGGCGGTTCAGACAATGGCAGACCAAACCAAAGCCATATTCAGGTCTTCAACAAGGGGAACCCCCTGATGGGCATTCTGGATGTCAGTCAACCAATCAAAAAAATCTTGATCAAGAACTCCACTAAGAACGGCCGTGGTCATTGCCGGATAAGCGTTTTTGATTGCTGTAAGGCGCTGAACCGCTGTATCAAATTCGCCTATCATTGTGTTGAGATCTGCCAAAGGTCTCTGGGCAATAATCTCAATCGCAGCATAATCATTTACATTTTGACTCTCTTGGAGGTTAACAGCCCAATCAACTCTGTAATTTACATTATTTGCGTTAATTGTTACCTCTCTTTGAAAATCATAGGGTGTTGCAGCAGGTGCCTGCGCATTTATCCATGCGACAAAATCTGTCTGAAGCCAAATCTGCCATCCCCATTGAACATCTTGAACTGTTGGCATGAACCGTGCCTGGGCCCAATTTTCCAATGCTGTCGCGATATTCTGAATTGGGAATATTGCCATAATCTTACCCTTTCTTCACATGCGAGCAAAACGCGATCAGGTGGCATGACCTGATTGCTGCGTCTTGCGGCAAAAATTAGTGTCGTCGGACTTTCTTTTAGAGCCATCACATGGCCACAGTTTCATTTCCAACTGTTCAGCAGTAACAGCATTTGCACCGCGCGTTTCACTGCCACACCATCAATCGTGACATTCTCTGGCACCTTCTCCAAAGCCGCTTGCAGCGCCACGGCATTGTTGTATCCGTCTTGGAGAAAAGTTTTTTGCCGCCAAAGGCTTTTAGCGCGGGTTTCTTCCGGACAAATGGATTATTCGCCTCAAGGCCCAATGGCGATGTCATCTTGGCAGGCGAGATAAATGGATTATTTCTGATATTACCGCCTTGTGAGGCTCCCCCCTGAGAGGGCTTTACAGATAAAGCTTTCTGATCAGCGCTCGTTTTGGAAAATATAGGCCTTGAAGATGCGTTCGACGCGCTTTTCTCAGGCGCTGGTGCGAACACAGGAGCGGTTTCGGTATGAGGCGTATCGTCATCGGACATGGCGTTTTCCATCAGCTGTAACATTCCATCATTGTTGATGATCTTGAGAGCAAAGGCCCAAGGAATGCCTTGGGTCCGTTTTGCGGCAAAAACCTTTAAGCAAAGGCCCAAGGGGTGCCTTTGTTCCTTGGGGCCTTGCTTCAGAAACAAAGGCATAGAGCATTTTTTCCGAGACAAACGAGAAGCAAAATGCCCTAATCCGAAAGACGTCTCTGAGCGCAAAATGTGACGTTCAATAGAAAAAAATCTTATTTTTTAATTTTTATATGCATATTTTTTGCTGATTATTGCCTAGGTTCTATAATACCAGCAGCTACTCGTATTAAGGATATGTTGCACACCCCATAAAGCTCTGCACGCCGCAGGTTCGTTTGAACCCCAAAACACAGAGGCAAAGTAAGGACATATGTCGTTTGGTGTAGCACTAAACTCTCTTCATGATTTTCCAAAATTGATTTCGCATTTTGATACAGATTCAACATTTCCCGCATACAGAACTAACCTGTTCCCCATGAAACACACGCAAAAAGACATTACGCGATAGTTTCACCAAAATTTTTGGAGATATTGAAGCTCTTCCCTTCCATCAAAGAAATAGGAAAGCCTCAATGATAGATTTTAAAGGTTTCTACGATGCGTGATGAAACAATTATGAGAAATAAGGCTTTAAAACACCCAACCCTATCAGCACAAGACGATTATGCCTTGCATGACGCTGAGCTTTTCAAAAATATCAAGTATTTTTATGAGCCTAATATTGACGTGGAAGAAATATTACTTATTAAAAATTTCTGTCGTATTCAGAAAATAGCACCAGAGCAAACTCTTTTTTTCAGAGATGATCCCAGTGATGGTATTTATTTAATTTTAAAAGGTGAGGTCAAACAAATATTCATATCAAGGAATGGCAAAGAAACAACCCTAGAATATAATAAAAAAGGAGATTGGATTGGGTTTGCTTCTGGTTTAACAAACTCTGGACGTGAGATTAATGTCGTCGCTTGTACGAATGTTATTGTAGCATCAATTCCTAAACGGGCATTTGACATATTAATATCAAATGATAAATTCAAAATTTTTTTTATTGAGTATATGTGTAAATCCACACAGAATCTTTACTTTTTTTCTGAAACCGTTTCTTTGCTAGATTTAGAAGCAAGATTGGCACGAACACTTCTACGTATATCAACAAAAAAAAGAAATAATCATTATGGCGATGTCTTAATTTGCAAACCTCTTTCTCAGTCATCGATTTCTTCTTTAGTGAATGCCTCCCGTCCTAAAGTCAATACAAAGATAAGAAGTTGGCTTTCAGAAGGCATCATTAAAATGGAGAATGGGCGAATATTTCTTCTTGATGAGCCTTATATTCGCGCAATTGCCCAACTAGACTGATCTTCATAATCCTTAGGACTTATAAAATAGGACATCTCGGCCTTATAGCCAGGTTCCTCTTTTATTTGCCAGTGAAAACAACTTATAGAAAATTAAAACAAATAAAAACACTCAATAAGGGCAAAACCACCCAAAACTTAGAACAGGAGCATTTCGCTTTTAACTTGAAGCAGATGAAATGCTCTATGTTTTTATTTTCAGAAAAAAAATCGGCTCTGCGGCATCGACATATCGCATTACCAAGGTTCTATCCCATGGGACAGGCTCCAAAATGCAGGGATCCACTTCGCCTTTATGAAAGCCACACAGGGGGTAACGCAACCGATCCCTGCTATGAAGCCAATTATACAAGAAAACCCATCACAATTCGCAGAAAAATGGCTCTTCTGGCAGCATACGCAAAATGGACAGGTTCATGATATTTCAGCGCCTGTCGATTTGGATCGGTTTCGCGGCGATCAGAAAGCGCTTCAAGGTTTATTGTCTCGCTAGAGCCTTTTGCGTGATGATTGCCTCACACAAAAGGCTCTCTCTT
>DDLW01000151.1 GCA_002340345.1 Alphaproteobacteria bacterium UBA2562 | reverse complement strand
ATTCTTTTTTTCTATATTTTATTTGATATATGGTTTTCTTTCTTTGTTATTCAAAGCACTCTAGGGTTTGTATTTTTCAGTTTCTTGATATTCGCATTTAGCTTTTTATGCTTCTGGCTTGCCAATGATGGAAAAACAAAAAGAAAAATAGATGCATCCATAACAAGTAAGAAAATTGTATCTCACGCTTGTTACTCACTAGATAATGGAAATGCATTTGTAATTTTCATGCATATCATATGCTTATCTTCTTTTATTGCATTAATAAAAACTTTCTTTTTTGTAGAGTCTTCTGAATTTAGGTGGGATATATTAAGTTTTAATGTGGCGTCATGGTTCTGGTTTCTATGCTGGATATTTTCTTCTATTTTTATTTACTACATGTTTATCATACGATATTCCTTTTTCTTTGCCGCCAATATTAAGAGAATAAGAACATAAAATTTAAAAGATTATTACTTAATGCTTCATCAAACTCATTTATAAGAAAGAAGGGTTCATTAATGGTAGCTTTTACAAAATTACCACCAGAGACAACGAGCTATTTAAAATGGTGGCTTGAGCTCGATGAAGAAGATCGTGACTACTTAAACCAATTTCCAGCAAATGTCAGAGACTCTGTTCTTGAAGCACATAGCGTAGAAGATATTCAACGCATGAGGCGCACCAACTCTATGATCACCTATGCAAAGCCTCAAGATGCGTATCGCACTCAGATGAACGCCTCTGATTATCTTGCTGTATCGAGCGCACCTCTCCTTGAGTTTGATATCCCTAGACTTGGGCTTCCTAATGATAGCAAATATGCTGTCAGTGCATATGATCTTTCTGGTTTTGGCGTTGCTGCCTACGGTCAGACAAACGCAACCGCAAAAGAAATTCTAGAAAAGATGTTTTTCAAAAAAGACTTGTCGGTGAGAATCCCTATAGCTCATATGGGAAAAGCTCCAGAACTTGGCAGCCATCATAAAATTGCTAGCCAACTTAAATGGATGGGGTGGGCATCCATAGGCTTAGGTGTGCTTGGCGGTATCTCTGAAGCTGAAAGAGAATTAAATGTTGGCAATGTGGATGGTGCAATCAGAGAGTTTGGAACAGCAGCTATTGGGGTAACATCTGCATTTACTATAGGTCTCGCTTCCACAGCTCTTGCCGGAATATCAGGCCCCTTCTCTCTCCCTATTATGATTGCAGGCATTACTGCAGGAGGTGCTCTATCCATCGCTATTGCTAATGTTTCAGATGATAGTAAAGATTCAATCGAGGCTGCTATTCGTGATGCAAGAAATTTTGTAAAATTGGACGACGCACAAATTGAAAAAATTTTTGGGATTTCTTTGCAAAATATGTCTCCAGAGGAAGCTCTTGCACATATCGCCAGCCACATGGATGAAGGCATTGCAGTCGCTGGTGAAGAGAATATCCAAGACATTCTTGACATTGGAAACCATGTTAATGAGAATCCAAACTTAGGTCGTTACATCGTAGAACGCCCATATGAACAAGAATGCTTCACGGCTGATACGCAAATTTCCATGTGGCCGACGGTTCCAGAGTTACAACCGAATACAGATGGCCATTTTGATCAGGCGGCGGTGCAGGCGCATGTCTGGAAGAAACCCATTGCCGAGATCCGGTCTGGGGATATCGTTGTCAGCTTTGATGCCAAGGATCGTTTGGTCCCTGGCACTGTCGGGCGGGTGTATCAGAATAAGGTCGAGAATATTCTGGATTTCTTTGGCACCGGTGTGACCCCCGGCCATGTTTATCTCTGTGGAGAAGGGCCCGATCAAGGCAAGTTCATGACGCTTTTTGAGATCATGCGGCGTGATGGCACTTTGGTGACCGCCGAGGGGCACTCCATCCGCGCCAATAGCATGGCCTTGGTGGGCTCTGAGGCTGATCGGCCTGTGAAATTCTGCGCCATCGGGCCTCAAGTGCCAGGACAAAGGGACTATCCCATTTACGAGCGCCGCACCCTGCGCACCGGCCATTACATCTTTTTTGCAAAGCCCGACAATCGTTGGCTCACGGTGCAGCAATTCCTGGACGAGGAAGGCTGGGAGGTGCAAGAAGATGGCAGCATCGTCACCCAGGACGGCTATGCCCTCGAAGCTGCGGTCCTCGGCGATAAACGCCTGCCGCGGCCCGAGGATTATATCATTGCCCATAGCGGCGCTGATTTCTCCGCCCTCCGCGCCAGCCATGATGCCGAGAAAGCCGGAGCGTTCTTACAAGAAGCACAAAGCCTGCATGTTTCTTGAGGTTTGTTTCGCGTTACCGCGATATGAGGGGGCCTTTTGAAAAAGGCTCCCTCCCCTAAAACCTTCCCTTTTGATCACAGAGCGCGTTTATGATCGATAGACCTCTACAGTCAAATATCCATATTCTCTCAGGCGAGGATTTGTCTTGGCAAGACCGGGAGGATCTTTCTCAAAAAACACGCTATAAGGTGAGCCTCTATGAGGTTGAAGACGGCGTTTATCTGCGTGAGAACGAATTCTCTCTTTTTGTGATTGTTTTTTTTATTGTTTGGAACAGCGTTTTTATCTTTTTTGGCATAGAGGATTTTTTTTATTCTTTATTATACAGTCTTCTTTCTTTAAATGCTTTTGTTTTATTATCTTTTTTTTATGCAAAACACCGCACAACAAAGAATATTGTGGCAGCCCATAACGCAAAATTAACATTTCTAAAGCTTCCAGGACGGTGTTCTTTGGCAAAGCGTATCAACTATACGGTATTTCTGAGACTTTTTACAGTTTATGCGGCGATTACTTTATCTTTTCGATTGATGGTGCTTTTATTTTTTTACCATCATGAGACTGGAGGCTTTTCTTATGCTGTTATTTTTCTTTTTTCGCTTCTCTTTCTCAGCCCGGCAGATCATTTTTGCACGTCAAAATTATTGCACCTTTTCTATGTTTCAGAGCGAGCGTCCAAAACAAAAGAAACACTCCCATGACCGCTTAGCCAGCCCCCCCCTGAGGCCTAAAGCAAAGGCCAATCTGTTGGTCCGTTTTGCGGCAAAACGTAAAGAGCAAAGGCCAATCTATTGGTCCGTTTTGCGGCAAAAAGTAAAGAGCAAGAGAGAGCATTTCCACTGATTCAATATCAAAGCGCAATGCTTTAGGATGCCCCGAGAACGCGGGAACGGGCCGTGGCGGCGCCGACCGTGCGGTTCAGCAAAGGCTGCAAACCCTCTTCGGCCATCAGAATATCCAAAGCCGCCTGGGTCGTGCCGCCAGGGCTGGTGACATTCTCGCGTAAAGTCGTTGCGGAGTCCGTGGCCCGGTAGGCGAGTTCTCCAGCACCGCAGACGGTGGCATGGGACAGCTTCAAGGCAAGATCCCCAGGCAAGCCCGCTTGGCGCCCGGCCTCTGCGAGGGCTTCGATGAGATAGAAAACATAAGCCGGACCGCTGCCCGAGACCGCCGTGACCGCATCCATTAGGTCCTCATCTTGCACCCATTCGACCTGGCCGACAGCTTGGAGCAGGCCGGCGCAGATTTGGCGCTGGACGCCATCGGTCTGGCCATTGGCAACGAGCACGGTCATGCCGCGCCCGACGGCAGAGGGCGTGTTGGGCATGGCGCGGACAAGAGCGGCCTTGTCCCCGAGATGGCTGGCGAAATAAGACAGGGTCTTTCCGGCGGCGATGGACAAAAAGCAGCTCTTTTGAGCGACAAAGCGCTGCAACACCGCCGCCCCGAGGACCGTATCCATCTGTTGGGGCTTGACCGCGAAAATCACAAAATCGACCGCCAGTGTTTCTGGCAAGGCGGCGAGGTCGGCATAGCTTTGCACCCGGTCGTCTTGGGGGAACGCCGCCCGTGCGGCCTCCGAAGCTTCGACAATCGCCACAGCGCGGGGGCGCAAGGCACCGTCCAGCCAGCCCTTTAACAAAGCCGCCCCCATTTTCCCACAGCCAATGAGCAAAAGACGGGGACCCGAAGCGGCTGATGGGGCGGTGGTTTGGGTCATGGGGATCCTCATAGATTGGGTCAAACGCGAGACGAGGAATGCAAGATGGGGAGGCGCCCCCCCTTGCGAGAGGCCCCCTTTTGCAAGAGGGGCCTCTGATCCTTTGAGAGCAAAGACCCTAAGGGCCGCAGACCCCAAGGGCCGCAGACCCTAAGGGCCACAGACCCCAAGGGCCGCCACCTGAACACGCTTTATGTTAAGCCGAACCAACGGTGTCGATCAAGGCGCAATCCAAAGCCTCCTGGGGCGATTTATCGCTCCAAAGCACAAATTGGAAGGCCGGATAAAAGCGCTCACATTCACTCATGGCAATATCCACCAAATCTTCCACCGGGTCTGGGCGGGCTTGGCCGCTGTCCCCGAGCAAAAGCGTATGGCGATAGATCAACACATCCTCTTCGGAGGATAAATCAAAATGCCCGACCCAAAGCTTCTCATTAATCAAAGCCAACAAGGCATGGATGGCAGACCGCTTGGCCGATGAGACCTCTAAATCCAGCAAGCAAGAAAAATACAACGCTTTCAAGCTGGGCTGCCAGACAAAATAAAGCCGATAATCGCAGCAATGCCCGGTGACCTCGCCAATCAATTCATTCTCATTCGTCCGTTCATAGGCCCAATCCTGGGCAATCACCATGTCTTCGACATGATCGACGGGATGGGACAAGGCGGTCTGGGGGCTGTCTTGCTGCAAGACTGATGACATAGAGTTGTCACTCCTGGTGATAGCAGGCTTCAATCGGATCACGGCAAGGCCTCAAAAGAACGGATCGGGATCATAGCACAAAATCACAGACTGTGGCTATGGAGATTCCGCAGAAGTCCGTTTGATGGGCCTGTGCTTTTTTGCCTCGCTCCCCGGCAAGTGCGCTGGGATTTTTGGAGGCATCGTTTCGATAGCTGTAACGAAAGACCGATAACGGGATCTTAAAATCAGCAAAGACTTTTCGCCTTTCGCCGGTGCCAAGGGGTTCTATTGCCAGGTTTTTTGGGGTGGGGACTCCGTGGGATTCAGCGAAAAATCTCTGTCATGAAACTGTCTTGGCAAAGCCTAAAATATGTCTTGGGGAAACCGCTTTCGGGAGGCTTTGGCCCCTGGGCTCTGGCCTTAACCTTCTGAAAAGAGTCTGGCAATGATCTCAAAAATACAATTAATATCAAATATTTAAAAGACAATCACCGGCAGGGAATCGGCCCAGACTCGCCCTCTCCGCCCTCATGCTCCCCCAGACTCCGCAGTCTCCGCACAATTCCGGCAGACCCCCTGGATCTCTATCGCATGCTGCTCGCCCTGGAACTGCTCCGCCGCACAAAGCGCCGCCAAAGCCGCCGACAAAGACGGATCCGAAACCTCACGTGCCAAGCCACAGCGCCGGCAAATCATAAACAGCACCACCAGTGCCGAATCCTGGGACGTGCCACAGCCCCGGTGGTGGTTCAGATCCTCGCAGGCCGCAAAAGCATTCAAACTTTCAAGACGATGCACCAGGCCCAGCGCCGTCAATTTCTCCAAAGCCCGGTAAATTTGCGCTGGCGCCTTCAAACCCTCCTCCCGCAAGCGATCCAAAAGCGCATAAGCACTCAAAGGGGTCGTGGCATGCGTCAAACACGCCAACACCAAATCTTGATTGCGCGTCAGCTTTGCCGGGCGCGGCGGGGCGCGATCTTTCAAAGATGTCGTCATGGCAGAGGCTCTCCCCCTTGATCTGGCTGCTCCCTTACAGGCCTTCTCTGGCGCCAGGGCACCAAACTCACACAAAAAAACACCAGCGCCGCCACAACAATCGACGGCCCCGATGGCGTGTCAAACTGCAAAGACCCATAAAGCCCGCCAACTGACGCCGCCACCCCAATCACAGACGCCCAGACCGCCATGCTTTCCGGGCTGGTCGCAAAACGCCGCGCCGTCGCCGCCGGGATAATCAACAAAGCTGTGATCAGCAAAATCCCAATAATCTTCATGGCAATCGCAATCACCAAAGCCAAAAGCACCATAAAAAGCAGCCGACTGCGCTGTGGCCGTTGGCCTTCGGCCTCGGCAATCTCCCAACTCACGCTGGCCGCCAATAAAGGCCGCCACAGCCATAGCATAAAGCCTAAAATCAGCATCAGGCCGCAGAAAACAATCACAAGATCTTCATTGGTGACCGCCAAAATATCGCCGAAAAGCAAGCCCAGCATATCAAAGCTCACCATTGGCATAAAACTCAGAATCACCAACCCCAAAGCCAAAGAGGCATGGGATAATATCCCTAAAATTGCATCAGAAGACCAGTTTTTTCGACTTTCCAACCAAACCATCACCAAAGAAATGCCCACCGCCAGACTAAAAACAGACAGCAAAAGCGGCAAACTCCCCATAAAAGAAAAAGCCAAACCCAACAGCGCCGAATGGGCCAAGGTCTCGCCAAAATAGGCCATGCGCTGCCACAGAATAAAACAGCCCAAAGGCCCACTCATCACCGCCACCCCCATGGCAGCCAACAGGGCACGGGTAAAAAAATCTTCAATCATAAGGACGCCCTTAATGCTGGTGGGTGTGATGATGCTGATAAAGCGCCAAACGATCGGACAAAGGCCCAAAAAGCGTTTGATATTCAGGGCTTTCACGCACACTCTGTGGGCTGCCCTGGCAACAAATATGACCATTCAAGCATAAAACACGGTCCGTGCGCCGCATCACAATATGCAAATCATGGGAAATCAGTAAAATCGCGCAGCCCAGCTGATCTCTGATCGCACCGATGATATCATAAAGCGCAATTTCCCCAAGATAATCAACACCCTGAACCGGCTCATCCAGCACCAAAAGATCAGGCCGCCGCAACAAAGCCCGCGCCAACAACATCCGTTGGAACTCCCCCCCAGACAAGGTCCCCAGTGCGGCCTCGGCCAAATGCGGAATGCCAACCGTCTCAAGGCCATCTTGGATCTCTGCCGCCGACAGCCGGTTCGTCAATGTCAGAAAACGTTTCACCGTAATCGGCAAGCTATGGCCGACATTCAATTTCTGCGGCACATACCCAACCCGAAGATCTTTGGGCCTCTGCACCTCGCCTTCTGTCGGCGCAATCAAACCAAGAAGACTTTTCGCCAGAGTCGATTTCCCAGCGCCATTCGGGCCAATAATCGTCACAATCTCCGCCGCCGCAAGATCCATACAAATATGACGGATCAACCAACGGTTCGAACGATAAACGCCAACATCTTTCAAACAAATCAGAGGGGCTGTCGTCATAAAAAACCTTTTGCTTTTTCTCGAGCCTATCGGCCCTAGTTTGCTGTCTTGTTTATGAAATCCGTAGGATTTCATGGTGGCGTTCAAGTACCACGCAGGCGTTATATGCTCATCCGGCGCATGGCCTGGGCTCCCGTCGGTCGTTAGTCCTTGGGCTCTGGACGAGCCCGGCGTCCGGGATGAGTGCGGTAGG
>DDLW01000170.1 GCA_002340345.1 Alphaproteobacteria bacterium UBA2562 | reverse complement strand
GATATTATGCAGAGGTCTTTCCAATATGTCCGAGAGGCGGAGCGGCTGATCGTTTTTGACGCCTTAGACTATGGCCTGCCCCCTGGCGAGATGAAAATCGTCCATGATGCCGATGTGCCAAAATTCTCTGGGGTCAAGAAAATGAGTCTCCACCAAACCGGCTTCCAAGAAGTCTTGAATGCGGCGGATCTGCTTGACGGTCTTCCGGAAAAGATGGTCCTCATCGGCGTGCAAGCGGAAGAGCTAGAGGATTGGTGCGGCCCCTTAACGGCGTCTGTTTCAGCCCAGATTGAGGCAGCCATTGCCGCCTGTCTCGAGATCCTGGCAGGCTGGGACATTCCCGTCACGCCGCGTCCAGCAGGAGAACAAGCTTCTCTCCTCGACCATGGTCTTGACCGTACCACATTTGAAACCGGCCCCCGCCTATCAGGCAATCGCCTCTAGCCCTTTCCGGTCGGCAAGGTGAATCAAACGCCTTGCCGATCCCGCAGGCCGTTTTACACCTTGCTCCCATCCAACGACTGTGTTCTTCGTGACCCCGATATAGGCCGCAAAAACCGGCTGGGAGATCTTTAACCGCTCACGAATCGCTTTAATCTCTTCCGCTGTATAGTCTGGCACTGTCGCTGGCAAACAAAGCGCATCAAACTCTCGCATATCCTCTATGGTGATGATCCCGAGATCATAGAGATCTTTTGCCCCTTCATGAACATTCTGAAGAATGCGGCTTTTTCTCTGTGTCATCGGCTTTGACCTCTTGAAAAATCCCTTTTTTAACTGCGCTTCTAATTTGATTATCATCCATATTGAATAAGGCTGCAGCATATTTTTTGAGAGCTTCTTTCTCTCTATTTGAAATATTCTCTTTGTCGTTTTTTCCAAACCCTTCTAAAAAGAAAGATCGGTTTTCCGACCGAAAGGCAATAATGACCCGATATCCGCTGCTTTTGCCCTGTCCTTGACGTGCAAGCCTCTTTTTAATCAGCTCACCACCAAGAAAAGCATCGATGAGTCCTGCTTCAGCATCTTGGATTGTTTTGACCAGGTCAGCATCGCCAATATGCTCTGCTTTTGCCCAACGCGCAAAAGTCTTCACTTTAAAGATACGCACACTGGACCTGCTCTTCTAAAAATGCCAGGGAGCAGAGATGCTGATTTTATCTCTCTCCCCTTGCATTTATCTAAACCTTAATCGTCGCCTTGGCCTGGGGTTTCGGAGAAGAATTTCTCGAATTTGCCCTCGACGCCTTTCATATTATCCGCGTCTGGTAAAGCATCTCTCTTGCGGGTGACATTGGGCCACATTTCCGCATATTTCCGGTTCATCTCAATCCACTGTTCTGCGATGCCATCCGTGTCTGGCAGAATGGCTTCGGCGGGGCATTCTGGTTCGCAAACACCGCAATCAATGCATTCATCAGGGTGGATGACCAGCGTGTTTTCGCCTTCATAGAAACAGTCAACGGGGCAGACTTCAACACAATCCATATATTTGCATTGGATACAAGCCTCGGTCACCACATAAGTCATTCTCATCTCCACAAAGAAAGTCATCCTCACGCCTCATTCGGTGTTTCGAGCCTAAACACATAAGAGGATGACTATAAGTCACATCAGAAACAGAGCTCTCCTTAAAACCATAAGAAGAATAGGGCCATAGACACTTAAACCCCTTCCCTTTGGCAAAGGTATTAGCCCTGGAGCGTGATCGGTTCAAGCCTGTTCTTCTTAGGGATTCCTCTTTCTCTTTGGGGAGAGGCACTTTAATGTCCAGTTTTTCTTTGGGCAATCGGAAGCCCTTTGCCTAACCGTCTGAAATTAGGCTATAAGAAGAGCAAGCGAATCTTTTTAAAATCTTCACGACGGCATTTGATTGTAACGAGAAGCGAAAGATGGGTGCTATGCAAAAACCTCATGACTATGATCCCCGCCCGGAAAATGGCCCAGGCCATGAAGGCGCAGAGCAGAATGCCCGTCGCGAAGCCCCAGCCGCAGCCCGGAATCGCGCGCCCATCCGCGATGCCTATGGCCAATGGCTGCCCAAAAAGCAAGCCGCGCACCCACAACCCCAGGGGCTGGTCCTTGAGATTGCCAGCGGCACCGGCGAGCATAGCTTTTGGTATAGCCATGATTTTCCGCATTTTCTGTGGCAGCCCAGCGATCTAGACCCCAATGCCCTGGCCAGTATCGAGGCCTGGCATCTCCATGCCCAAGAGGCTGATCAAGTGCCTTCGGCTTGGGCTCTTGCGCGCGGCGAGACCGATAGTGCCATTTCAGGGCTTTTGCCCCCGATCTCCCTCGATGTCAGCCAGGACCCATGGGCCTTCACCCCCCTTGAGGGCTTGCCCTTGGTGGCGATCACCAACTGCAATATGATCCATATCTCCCCTTGGGCCGCCTGTCAGGGCCTGATGCGTGGGGCCGGACAGCTGCTGTCTCCTGGGGGTCTCTTGCTGCTCTATGGGCCTTTTAAGCGCGATGGCGTTCACACAGCCCCGAGCAATGCCGCGTTTGACACGTCTCTCAAGACCCGCAATGCGGATTGGGGGGTGCGTGATCTCGCCGATGTCGCAGCCGAAGCGGAGAAAAATGGCCTTTCCTTAAAAGAGACTTTGACGATGCCCGCCAATAATCTGATGCTGGTTTTCCAAAAATAGGACCATATCAGAGAAAAGGGGAGCCAAGGGCATGTCTTCTGAAATTCCAACCGAGGACTCTCTCCCCCAAGACTCGGTTCTCCGTCCCATTGAAGCACAAGGCCGCGACATTGCCCAGCATATCAGCCGGGGTCTCTGTCGCGCCTTTCGCCAATGGGGCTTCACACCAGCCCCCGAAATCACCCTGTCCCAACCCAAGAGTAAGCACAATCGCCGTGCCGACGTCATGGCCTTAAGCCGCGATGGCCAGATCACGATTGCCGAGATTAAATCCTGTCCCGCCGATTTTCTCAGCGATCAAAAATGGCAGGACTATGAGGCTTTTTGCGACCATTTTTACTTCGCCGTCAACACAGACTTTCCCATAGACCATTTGCCCGAGGCTTGCGGTTTGATTATCGCAGATGCTTATAGCGCGGAAATCATACGTCCCGCCCCTCTCCATAAACTCACCGCCCCGCGTCGCAAAGCTGTCACCCTGGCCTTTGCCCGCCAAAGTGCGGCCAGATTGCATCGTCTGCTTGATCCGGGTTTAGAGGCTTATAACCAGGTGGGATAAGACGACTTTTTCGAGAAAAAGTCTTTCAAAAAGCTTTTATGAATTTGGTTTGAGGCGCCTTAGAGCAAAGCGCGATCAGGTGACTCCCCCTGATCGCGCTTTGCTCTAATCGTGGAATGGGGCACTCTCATCGGGGATTTTAGGAAGCGTAAAAATAAAGCGACTGCCAATATCAGGTTGGCTTTCAGCATGGATATAGCCGCCATGGCGTTCGATGATTCGCCGGCAGATGGCAAGGCCAATCCCCGTGCCTTCATAATTTTCGCGGGTTTGCAACCTTTGGAAAATCAAGAAAATCCGCTCGGCCTGGCTTTGCTCAAAGCCAATGCCATTATCTTCCACAGAAAAGCGCCAGAACGTCTCATGATACGGGTCTTGGTCCGCCGAAATCGAAATATAAGGGGCGCGATCCGCATGGCGATATTTGACCGCATTCCCAATCAGATTTTGGAAAAGTCGAATAACTTGTGGTACATCTGCTTGAATCATCGGAAGGTTTTGGAAATGGACGTCCGCATTGGCCTCTGTAATCGCAATGCCCAAATTGCCTAAAGCCGCCTCGACACAGTCAGAACTTTCAACAGGTGTTAGGTCTTTGCCCTTTGTTGTAACACGAGAATAATTGAGCAAATCCTGGATCAAAGCCTGCATGCGCCGTGCCCCATCGGCGGCAAATTGGATAAATTCCAGACTGTCTTCATCCAGCTTGTCTGCCACACGATGTTCGATCAACCGCATATAGTTGGTCACCATCCGCAAGGGCTCTTGCAAGTCATGGGAGGCCACATAGGCAAATTGCTCCAATTCGCGATTGGATTCTGCCAGTTCGCGCACGGTCTCTTCCAGCTGATCTTGCAAGGCGCGCTGTTCTGTTTGATCGAGAATCACCCCGACAATGCCCGCTGGCCGCCCATGCGGATCACGATAAGCGGCTTTAAACAGCAAAGCATGGATGGTTTTGCCATCCGCACGGAGGGCCTGTCCAGCATAGAACAAACTGCCCCCATTGCCCCGTAAACGTTCATTATCTTGGCTGATAAGCTTATAAAGCGGCTCGGAGAAAACGTCCTGAGCATTTTCTTCGACCACGACTTCGCGTGAATAGCCAAACAGGCTTTCGAACGCCTGATTCATGGTCGTAATTTTTTCTGAAGCCCCTTCCAGGGCGAAAATGGGCAAAGGCACTGTGTCAATCAAAGTGTCTTGGAAGGCGATTTGGCTGGCAAGCGCCTCGGCGGCTTTTCTTTTTTCCGTCGCATCCAGGGCCATGGCAAGCAAAACCGGCGGGCTTTCTTGCGCCATATATTGCAAGACAACATCGACAGGATAGCGGCTGCCATCTTGGCAATGATGGAAGGTCTGGAAATAGACCCGCTTTTCCCCCCGGAGCAGCGCAGCAAGATAACTGCGGTAATCATCGACAGCCCTTGCCCCTTCCAAATCTTTGATGGTCTTTTGGACCATATCCTCACGGCGATAGCCCAAGCGATTGAGGGCCGTTGCATTGACTTGGACAATCGAAAAGTCAGACGGGTCGATCAGATAAACTTCATTGCTGGAATGATCCAGCATGCGACCGAATTTTGTGGCCGTTTCCTCATGACGTCTTGATTTTGTGACATCATCATAGAACCAAATCCGCCCCCAATAGCCGATATGCGGATCCCGGATGCCAACGGAATTTCTTTGTAAGATGCGACCATCTGTGAGGATGACATCGGTTGCTTGCTCTCTTTTGTCGAGATTTTGCATGTAATAGGCGATGTGTTTTTGGAAGTTCTCTGGTTCTGCAAGTTTTTGGTTGATGTAGTCTATTATTTTTGGGCCCTCAAGGGTGTCTTTTTCATGATCTGGGATGTCCCAGAAATCGATAAAGCGCTGATTCCAAAGCTGCGGCACCCCTCTTTCATCCACCATCAAGACCCCTTCTGGGGAATTTTCCCGCAAAGCCACTAAGAGGGCATATTGATAGCGCAGTGCTTTTTCGTCTTCTGCTTTTTCAGCCTCCAATTCCAAATGTTTCTTTTGCCGCCTGGCCAAGAGCACAATAAACGCAAAAGCCAAGATTATAATGGAAAACGCACTTAAAATAGAAATGCGATTTTGGACCCACCATTTATTTTGGATCACATCTTTTTTCTGCGCCAAAGCCAATCGAAATGGAAAATCCCTAAGCTGATGCAGGGCGATGATATGGTTATGGTCGATTTTAATTTGCGTGCCATGGGCTTTTAGTCTGTCGAGGGACAAGGTATCAAAGGGCGGAATATCGGTGATTTTGGGCTCTTTTGGCAAGACCTTCGGTAAGCCTGGGCAGTCACAAAGGGAGAGGACCTGCCCTGTATTATCAAAAAGCGCTTGGCGGGCCAAATTGGACCTTCGGCTTGTGGCTTCATTGCCCATGAAGGCGGCATTTGGGAATAAAGCAACAACAACCCCAACAAACTGCCCCTCATCAGACAAAATAGAGCGGCTGAGGGTCATGGTTCTATGGCGCAAAGGGCGCGAAAAATCGGGCAAAGACAGGTGATAGATGGACCATTGGTCGCGATGGGCTGTCAAGCTGTTCGGCGCTATTTCCTGTAAATCTTTGATATGATCTGGAAAGCGTTTACTGGCGAACAGTTTTTGTCCTGTGGCATTGAAAATCGCAATGCCTTGTAAAAGAGGGACTTGATAAGCTTCTTCGTTAATATAGTACGAAATCCAGTCTTCTTCATTCGCGTGATGTTCGGCGACATAGGTCAAAATCATGCTTAATATATTGAGATTATTATCTAATTGCTTACTCATCATGCGGATTTTATAGGTCAGCTCTAATTCTGCCCGGGCGATCAAACGATCATGGTCCCGCACGCTGCCAAACATCACAAAAACAGCCAGCGCAAAAGCCGGCAGAGCCGCCAAAATAATCGGCAAAAGCGTCCTATTTTTAGAGGCCTTTTGCACGATTGGAATCTCTAGAGAAGATTGCTCCATAGCCCGGCTGTCCCATGGCGCTGTTTCGCCAGGACCAAGAGGAGAAGTCGTCTTCGGGTCAGCTGGTGTTTCCTTGAAATCGGTCATCGGGATTTATGATGCCTATGGCGCATTTTCGGACTCCCCTTCAAAAATTATTTCGATGCTATAGGGTTCTTCTGATTATCGCAAGCTGGGGCACGCCTAGATCGCAGAGATTTTATCATTGCTCTTGTTGATTCTTCCAAGCCCCCTAGAGCAAAGCTGGTTA
>DDLW01000201.1 GCA_002340345.1 Alphaproteobacteria bacterium UBA2562 | reverse complement strand
TTAACCAGCTTTGCTCTAGGAGAGCATCTTCATTGTCTCTATGAAAACAAAAAACCAAGAATTCTCAGGAGACAAATAGGGAAGATAATTCTGATGTTGAGAGTATGAAAATTTGCATGGAAGAATAAAAGCAATCAGAAGAATAAAGGTATTCATTGTCATTTTTAATAATAATTTAAAGCATGCCATATTTATACTCAAAATATATTTAAATATAAAAACCATAATTATCTTTGCATCTCAAGAAATATTGGAAAGTTAGAAAACTTATTTCATGTTCTTTGACCTATGGCGATATCAATGGTCACCCCATGATTTCCTTTGGCTGTTCCAAATAAAAAGACATTGGCCAATCGGTCCGCTGGATATTCCCAATCAACCAATTGATTATAATAGCCGGAGCGGTCTCCGGCCTCTTTAAAGCTTTTGGCGCTATGGGATTGTCCTTCTCAAGATCTGGTAAGACTGTTTTAAGGGGCGGTTTAAAATGACCTATTTTTTGATACGATAAAGACTTCCCTCATAGAGACTCGGTGATAAAACTTTAGCATCGGCCTCTCGCTCAAAAAGACAAGCCGTAAAACTATGAGCATGCTCGATCATAGTGTGAACATGAGTCAAATTTTCTCTTTTAAAGCCAGCGTGCAAAATAAATGGATATTTATAAGTATAGTATTTACAATGCGGCACGGGATAATCCTTGGGACTGTTGCAGGTAATAAAGCTTTCCAGTTTTCCCGAGGGATCATTACGAATGTGCATTTCCTTCGGTTTGATATGCGGCGGGACATTACTTTTATCCAATTGATCAACATATTCAATTTGCTGGAATCCAGGAATTGTCGTTCCAAGAACAATAAATGCGGGCATGGGGTCAAGAGAGGCACTTTTATAACGCCCCCAATTTTCAAGCATTTGCTCTACCAATGGCTTATCGTTCTTTTTAAAGCTCTCCACAAAACCTTGGATGCGCATATTTGCGTAAGGACAGCTCTTATTAAAAGAGCAATCATGTCCTTGATTGTCCTGTTCTGAAAATCCATTGCGCATATCAAAACGAAACCATTTTACCGGACATCCCGGAACATGGCATGGAAAATAAGGGCCATATTTATATGTTTTGTCATAGAAAATAGAGGTCAAAAAATACTCTCGTGGCAGGTCTCTAGCATTGACCACAAACGGATATTTAAACATTTCATGGAGACGATAATGCCGACAGTCCAAAGCTTCGACATCCTCTCCCTGGCCAGCGTGGGGAAAAAACATCACCAAGCATAGCATGGAGACAAAGAAAGACCTTATAAACAAAAGATTTCTGTGTGATATGCTATCCTGAAGCCGCACCACGACACTCGCCTCAATTAATAGCACAATATGCATATTTTATTTCTTACTATGACTGGAAGTAAAATATCAATACAAACTTAAGAAGATATATAAAAACATTAACAGCTTTAAATATATATAGAAATTTTAAAATTTATCTTCCTACACTTGAAGAACACCACCCCCAAAGAAAAAGCTATCGGTAATATCTCCGAAGCCACCACCAAGCGTGATATTGAAATGCCCTGTGAAACCGCCAAGAAAGTGGTTGACAGTGAGATTCATGGCCATAATGAATTGCTCCTTATAACAGTTATGATTGAAGTGTTTTTATCATTAATATCAATAAAAAACTTATCTTTACTTATGTTTTCTTTAATTTTTAGGACATAAACTGTATATTCTCTATGGATCTTCTCCATGGTGACATTCAAGGACATGCGGTTGACGTTTTCTACCTCTCCTGCTCTTGTTATAATACTTACATGGTTCTTGGAATATTTTTACATACTTATCTATAACGCTATCAGGCGCAGAAGATCTAAATATAATTTCCATACAATTTCCTCTCTGCTTGAAGATTTCTTTGATATAACCACAATAAAAGCCTCTTTTATAAGGGAGAGCCCAAGATAAACATTTGGAATGATCCGCATGGAATGCGCCTTGACTTATAGCTGTGAACTTACAATTGATTCCATCGAATTCTATATTCTCTTGGGCTAATTCTATAATATAAAATTCGTGAAACTCATCCATTCCAAATATATTTACAATTGCTGTCAAGGTAAAGAATAGAAACAATAGAGAAATTTTTATTATGACGAGTGCGATAAGTATTTTTTTCATTAGAATTTTCATTTCTTATCACCTTACAGTCCAGGCTTAAACCCAATCGAACGCAAAGGGGCACAGGCAAAAGCTATAAGACGAAAACATCAATGTTCCCCAAATTAACTCTTCAAAAGCGAAGCACTTTATAAGGTGTAATATATATTTTCCTTGTATTATTTATGATTACAAGAAGATTGCAGCTTAAGATTTATTCCTCATCGTCGCTATAATCAGTGAAATTGATCTGCACCTCAACGCCAATTCTTGCGAGGCGTGCTAGATGCTCGGGCCATAATGCGGGACCACCTAAACCATATTTTGACCACCAATAGCATGAAATAACCGCATTATTGCGCAAATCATTGATTTGGTTTTGAAGTTCTGCTGATGTCTCAACCCAATCGCAAACCCAGTTAATATGATGTCTAAGGTCATTGGATTGAATATATTGATCAGAATCGACAATAAAATTTCCCTTTATTCCCCTGCTTTTGCGATATTCCTCTGAAGCCGGATTTCTTCTCTTAGGTCTTGTTGGTTTAGGCCAGCCATTGGGAGAAAGTACACTCTCCAACTCTTCATTACTGAGAAAAGAGGAATGTATCGCCAATGCCACCCGACAATGCAAACATGAATCGAACTCTGCATCTAAGGGGGTGGGGAAGTCTTCATTATCTTTACGACATATATTCATAGAGATGGACACTCCGAAAAACCGCATCAATCGATTTTTATAAGCTTGAATATCAAGGCCTTACGGATGAAATTTTGATTGCGTTTCAGTCTTGTGTCTCGTAACAATATTGTCTCACATGCGCATAACCGTAAGGGTGGGGCCTATCGCGCGAAAAATCATTTTCATCAATGTAAACAATGCCCTCCCTACGATCCTCATGGGTTTGGGTCGCTTTGTTCACATGACCTAAAGCATTTCGCTTTTAACTTGAAGTAGGTGAAAGGCTCTCTGTCTTTGTTTTCACCGCAAAACGGACCAAAAGGATAAATCTATCCTTTTGTCCTTTGCTCTCAGGTTTTCACCGCAAAACGGATCAAAAGAAGAAGTCTATCCTTTTGTCCTTTTGGGTCGAAAATTTGAACTATAACAGAGAGAGCGAGTGGATTGAGCCGATTTTCAAGGGAGCGAAATGTCGGAGTCAATCCACTGGTAAAATGGCATGAACCGCTTTTTATTTTCAAGGTGTGAAGTGAGATTTACTCATCACGGTTTTTGCGATCCTGTTCTTTTTGAACGACTTTTAAGTCTTCACGTACCATCTCTGTAACCAACTCTTCAAAACGGATTTTGGGCTTCCACCCTAAAATGTCTTGCGCCTTTGTTGGATCGCCGAGGAGTAAATCAACTTCCGTTGGGCGAAAATAAGTTGGATCGACTTCCACAACTTCTTTTCCTGTGGAGATATCATACCCTTTTTCTTCCACACCCTGACCACGCCATTCTATTTTGCGGCCCACTTCGTGAAAAGCGTTTGCAACAAAGCTTCGTACAGTATGTGTTTCTCCGGTTGCAAGCACAAAGTCGTCTGCTTTGTCTTGCTGCATCATGAGCCACATTCCCTCTACATAGTCCCGTGCATGTCCCCAGTCGCGTTTTGCATCTAAATTCCCAAGATAGAGTTTTTCCTGTAGCCCCAATTCAATCGCTGCAACAGCACGTGTAATTTTACGCGTCACAAATGTTTCGCCACGAATGGGACTTTCATGGTTAAAAAGAATACCATTTGCGGCATAGAAACCATAAGCTTCGCGATAATTTACGGTGATCCAATAACCGTAAAGTTTTGCAACAGCATAGGGACTTCTTGGGTAAAAAGGTGTTGTTTCTTTTTGGGGGGTTTCTTGGACTTTCCCAAAAAGTTCTGATGTTGAGGCTTGGTAGAAACGGACTTTGTCCTTCATATTTAAAATACGAATAGCTTCTAAAATACGCAAAACGCCTAAAGCATCTGAATTTGCTGTATATTCTGGTGTTTCGAAGCTGACTTGCACATGGCTTTGTGCCGCAAGATTGTATATTTCATCTGGTTGAACTTCTTGGATCAGTCTTATGAGGTTCGTTGCATCTGTCATATCGCCATAATGCATGAAGAACCGGGTATTTGGGAGATGTGGGTCTTGGTATAAATGATCCACACGCGGTGTGTTAAATGTCGAAGAGCGGCGTTTGACACCATGAACTTCATAATCTTTTGAAAGGAGAAATTCGGCGAGATAAGCCCCATCCTGACCTGTAATGCCAGTAATGAGCGCGCGTTTAAGTGCCATAATCTTCTCCCTTTATTGCACTTTAATCTTTTGAAGGTTTTATGAGATGTTTTGGAGACGGGGCTTCGAAAGCCGTCCCAATAATTTTTAAGACACCAACTTTTTCGCAAAATTTAGCGTATTTTCTTTTAAGATCATTTAAGAAATCGGCACTTTAGCCATCATTATCCTCAGGCGATAAAGGCAGTTCCAGAGAAAAGACTGTTCCTGTTCCAAGGTGGCTTTCGACTTTTAAAAGTCCTTTAAGTTCTTCAGTGACAAGCTTTTTAACAATATAAAGTCCCAAACCTGTTCCGCCATCATTCGGTTTACTGGTGACATAAGGCTCGAAGACCTTAGTAAGATACTCTTCAGACATCCCACATCCATTATCTTGATATGTCAGCCTCACCCAGCTTTGAGAGGGGTCCGCTGCCGTATCATGCTTAGGTGTCTTTTCTAAAGGGTGAGGGGCGGCAATAAGCGTAAAATCAATTTCTATTAAGCCAGCTTTTTCAGCACTGAAGGCGTGCTTCAAGGCATTGGTGACAATATTTGTTGTGATTTGTGCCAGCGCCCCAGGATAGCTATTCATGAAAACAGCTTTGGGGCCATCAATTGTCATTTTATGGGGTGTTTTTGAGAAAAGCGGTTTTAAAGTAAAAGCAATTTTATTGAGTTCTTCATAAAGATCAAAATGGTTTCTGCGGTTGGTTGTTTGTTCTGTGGACACATGCTTAAGACTTTGGATGAGTTCTCCAGCTCTACTGCTATTTGCCGCAATGAGCTGGCCAGCCTCTGCTACGGCTTCTAGATAGCGTAGCATGTCAGAGCGGCGAATAGAATCTTGTGCTAGATGTGCTTGAAATTGCTGTGTCTTACTGTTTAAGTGAGACGAGGCGGTGAGAATAATGCCAATAGGTGTATTGACTTCGTGGGCAACACTTCCAACGAGAACACCTAATGTCGCCATGCGTTCTGAGCTTTCCAGCAATGTTTGGGTTTTGTTAAGAGCCTCTCCTTGCTCCTTGCTTTCATGGTTTGCAGCAATAAGATCTGTTTCTGCCCGTCGTCGTTCTTGATCCAGCAGGCAACGTTCTATCATGCCTGCCATGGCCGCTGAAAATGAAATTTCATCGGCAGCCCAATGGCGGCATCCTGGTTCTTCACAATCTTTGGTATCATCTTCTATGCTAACAAATCCAAATAAGACGCCTCTTACGCGTATTGTTGCATTTATTAAACTTGTAATTTGAAATTGTTGCCAATAAGCAGGTGCAAATTCTGCCAGTAATGGATCTTTTTCGATTCTAGGAACGGCGAGTGTATCGCTTTCTCCGAGAGCTTCAAAATAATGAGGATGATCAACAAGGTTGATAACGCTATAAGAGCTCTTCAAAAGGTCGTCTTCTGTTGGCAGAGAATTCTCTGGGAAGAGAGGGTCATAGGCATAGGCTAATTCGAATCGGTCCAAACGACCATCTGCTGCTAACCAGATGCAGACACGACGTGCTGACAAAGTTGTTGCAACTGTTTCAGCGACCTCTTTTAAGCTTTCTTTAAAACGGCCAGAGTTAATAGCGGAAGATCGAGAAAGGGCGCGTAATGCGTTATTTTGGGCCGTAAGACGGCTTTCACTGGTTTTTAAGGCATATTCTCTTTCTTGGATACGTTTGATAAAAATGCCAAGGGCTTTCCCCATGGATGCAATTTCATCATGACCGTGATCTGGTATTGGGTGTTCTTTGCCATCAATATAGCTTTGCATGGCTTTTTCGAGGCTTACAAGTCTTGACATCACAGATCGGAATAAAAAGATCAGCATTAAAAGAATGCTTAATATTGTGATGCTGAGAATAGTAATACTCAAACGGCCAGATGTTGTCAGGCTGTCTTGAAATCGGTCTGTTGCTTGGCTGACTTGGTCTGCGCTTTCATTTGTCAGCTGTCCGAGTGTTGCACCAAGACCTGTAGAAAAATGGCGATTGGACTGCAATATTTCATTAAGTTTAGTATTAAGATTAATAAGAAGTCTTTGGGTATGATGGACGCTTTCTTTTCCCACGGCATAGCGCGTTAAAAGGCTAAGCCATTGTGTTTGGAGATCTCTTGTCTTTGGAGGGAATTCAATATTTTGCAAGTCAGACTGTAAATCTGCAATACGTTCAAGGGTTCGGCTTTCTACAAGATCAAGTTCTTGAGAATCTAGGATTGTTAGAGCCGCAACAGTACCAACTAAGCTTCTTTGAAAAACATCCATCCATCTTTGTAATGGAATATTTCCAAGTCCCCCAAGGTCCTCCATTTTTGCGACATTTATTTCTTCATTAAAATCTATCAGGTCTTTTCTTAATTGATCAAGGCGTTCTCGATATTGAAGAGAAGTGATAATTAATGAATCGAATTTTTCTATATTAGAAGTAATGAGTGAAATTTTAAGCTGAAGATCATTAATAATAGGGTCAGGATAATCAAATTTGCTGATCTCATCAATTGATCTTTTTAATTCTTGTGTAATTCTTAGCATATTTTTGCGTGTATTTTTATGCTCTTCTAGGGTGTGTGCATTTAAATATTCTGGTGTTATACTGACTAAGATTTGACTTTGTTGCGCTATTTCAGCTGTTTTTTGGAGAAAAGGAAGATGTTCTTGACTAACGCTGTTAAAAGCTGTTTGGACTTTTGAAAAAGAAAAAAATCCGTAGAATGCGCTAAGGATTGCAAAACTTGCAATAAAAAATAGCCCAATACTAATTTTAGTAGCGATGCCAAAGCGAAAATATAGTTTTTTGGGAGATATGAAACTTTCTTCTGTGCGAAAGTTTTGATTTTCGGTCATTAATTCTTTTGACGTCATGTCCATTCGCTCGATAATGAAACTGATTTACAGTATTTTGCTTTTATTGAGAGTCAGAAAAATACTGTAAGTCTTATGTCTCTGCCGCAAAACGGATCAAAAGGATAGACTTATCCTTTTGTCCTTTGCTCTAAGGTTTCTGCCGCAAAACGGATCAAAGTGATGAACCAATCACTTTGCCCTTTGCTCTAATAGTTTTTAGAAGTAATGCTCTCGATCGTTTCAAATTATAGAACATTATCTTGAGAGATATTACTTTTAGAGGAAAGGATGTGAAAAAAACTTTACCTAAGGGCCATGCAAGATACTATTAGTATTAATGCTTTGCCGCATTGTGCTTTTGGTTGAATCAAAAGCGCCGTTATATGTTTTGTCCGTGCCGCAAACGGGGTAGAATAATGATTTTATCATTCTTCCCTTTGTTCTCAATACATCATGGGGAACTTTAGCCTTTGAATCAAAAAAATCCAACTTTAATCTAAGCAATTTAAGCGAAGACGTTAGACTATGACAAAGAATTTAGAAATATGGTATTGAGCAAAACATATCGTAATGGCGGAATTGTTAAAATTTTTTTCAACTAAAATTCTTGGGAGGACGCATGATTTTGTGGTTTTTATGTCGTTCCCTATCACCTCATGCATGCCCTTAAACGAGAGATCAAAGAAAAGGTTTCCATTGATTTCGAAAAGCCAAGGCATGAGGGAGATTATGGGACGAAAATCGAATCTTTATCCTATAGTTTGGCTTTAACGCTTAAAGATTTGATCGCTCAAGGGTTTTGTAATGTCTTCAAATGCATTAACTCAATTTCTGCCCATATCTTATACAGATTTATAGGCACTGGTAATTTCTATAAAAGAGCGTCGTGCATGGTTATGTTTTCTTTGCTTCGCACTTGCAAAAAGACTATGGCTTGTCTAGAGTATTTCTGATTTGACCACCTTGGTTTACCTCGGGTTTTGCGTTGCACTAAATTTGCGTTGCACTAAAACAGTCCATGTCTTTTTGGATTCTGGAAAATGCACTTTTAAGAGCCTTTAAATCAAGAAAGAGCGCCCTTCGAGACATTTTAAAAATGCTCTCGCTATAGCTTTCGCCAACCATCAGATATAAAGATTAAAAACGACATGGATTTCTACCGTTTACGCACTGATTGGGTTTCTAATATTCGTGGTGATGTTCTTGCCGGAATGGTCGTCGCTTTGGCTTTGATTCCAGAAGCGATTGCCTTCTCTATTATCGCGGGAGTGGACCCTAAAGTAGGCCTTTATGCGTCATTTTGTATTGCTGTTGTGATTTCATTTACAGGGGGACGGCCTGGTATGATTTCTGCGGCAACAGGGGCTATGGCTCTTGTCATGGTGATGTTGGTCAAAGATCATGGCTTGCAATATTTGCTTGCCGCAACAGTGTTGACGGGGATTATCCAAATCGGTTTTGGCCTTTTAAAACTTGGCCGTTATATGAGATTTGTTTCAAGATCCGTTATGACAGG
Source organism: Alphaproteobacteria bacterium UBA2562 (assembly GCA_002340345.1). Lineage (GTDB taxonomy): Bacteria > Pseudomonadota > Alphaproteobacteria > UBA2562 > UBA2562 > UBA2562. The sequence goes on along the minus strand of DDLW01000201.1, from coordinate 8,379 downwards.
CTTTGTCAATGCTCTGGCAATTCTTATTTTCATGGCACAATTACCCGAGCTGATCGGCGTAAGTTGGGTGACTTACGTTATGGTTGTTCTTGGGTTGGCAATTATATATTTGTTTCCTTACTTAACAAAGGCGATCCCTTCGCCTTTAGTTGCGATTGTGAGCTTGACGGCGGCTTCGATTGCCCTTGGTTTAGACGTCAGGACTGTCGGTGATATGGGGGAATTACCCGCGAGTTTCCCTCTTTTTTTAATGCCAGACGTGCCGTTAACCCTTGAAACTTTAAAGATTATCTTGCCTGTTTCCATGACCTTGGCTGTGGTGGGGGTATTAGAATCTTTGATGACAGCATCAGTTGTCGATGATTTAACAGATACGGAAAGTAATCGTAATCGAGAATGCACCGGGCAAGGAATTGCGAATATCATTGCTGGCTTCTTTGGTGGCATGGCTGGTTGTGCCATGATTGGCCAATCTGTTATTAATGTGAAATCGGGAGGTCGAGGTCGCCTATCGACTTTCATTGCAGGCACTCTCTTACTGTTTTTGATTTTGGTTTTAGGAGATTGGGTGCGTCAAATTCCAATGCCAGCTTTGGTTGCGGTTATGATCATGGTATCAATAGGAACATTCTCTTGGTCCTCGCTTAAAGATTTAAGGGTGCATCCTAGAAGCTCTAGTATTGTGATGCTTTCAACGGTTGCTGTCACAGTTTTGACCCACGATCTTGCCCAGGGTGTCTTGGTTGGTGTCCTGTTATCCGCTGTCTTTTTCGCGCGAAAAGTGGCTCAAATTGTCAGGGTATCCTCAATTTTAGACGATACAGGGCATCACAGAATCTATAAAGTTGAAGGGCAAGTTTTCTTTGCGTCTGCAGAAGATTTTGCCGCAGCTTTCGATCTTAAAGAAGCTTTAGAAAAAGTTACAATTGATTTGACCCATGCGCATATGTGGGACTATACGGGGGTTGGTGCTTTAGATAAAGTGGTTATGAAATTCCGTCGCGAAGGTACGGATGTTGTCATTATGGGCATGAATGAAGCAAGCACTTATATTGTTGATAAGCTCGCTGTTCATGATAAACAAAATGCTATAGACAGCGGTATGGGGCATTAGAGCAAAGCGCGCTCAAGTGGATCCCCCTGATTGCTTTCGTTTTGCGGCAAAAACATAAGACTCTCGGGCAAGATCTTTGTCGAACTGCACTGGAGATCTCAAGAACGCCGGAGACCTCAAAAACAATGGGTTTCTATTTGGGGGGTCTTAGGGGTATTCACGCGCGAAAACTTGCAAAACAGCGCATCTTTCGAAAAGAATGTCTATAAGTTTGAATTACGAGAGATGCTGCATGTCTTTGTTGTGAGGCAAAATACAGGGTTGAAGTGAGCCACTTTAACCAGCTTTGCTCTAAAAGCCATATCATTGTCGTATTTAAAAAGAATATGCCTTTTAAAAGGCTTTCGAGGGAAAACCCATGGCTCCACATATATTAGTTTGCACAGATGGTTCTGTGTATGCCAATAGCGTCTATGACCATGCAGCTTGGGCTGCAAAAAGACTTGATGGCAGTCTTGAAATTCTCCATGTGCTGGATCACCAAAGGGAACATGCGGAGAGCAAAGACTGGTCAGGCAATATGGTCGCAAATGCCCGGGAAGACCTTTTGTCTCAGCTTGCAGAGTTGGATGCGCAAAAAAGCAAGATTTTGCAAAAACATGGCCGGAATATTCTTGAAACGGCAAAACAGGCTATTCTTGACCAAGGCGGACCGTCTCCTGCTTTGACTTTGAGAAATGGTAATTTTATTGACACGATCTCTGATGTTGAAAAAAACGCTGATCTTCTCATTATTGGAAAAAGAGGAGAGGCGGCGGATTTTGCCACAATGCATCTCGGGGCAAATTTGGAGCGTGTCATTCGCGGGAGCAAACATCCTGTATTGGTTACATCCAGAGCTTACAAGCCCATTGAGAAAGTCTTAATTGCTTATGATGGTGGGTCCAGCGCAAAAAAAGCTGTTCAGCATGCTGCAGAAGGCAAGCTTTTAAAAGATCTAGATATTTTACTTTTGAAGGTCGGCCCTGAGACCGAGGCTCATCGAAAAATGCTCGCAGACGCAGCCCTCGTTTTAGAAAAAGCAGGTTGTCATGTCCGTACAACCATAGCGCCAGGAGAGCCCGAAGACGTTATTGTCGAAACTGTCAATCGGGAAGCGATTGATTTACTTGTTGTTGGTGCCTATGGGCATACGAAAATCAGACAGTTTCTTGTGGGCAGCACAACAACGGCTCTTATCCGGACATGTCTTATTCCTTTGCTGATGTTCCGGTAAGGATACTATAGAGCAAAGCTGGTTAAAGGGGCTGCCACTTTAACCAGCTTTGCTCTAGTGTTAGAATATGGCCTTAACATATTATATTTAAGGAGAGTTTCTTAGGAGACAAAAGTATATGAAAAGTCCCATATGCTTTTGGAGATTTTATAGGCGTTGTTTGATGTTTACTTCAAATGGCAAATTCGGAGTCGAAACGTTCTGTGCGCCCTTCAATCCTTTTTCCGCTGTTCGCCCCTTTGCAAAGCTTGCCAGGGATTGGTCCTAAGCAAGCGAAACTTTTCCAGAAAATTATTGGTGATAAAATTGCTCATCTTTTTTGGCACAAACCTTTAGCAATTGTCGATCGCCGCTTTAGTCCTAAAATAAGGGACGTTGAAGCGGAAAAAGTCGCCACAGTCACAGTGTGTATTGACCAACATATTCCCCCAGAGACGTCGCGGCGCCCTTATCGCATACGGTGTTATGATGAAACAGGGTTTTTATATCTTATTTTTTTTCGCGCTAAATCGGATTATTTAAAAAATCTTCTCCCCGAAGGAGAATGGAGAGTCGTGAGCGGGAAAGTCGAAATTTTTAACGCTGAAATCCAAATTACCCATCCAGATCATATTGTTCCCCTGACAGAACGCGACAGCCTTTTGACGGTTGAGCCCGTTTATCCTTTAACCGCCGGATTGACACAAAAACCTATGAAAAAGGCTGTTCATGCGGCCTTGGCGAAACTGCCTGACCTGCCAGAATGGCAAGATCCGCATTGGCAAGAAAAATTTCGCTGGCCGTGCTGGAAACAAGCTCTTTTCGATCTCCACCATCCTATGAGGCCTGAAGATCTTGATTTGGACAGCCCTTGCCACATGCGTTTAGCCTATGATGAACTTCTTGCAAATCAACTGGCTTTGGCATTAACACGGCATAAGCGTAAAAAACTTCTTGGGCGCTCTATTCAAGGGACAAATGATTTACAAGACACGGTAAAACAGGCTCTTCCTTTTGATCTTACAGCCTCACAAAAAGAAGCTCTTCAAGAAATACAGTGTGAGATGGCATCGCCGTCGCGCATGCTGCGGATGTTGCAAGGGGATGTGGGGAGTGGCAAAACCATTGTGGCATTTTTTGCCATGCTCACAGCGATTGAAGCAGGTTTACAAACCGCTTTAATGGTGCCCACCGAAATTCTTGCCCGCCAGCATATGGCGACGATAAAACCTTTAGCAGAGGCGGCGGGTATCTCTGTGGCCTTGCTGACAGGGCGCGATAAAGGCAAAAAACGAGAAAAAATTCTCGCCGATCTTTTGGCTGGAGATATTTCTCTTCTTGTTGGCACCCATGCACTTTTGCAGGATACGGTCAAGTTCCAAGATTTAGGGCTTGTGATTATTGATGAACAACACCGTTTTGGCGTCGACCAAAGATTGACATTGGCAAGCAAAAATTCTCTTCATCCGGAGAACCATCATAAAGATAAAATCGCTGACATTTTGGTGATGACGGCAACGCCCATCCCACGTAGTCTTCTCATGACGGCCTATGGTGATCTTGCAACGTCTCGTCTCACTGAAAAACCAGCGGGTCGAAAACCTGTGACAACCCGTGTTTTGCCTCTATCGCGCTTAGAAGATGTCATCCATGGTTTAGAAAGAGCCATGCGTGTTGGCGATAAAATTTATTGGGTTTGTCCTCTCGTGGAAGACTCCGAAGTTCTTGATCTGCAAGCGGCTGAAGATCGCTTTGTTGCTTTGGAAAGTTGTTACCCTGGGCGTGTTGCGCTTGTCCATGGACGCATGAAAGGTCCAGAAAAAGACCGGGCTATGGCGTCTTTTTCTGGAAAGACTGACGGTGATGCTCTGTTAGACCATCAGCATGATTGTGAAAAAGATATTCTTGTTTCGACCACAGTCATTGAAGTCGGTGTTGATGTGCCTGCGGCCAATATTATGATTATTGAGCATGCAGAGCGTTTTGGCTTGGCGCAACTTCATCAATTGCGAGGGCGTGTCGGGCGGGGCGATCGTCCCTCAAGCTGTCTACTCTTATATGGGGGCCCTTTAAATGATGTTGCAAAGGCCCGTTTAGAAATTATGCGTCAAACAGACGATGGCTTTCGCATCGCTGAAGAAGATCTGCGTCTCCGAGGGGGGGGAGAAGTCTTAGGTACCAAGCAAAGCGGTTTGCCTAATTTTCGGCTCGCAGATTTAGACGTGCATGAGGAACTTTTGGCTGCGGCGCGAGATGATGCCAAAATTATCTTAGAAACAGACCCTGACTTAAAAACAGACAGAGGCCAGGCTTTGCGTATTCTTCTTTATCTTTTCGAACGGGATGCTGTTATCCGTACATTGGAAAGTGGTTAAAGCGTACAGCTGGTTTGCTTGCAATCCGCACTTTGTACCCAAGGAGACCTCTTCTGACCTCTTTTCCCGACGTTCAACCTCAATCTTTTCAATAAGACCCGAGGCTTCGCAACGCAAAATCCGAGGCCAATCGAGAGGGCTCCATCTGATTCAATATCGCCCTTTCGGAAACAGGCCTTATGAGATCTGAGGGTGATGTTGTTCTTCATCAGAACGGGGGTCTGGTGGGGTCACTAAACCACCAGAAACAACCATTTTGATACCATCTTCAACACTCATATTTAAAACATAAAGATCTTCTTCTGGTACGAAAAGCAGAAAACCTGATGTTGGATTCGGGGTGGTCGGCAGAAAGACATTAATCATACGGCGGGTGGTTATATTTTGAACTTCGCCTGTCGTTGCACCTGAAACGAAACCAATGGCCCACATGCCACGACGAGGATATTCTATAAGAACCACCTGTCGAAATGCCGTTGATTTACTGGCCATAACTGTTTCTAGAATTTGTTTAATGGCGCCATAGAGGCTGCGCAACACTGGTGTCCGACTTAAAAAATATTCGGCATTACGGACGAGTGCACGGCCCATATACATCGTCGTTGCAGCGCCAATGATAATCAAGCCTAAGATGACGAAAAGAAAGCCTAAGCCAGGAATCTGATATTCTAGCGGTAATAAATGTGAAGGGTGATAGGCAGCGGGGATGAGGCCATCGACAAAGTCAATGAGAAGCCAAGAAAGATAAATTGTGATTGCAAAAGGAGCCGTAACAAGTGTTCCAGCGAGTAGATAGTTTCTAATGCGGGTAAGAAGACCAACCTTTGCTTTTTTACCTTTATGGGACTGTAATGAATCGTTTTTCTCTGTTTGTTTTTTTTCATGTGGGGATTTTTTCGTATCCGCCATACCCCGTAATCCTTATTCAGCCTATGTTCTTATATTTCGGTTGGTGTTTTGCTCAAGCGCCACACGGACTTCGCGTAAATATCTTGCGGCAAAGATAAGACTCTCACCAACTGGAAACCTCTAATGACCTCTTTTCTTGATTTTCAGTCTCAAGCTTTTCAATAACTTCCGAGGCTTCGCAACGCAAAATCAGAGGTAAATCGAGGTGGCCAACTGCCTATGGGGTCTTGTTTTGCCGATTGGTATTATGACCCCGATAGACCATAAGTTTAAACAACGACAAAGCAAAGTCATAAAAATCTGTTTTGGAGAAAAGGCGGATCAATCTCTGAAAAATATTTTAGAACAAAGCTTGTTAAAGTGGGGGCTCTTTTAACGATGGGTTTTGCGGCTAGAACAAGGGAGCAAAGGCCAATTTTTGGTCCGTTTTGCGGTGAAAACAAAGACAGAGAGCCTTTCTCTTCAGTCTCACTAAAAGCGAAAGGCTCTAATATCAACGTTGAGGGATGGGATTATGTTTTTATTTTAAATCCGAAACAATATCATATGTCTTTGTTTTTATTGAAAAGTGGATCAGGAAGAGTCTTTAATTATTTTGTTTTTAACCTAAAGCTTTCAATCTCTTTGCCCAATGCTTTAAATTGATAGAGCGCATGCCCCATAAAATGATCATAAGACATGCGCTCTATCTTATTGAATTTGCGCAAGGATCCCCAAAGGAGTCTTAGGTGTAATTTGTAATCAAATGACTTTGACCTCGCTATAATGTTAATTTGTACAGTCTTCGTTTAAAGGGGCTATAAATGTCACAATTGCCACCGCTTGACTGGAATAAGCTTGCTAAAATATTAACGCGTTTAGAGAGTGATCAACCAGGTGAAGTGCTGAATGCTGCAAAAGCAGCTTGCGCGATGGTCCAACGTTCAGGTTTAACTTGGGAACAAGTTTTAGATCCTCAAGAAGAAAAAATCACGATGACACAAGATATGTGGGCGGCAGGATTAAAACGCTATAGCTATCGTCGAGGATTTTCAAAAGGGTCAGTGCAGCCTGAGCAATTTGCACAAGGCTTCTCTCAAAAGCAAAAAAGACAAGACACTTTTGCGTCAAAAGGCGGTTCCGCAGATTTAAAAAGCTCAGAACGTCCTTTTATAATAGAAACCTTTGTTTTTTCAGGAAAACGCAAAGGGTAATCGTTAAAACTGTGTCTTTCGCTTTTCTCATTTTGTATGGCAGAGTTGATATGTAAGAGGGCTGACCATCACAACAATTCTATTTTCTTGCCATTGCGTTTTTGATGTTTATAGCGTTACAATGAATTTTGTGAGGTTTTTTATAGGCTTCTATAAGTATGTTGATTTCTGAGAATTCGCCACTGGTTTTTCAGTTTTCTCGAGATGTGATATCACTTCATGATTGGACAGCAAAATGATCAGCTCGACATCACAACATTATTCTTCTGATCATGATGAGAGTGAGCAGGCTGCAAATTTTCATGAAACAATGGCTGCTTTGCCTGAACATGAGCTCATCGATCTCTATATCGAGGGTGCTGAAGATGATTTATTGTCGCATCTGCAAGAAACAGCGGATGCGGCAAGGCGTGCAGCCGATGCTTATACACGCAAAGCGGCTGAGTTTGAAGCGATCGCTGAAGAATATGATCAAGCTAAATTGAGAGAAGAAACAAAACTACGTCTCAAAAAGGAAAAACGAGAAGCGCTTATAGCCGAAAACCTTTTGGAAGAGGAGAATCCTAACCTTACGGATCAGGGCAATGAGATGCGGTGGTAAGATTGTTCGTGAAGGCGCGTAGTATAGAAAGGCAATCTTAGATTCTACATAAATATTAATTTATCAAAAATTTTATGGATGATAAGATAATTAAAATATTTATAGGTTTTTATGGAGGTATTTATATGAAACAAAATCAAAATACGCGCCGTAATAAAATTACAGCTTTTATTCTAATAGGAATTTCTATTCTTGTATTCTTAAGTATGTTTATTCGCTATGCGATATTAGGAACATTATAACAATTTGATTTTATAGGAGTGCTATTATGGTAATAGCAGACACGTTACCACATGTTAATGCATCCCTTAATTTCATATCGACGGTTTTGCTCATATCTGGTTTTTTCTTTATAAAAAATGATAAAAAAGTAGTTCATGCGCGGATTATGATAAGCGCTATTATTGTTTCATCTATTTTTTTATTAAGCTATCTTGTTTATCATTTCACATCTCCTATCTTTCTCTTTAAAGGAGAAGGGGATATTCGGTATCTTTATTACTTTATTTTAATATCTCATGTTATATTGGCGATTGTTGTTATACCATTTATTTTTTTAACTCTAAGGGCTGCTCTTATTGGTGACTTTAGAAAGCACCCAAAAGTAGCACGTTTTACTTTGTTAGTTTGGCTTTATGTTACGTTTACGGGAATGATTATATATTATATGCTTTATCATCTCTACCCATAATTTTCAGGAAAGAGATATGCTAAAAGACTTTTGTAAACAGATTGGTGACATAAGTTCTGATTTCAAGCATGAAATAGAGCAATGGTCTTTATTATCGATATTTGCCTTGGCCGTTTCAGGACTCCTCGCACTGATTTTAGCAGGGTCGCGCGTTCCAGGGGCTGAAAGTATTTTACCATGGCCTTTAGAAGATGTGTTCTATCATAGTCTTACGACACATGTTATTTTTGCCGTTGTCATTTGGTTCTTAATGAGCTTTGTGTCTTTGATTATATTTCATTATCAAAGACCTCTGCATAAT
>DDLW01000071.1 GCA_002340345.1 Alphaproteobacteria bacterium UBA2562 | reverse complement strand
AGTGGAAATGCTCTCTGTTTTTGTTTTGCCGCAAAACGCATGATTAAAGGGGCTGCCACTTTAACCAGCTTTGCTCTAGAATGTGGCTTTCACCCCCATAAATCCGGTAACACCCTGGGTATTATAGCCAAAGACCTCCTCATGGTCGGAATCAAACAGATTTTCAACCCGCCCATAGAGTTTGAACTGATCCGTCACCTGATAATCGCCGCCCGTATTCATGACGAAAGAATTTCGCAATGTTATACGGCCAGGTGTTATGAACTCGCTATCTTGCATCTTGCCCGTATAGAGTGTATCAAAAAAGATATTCGCCTTTTCTTCCAAGAAGCTTTTATTGATGCTCAAAGAGGCAGAATGTTTTGGACGCCGCACCTCCTCAACGCCTGAGGGATCTGATGATAAGAGATAGGTGTAGGCCCCCGACAGGGTCAGAGTGTCGATGGGTTCGATATCAGCGGACACTTCAAGGCCGCGCCGTTTGCTCACCCCGTTTTCGTTGGCAACGCTTGTGCCAAAGCCTGTTGAGATAATCTCATTTTCTAGGTTGGCCTGAAAATAAGTCACCCCCACAGAGACACGATCATCCCAGAATTTTTGTTCGGCCCCGAGATCCCAACTGAAGTTCTTTTCTGGATCCAAGTCTGGATTGCCAGTAAAGCGGCCTGGAACAAAGCCAAATTGTTCAAAGAAAGACGGGTTCGTGACCCCTGTCCCTAGGGAGCCATGGAACCGTGTTCCTGTGCTGGACATGAGATAAGCCGCGCTGGTGCTGTAGGTAAAGGCATCGTCAAAATCATCATTTTTATCAAAACGGACAGCACCGCTTATGAAAAGGCTATCGAAGAATTCGCCACGATATTCACCCACATAGCCACGCATATCGCGGGTTTGTTTGACCTGTGTGTCATTCGTTGGTTCCTTATTTTCGTAGGTCTCACGTTCCCACTCAAACGCACCGGTCAGGCTGTGTTTTGCATTCAGCACGCTTGGGGTGTCAAAAAACAGGGTGCCTTGGTAGCTGGCGTGATAGCGGCGGTCATCATTGCCATTGCGACCTCTGCTATTCCGTCCTCGTACTTCTAGGTCGGTGACTTCGCCTGCAAGCTTTTGCACAAAATGGTCATTGAATAAGGACAATGTCGCGCTGGCTGAACCATATAATGCATTGGTTTTATTGACACTATCCTTCGTGTCTAGGACAAGGCCTTGGGTTTCGCCGCCGGAAAAATCCTGATCATCCGTGTCCGATTTGCGCTTTACATAACGCATGGACATATCAAAACTGAGGTTATCCAAAGCATCCCAATTTGCCTTTCCATCCAGCGTTATATTGCGGTCCCCATCTTTTTCAGAGCCAAAATCCGAGATGTTAAAGCCTTCTGTGCGCCGATAGGACGCGGACACAGCGGCGTCAAAATCTTCGCTGCCCCCCTGAAAGCCAACATTGGCGAGGGCCGTGCCATCGGATCCGCCTTCCATTTGGCCGGTTATTTGATAGTCACCGCGTATGCCATTTTTTGTGATAATGTGAATGACGCCCGAAGTTGCATTCGAGCCATAGAGAGCACTTTGTGCGCCGCGCAGCACTTCGATCCGTTCGATATTGCTGGCTTGCAAACTGCCAAAGTCGAATTCTCCAGCAGATGTCCCGGCTACCTCAATGCCGTCAATTAAAACAAGCACATGGTTGGCTTCTGATCCCCGCACACGGATTTGGGTCAAACCGCCAAAAGACCCGGTCCGTGATACCGCTAAGCCCGGCACTTTACGTAAAGCATCGGCAACATAGCGTGTTTGGCTTTGTTCTAAGTCTTTGCGTGTCACCACAGTGTGGGCCCGGCCCACCTTTTCCGCTGCAACAGGCACACGCCCTGCAGACACAAGCACTTCCCCCAGCTGTTCTATCTCTGCCGCCGCAACGGGCTGAGCCGCCAGGAAAGTAAACGCCAATATTCCATAAGAGAGTCTGAAAGTCTTCATTTTAGACACACCTAAAGCCTTCGCCGAAATGATGCAACATTTCGGACGTATGGATAACGCACATCTATTGGCTGCGGTTGCGCGATGTTGCGCACCGATCCAATAGCGTAATTTTTTGGGTGTCACTTAACGGGTGATTCCGCACTGAGATGTAGCCCGCATCGCAGAAACAGTGACGAATGGTGGCAGGTCTCCTGGCTTGCGGGTCACTATTAACTGTTCGCCTTCCCGATATGGGTCTTTCGACATATCAGTGGCTTTTGAACAGTAATTCACCGCTCACAGTTGCGGGTACAGCCCGGTTTTGGCCCCTTATAGGGTATCCTCGCCGTGTTCCCTTTTCATCCGTATCGCGTCACGGAACCATCACTCATGTGGTATTGGTATGTCCACTGGGTCGGTATCGTCAAGGAAAAATTTGGTCCTAGAGCAAAGGGCGAAGGGAGGGGGGGCCCCTTCGATCCGTGGGGTGGGTTCCTCCTAGCGGGCCTAATGGCTTTGATTTTGCGCTTATGAATTTTATCAATATATTGATTTTCATAAGAAAAATATAAGTTTTACCTGAATCTTTCATTGGAATGACGCCAAGAGGGTACGCCTCGACCCAATGGTTTGTTCAGCTTTCGACGCTGACATCTGTTTGCAAGGCGGTGGTGCAGTTCTGGCCGATCATGAGGAGGACAGGGCTGCTGGTCTCACAATTTTGTAAATCCACGGGAAGCGCTTCAAGAGAAGTCGATAAAGACCATTCTGTTTTTCGTGTAGCGTCGCCAATCGCAATCACAGGCGTTTTGGGAGACATGCCGTGGGACAAAAGACGTTCAACAACAAAAGGCGCATTTTTCAATCCCATATAGACCAGGGTTGTTGCCTTCTCATCTGCAATTTTCGCCCACTCTAATTCTGGTCCCCGATGATTTTTACCCTGACCTGTGATGAATTGTAGTCGGTGTGCGTGGTCTCTATGGGTGAGGGGTAGGCTAAGGCTGGAGGCTGCTCCTAAAGCGGCCGTAATGCCTGGCACCACGGCATAAGGGATCCCAGCTGCTTTTAAAGCTTGAATTTCTTCACCACCACGACCAAAAACCATTGGATCGCCGCCTTTTAAGCGGACGACATGCTTGCCTTGGCGGGCGAGTTTGATCATAAGGCTATGGATTTCTTCTTGGGCATGGCTATGATGCCCGGCTCTTTTCCCTACCAATAAGCGCTTTGCCTCTCGACGGGCATAATCTAAGATTTCTTCACCAATAAGATAGTCATACAGCACAATATCAGCAGACTGCAAAGTGCGCACAGCTTTCATGGTGAGCAATTCTGGGTCCCCAGGGCCGGCCCCGACCAGGGTCACTTTGCCTGTGGTTTGTGGATTTGCAGACGTCTTTCTAATCTCAATCGCAAGCGTTTCTGTCACGCCTGTTTCTGTTTGTTCGAATGCTGCTTTTGAAAATTGCTCCCAAAAGGACCGGCGGCTGAGGGTGTCGAGGGTATCTTTGATGTGCTGGCGAATAATTTGTGCTGTTTTTAAGCTTACGGACAAAGACCGGGGGAGGAGGGCTTCTATCCGTCGGCGGATGGCTTGTCCTAAAATAGGCGCCGCCCCGTCTGTTGAAATCCCAATCACCAGGGGCGAGCGATTGACGATAGAGCCAAATTGGAAATCGCAATAGCGAGGATTATCAATGATATTCACCAATAATCCAGCCTTATGCGCTGCGGCGCGAAAGGATTTGGCTTGATCGTCATCCATGTCAGCAATTGTTAAATGGCAGTCTTTGAAATCTTCGACACGCCACATCCGCCCGACGGTTAAGGTTGTGCTATCTTGCTGTTCTTTTGCGAAAGCCTCGAGATCTTCGCAAGGCTCTGGTGTGATAAGACGCAATTGCGCACCGGCTGCAGACATTAATTCTGCTTTCCAAAGCAAAGCATTGCCTTGCCCGACGAGCAAAACATGTTTGCCCCGCACATCCATGAAAACAGGCAATTTATTTAAAGCTTCAATGCGGTGCATCTGCGTATCTTCGTCTCTGTCAAAAAGATTTGAGAGGGGGGCGCAAAACGAAAGAAGGCTGGTCCTGGGTTTCAGATATTTTAAGGCAACTCTTTTAAAAAGAGAAATACTATATGCCGCACTCAACAATAGTTGAACTTTATCTGTAGAGATTTAGAAATTTCCAATATTATGTAAGTGTATTCTTTATATATGCAGTTGCGAAAAAACAGAAATGACATATATCACTATTCTCAATTTTAATTCTCAAAATTTTCAACTTTAATTTCCAAAATTCTTAATTCTAAACTCTACGAAATACGGTATTCGCATACTCATTGGATATGCGCTATGTTGCATAATTATTCAAGAAAAAATTTACAATCAGAAGAAATATTTAGCACCGTAAACACATATAAATAGTATAATTTACAAGGAAAAGATCTGGTTCAAGCCGTTATAACAGTTGAACCAGATTTTCTCTTTTCAGGGTTAAGGTCTGTCCCTTTGGTCTAAACGGTGCGCGAGGGATGCCTCAAGATAATCTTGGATATCACCATCTAAGACGGCTTGGGCATTGCCTTTTTCAACGCCAGTGCGGAGATCCTTGACCATTTGATAAGGCTGTAAGACATAAGACCGAATTTGGTGTCCCCAGCCGATATCTGTCTTGGTTTCTTCCAGGGCGTTTTTCTCGGCTTCCCTTTTTTGCAGTTCAAGCTCGTATAGTCTGGCCCTGAGCATGGACATTGCGGTTGCACGATTTTTATGTTGAGAGCGGTCATTTTGGCATTGGACCACTGTATTTGTTGGGATATGAGTGATTCGGATGGCGCTGTCGGTTTTATTGACATGCTGCCCCCCCGCACCAGAGGCCCGATAGGTATCGATTTTGAGATCTTTTTCCTGAATATCGACGTCAATGGTATCGTCGATGACGGGGGAGACCCAAATGGACGAGAAACTGGTATGGCGCCGGTCTGCACTGTCATAAGGGCTGATGCGCACCAAGCGATGGACACCACTTTCATGTTTAAGCCAACCATAGGCATTATGGCCTTTGATTGTGATGGTGGCTGATTTGAGGCCGGCTTCTTCACCGGCACTTTCTTCTAGCCATTCGACTTTATAGCCTGTTGCATCGCACCAGCGCGTATACATGCGCAGCAACATTTCGGCCCAATCTTGGGCTTCGGTTCCTCCTGCACCGGCATTGACTTGTAGATAGCAATCATTGCTGTCGGCCTCTCCGGAGAGGAGGCTTTCGAGTTCGCGTTTGGCACAGCGTTCTTTAAGGCCGAAAAGGGTTGTTTCGGCTTCTTGGACAATGGCGTCATCGCCTTCCTCTTCGCCCATTTCAATGAGGTCGACGCAATCCTCCATTTCTGTTTGCAGGGCGTTTAGGGAGGCGATTTGTTGTTCAAGCTGTGTGCGTTCTCGCATGACTTTTTCAGCTTGTTCTGGGTTGTTCCATAAATCTGGATCTTCGGTTAAGGCATTGAGTTCTTCGAGACGGATCAGGGCTTGATCCCAGTCAAAGATGCCTCCTCAGCAGGGTCAGCGAATCTTTGACTTCGCTTACAACTGCTTGGGTTTCTGCACGCATGCTTTATCCTTAAGGGTCTGTGATCATGACAAAAAGAGCCGCAGCGGCGCGTATCATCATAAAACGCATTGTTAAAGGGGCTCCCACTTTCATGGGCTTTGCTCTCGTCAAAATCGCAAGGCTACGAAACTTTGCTTTATGCGTGATTTGAGGCATAAAGAAAAGGAAAATCCTCCAGAAATGCTGTTTAGAGTATTTTGCGTGATGATTGACGCACACAAAATACTCTATCTTATTGTTTTTGCCGCAAAACGCATGGCTAAAGGGGCTGCCACTTTAACCAGCTTTGCTTTAGGCTGGAAAACCAATCCAAGTTTTTCATATTTTTTTCAAAAAGATCTTGCCAAGCCTCAAAAGACTGTATATGTAATTGACCTCCCGGCGACGTTAGTCGTTGAGGGTCTTTGATATTTCAAAATTTTTATGCCCGTATGGCTCAATTGGTAGAGCACCTGATTTGTAATCAGGTGGTTGGGGGTTCAAGTCCCTCTGCGGGCACCATTCTTTTTATTTTTTATCAAGCAGTTATAGAGTGTTTTCATAAAACTAAAATTGGCTTTATATGTAGGGAGGCGCTTAATTTCGGAAAAATTTGCAGCGTTTTCGGACAAACCGCCAACCCCGTTTGGTAGCCTTTTGAGATGTAGTGCGGCGCTCGCTTTGGCAAAGATTTGCATTGATTTGACAATGTAGGGGGCCAGCTCTTTATTGGACATTGTGTAGCGCGACAGCTCTTTTCGGACAAATTTGCAGCGTTTTCGGACAAATGTAGCGTGGCGCTTGATTTCGGACAAAGATCTGTAGCGCTGCGCTCGACTTGACAAAAAAATGTAAATTAGATATTCTCAGCTAGACAACACTAATCATCTACCTTAACTCATGAGTGCATGAAAGAAATAAAAAGAAAGAAAGCCTCAGGCGTCAGCCTATAGCTATCCACTTGGGTATTCACAGCTGACTGATGTTGTGTAGCCTGTGCTTGTCAAAGTGTGTGTTGCTGTTTTGACAGACCAAGATCCGTCGATGCCGTCTCTAAAGCCTGTGAATGTGAGCTGACCTTCGGCTTGCACTGCCGGATTGCCAGTGATGTTTGCTGAGAGTTCCCCTGTGCCGCGTTTTAAGCTTTTGAGTTTTGCTGATGCAGCGGCTTTTGCTTTCTTTGCATCTTCAAATGCTTTGCGTATTGTGAAAGCTTCACCGCTCCCTACGGTGATTTCTTCGCGTTTTGCGGCATTGTGATCGTGATAAGCGGCTGTTACTGCACTAAATTTCCCGCGATCTTTCAATGTCACAGACGGAAAGCCTAAGCAGTCTTTGCGTGTGAGTGTGACAGATGCCAAAGCAGTGCCGGTGACCGCTTTTGCTTCGCCTGAGGCAACAAAAACGAGTTTTTTGCCAATCGGTTTTGAGACAGCGCCGCGATCTTTTGCGAGTCTTGTGAGTAAATTTAAGTCGCTTTCTTCTGTTTGATCGAGATGTGCGATTGCTTCACTTGCGAACTCTTGAGAGACCGCAGCGTTGTAGCCATTTTCACCGGCAATGGTTTCGATAATTGCGCCGAGTGTTGTGCTATGCCAAGGGCGCGTTTTCGGTGTGCGCATCGGTCCTTTGAAATCAGCGGCTTTTGCCGTGATTGCCATTGTTTGACCGTCTAAGCGGAGTTCATCGACTTTATAAAGTCCGACTTGTAGAAGATTTTTCTCCCAGCCAATTGCGATGTCCAGTGTCGCGCCTGTGGCCGGAAGCGCTAACTTGTGATCGCGATCATCAAGCCTTATTTCCACTTTGTCCGATTCCATACCGGCTTCGTCTGTAATCGTTAAATCGAGCAATCTATCTCTGATTTTTGCTGTGATATCAATATTGTCAGCAAGAACACGAAAATCTGGCCTCATGTTAGCCCCACAGTTTAATTTGCGTTCTGGGTTCAGATTGCGGTGCAAGATCCGGCAAAAAGATCTCTATGCCTGCTGGTAAGATGAGATCATGCGCATCGACAAGACGTGAGAGCCGGTAATTCGCTTCATAGATTGCAATAACAGCGTCATGGCGTCCATAATGTTTCCATGCAATAGCATCGAGCATGTCACCTTCGCTTGTAATATAGACTGCACCCGCGCTCATGCTCCATCGTCTCCGTAGCGCTTTAAAGACATTCTGAAAGTCTGCTTCAACGGAATACCGTGCGCGACAATCAGATTTTGGGTTTCTTCTATGCTGTCAATGACATAGACGCCAAGGACATTGCCGTAGCCATCAATCATATCCAAGGCTTCGCCTTGGGCTGCCAGTGTTCGCATGTCTGTGATTTGTGCTAGACCAGCTTCAAAAAACTCAGGATATATAACGCCGTCCAGACTAATTGTCTCTTCGCCAATGCCTAAGAATTGCTGCGCCGGTCTTCTTAAAAGCCGTTCTTGCGATTGCCATCTATAGCGCGTTGAATGTGTTAGCGTTTGATAAGCTGCTGTGTTGATTGAGAAGACAAAAGACCCGAGCGCGATCATGACATCAGCCATCGTGCAGGGCTCCTGTGCTTTGGGTTTGCAAGATTTGCGCGACTTGACGAGCAATGTCTCTTGCGTCTTCGCCCGGCGCGGCTTGAATTGTCACTGTCACGGTCTGGTTGATTGTTTTATGTTGCGGCGGCGGCGTTTGCTGTTGTCCGAGGGCTGGATTGATTGCAAGAGCATTATTTCCGCTCACCGCTGCGCTGTTCGAAGAATCCCAAGCCGCTGGGCTTGTCGTAGATTTTGCGACAACGCTATTGTCATTTGCAGCGATGGCTTGCTTGACTGTTGGCGGCTGATAAGAAAAGGCTTTTATTGCTTTGCTTTTTTGCTCTGAGTCCGGCGGTAAAGCTGCGATTTCTTTTGCTTTTGATTGTTTTTCGTCATCATCGCCGCCAAAGAGATCAGAAATACGTGACCAGACGCCTTGGACCCAGCGCACTTTTTCCATGATCCATTCAATACCAGCAGAAAAGCGCTGTTCAATCCAGCCCCACATGCCGCCAAAGAATTCTGTCAAGCCGGACCAGTTTTCGATAATTAAGACCTCTGCATAATGGTTGATTTTTCTGTTTGTCTTTTTCGGCTTCTGTTTTTGCAGGTTATTTTGGCCGAATTTGGCTCTATAAGTGGCACTTTAGGGTTGTTTTCGGCTTTCTCCTTCCTTTTTAGGCGGACTCCGG
>DDLW01000211.1 GCA_002340345.1 Alphaproteobacteria bacterium UBA2562 | reverse complement strand
GATGGCGTAATGGGATAAGCTGCACAGAACCGGACACCCCCGCGCAAAGCCCCGAGGCCAGCCGCTTCATTCCCAGAAATATTCCAACGATTTTCACCACTGGCTTGCGCTGGCGGTGCTAAAGCCAGATCAACCCCCAAAGAGGCGGCACAGTCTGCTCCTTTATCGATGCAAGCCCTTGAGGTTGCAACAACTTTATCTCCTTTTTTCGAGAGAGCCCCGGCAACCGTATCGACCATTGCCTCTAAAGGCAGACCGATCATTTTTGCAACGACGCCCAAACCAATCATATTGGCGCGGCCGCCTTCGATTTCAGAGACAATGCTTTTCATCGGTAATTCGATGATTTTTGCCCCGCTTTCTGCCAAAACAGCTGGTACATCGCCTTGGTCAGGGTCGCTGATGATAATACTCTCTTCGGTGAGCGCCAGTTCCGCTGCAAACCGATCAATATTGCCCCAGTCAAAAGCCAAAAGAAGGGTGACATTATCATCAGAGCAGTTCACCGGCATGGTTCCCAACCGGACAAAGGCTGCTGCTTCCCCCCCGCGAATTTGCGGGCCGGTGGAGCGGGTCATCAGGCCGAGATAGCCTGCACGTGCTGCTGCGTCGAGAAGCATCTGACCGGCGGTCATGACCCCGGCCCCCCCACTTCCTGCGAGCGCAACCGATACGCTGTTTATTGCCATTGCTTTTGCGCCTTTCCCTCTTCGTTTCTCGCGACATAAGCGAGACACCAAATCCTTGGGACAGTTTATACCGTCACTCTACACCAGGGCCGTCCACATACAGAGCCTCAAGAGCCGTCTTCCAGCAATCGTTTTTACTGGCTAACGTCCAAACGCCCTATGGAGTTCTCCGAATCGATTTTTATACAGAAAGGAGCGTCTCATCTATCTTTAACTCTTTAAGATATTTGAAAGCATTTTGCCCTTCAGCAAAAAACCATATTGGAGCGGTCTTGAAAATGGGACAAGAGGTATCAGCCCTCTTTCCATTCTCTTATCAAACCCTATTGCGATCATCTGAGGATTCGGGCCATGACTGTTGTTTTGCGCATTCTCTTTGGCTGTTTGACCATTGCCGTCTTAAGAGAATAATGCGTGTGCTCTCCACAGCTTTATGCAACTTATAAAAGCGAGAGTCACGCTTTAAAGGCTCTACCACGCAATGGCCAGCCCTTTGCAAACAACAAAAGGACACAGAACATGAGAATTGAGACATTTGTGCTGTCAGAATCCTCTGTACCGCTTCAAAACACTGCCACGGAAAACCCATTTCCGAGGGCATCATATTTTGAACCATCCTCATACGGTAGAGTGTCTCTATCGCCATTGCCGTGTTTGAGACCCACGGCGACGCGGCTTCTGAAAGAAGCATGAGACAAAAAGTGTCGGGGACCCGCACCCGCACTTACACTCTCTCGACGGCATGCTTTCTCTTCCCTGGTGGGTGATGAGCCGCTGTCGATTGACCGTGTGAACTTTGTAAGAAAGGATTGCCGCTTTCGCAAGCAAAACCATACAAAAATTATATTTTTTTCATTTTCTGGCTAATATTTAGGCAATTTGATTGTTTTATCAGCTCAAAAGCTAAAAATTTAAGCTCTAGAGTCAAAGCGAAAACATTTTACACTGCCTTTCTCCTCTTGTTGCGCGCAGCACTCAAAAGGGCAACAGAAAGACATATATTCCGGAATTACCCCCTTCAAAAGGTGTAACACATGATAATTATTCTACTATTTATGTATGCATTTCAATCTAATCAGGGTTGCGCCTAAATCTATCTTTCAATCTTTGTCTTTGCTCTGGCGTCAGGGTTTCCCATTTTTCCCTTAATGTCTCAGCCCTAGGGTGCCGTTGGTTCAGGCGTCCGGCGTCTTTCCGTTTTCGCAAACGATCTTGACGATTTTGACGCAGTCGTTGCAACCGCTCCATCCGAGTCTTATCCCAGCCCCCATCTCGCAAAGCCTTCTGATTGCGCAAATCTCTAAACTTCTGATGAATAAGGCGTTTTCGCTCTGGGGGAAGTTTAGAAAAACGTTGTCTATGGGCATGGATGTTCGGACGTAATCCTTGCATCCGATGAATGCGATGCTGTTTCAGGAATCTGTGAATCTCATCATGACCCAATTTCCGCGTTGCCGTTGGCTCTTTTTGATGCGGGATTTCCGTGCTGTGGCCAATTTCAGAGAGCAGGCTCGTCCCATGTTCATTAAAAACATCGATTTGCGCAGGGCTACCATCTTCACTCTCGAGCAATGTCACAGAAGCATGTTTGGGCAAAACCTTTCCCGCGACATGTGTTCCGCGAATCCCTAAAGTTGCTGTCGGCGTATCAATCACCATTGCATGCTCATCGGCTTTCGCGATGAGCCCCGAGACAAGACGAAATCCTCCTGTCGAAACCGTACCCAAAAAGCTGTTATGGGCTCCTTCCGGATCAAAAATAAAGCGATCAATGGTCATTTCGCCATGGGCGCTAAGATCGAAATAACTATCATCTGCCAACAAAAAGGATAGCTTTCCATCACTTCCTGTTTTCAAAAGATCATTTTGGTAAAGAGGTGCGCCAACAGATAAAATGCGCGGCGATGATTCGTTTATGCTTTGCGCTGTGCAATGTCCTTCACAGTCTGTGATGGTCCCAATCTCTTTTTGTGCGGCCCCATAACTTTTTTTACCCCCCTGACCAAAGATGGTAAATGTAGAAAAAACAAGCAAATAAGATCCAAATCTGCGACGATTCAAAGCCATCAGTGAAATCCTAAAATGAAGCTGGGGCTGTTTCAATTGTAAATTTCTGATAAACTATAAGCTCAATTTATGCTTCTTATACATCTCTTATGCATGGAGGCACCGTGTGGCCTCAATCCATAAAGCCGCTCTCTTTTGGTTCCATTTTTCCAAACAAGAGACGAGACGGATATCGAACTTTCTGTTTGGATTGAACCACGCGCTTTTTATGAGGCAGAACAATCATGACCCAAAGATCTTCCACGTCAAAGACCGCCATACTGTCTTTTCTCAACTTCATGCGGGCGTTTTTCATAGGTGCGCTTCTTCTCGGCACGCTTTCTGCCTGCGCAACATCAGAATATAGCGGCACAGGACCTTCTAGTTTTCAAAACCACAAACAGTTTTTCCACACCAGCCGTATGATCACATCACGCCCGACGAGCGCTGTTTCCTTTCGAAATTAACCGCTTATTTTTTCTCTTGATCTTCAAGTTGCGCAATAAGCCAATCTGCAATTTCTTCAACTTCTTCAAGTTTAACATTATGGCGAAAAGGTCCTCCAACGAGGCGGATATTCGGGCCACGGCTACAAAAGCCAAAGCATTGAATCATCTCAACCTTCAGGGGGACATTTCGCTCATCTAGAACCTGTTCTAACTTCTGCGCAATGACTTTGCTGCCCCGCCCTGCACAAGATGGCATATCGCCCCTCAAGGCTCGATTTACGCAAATCAAAGCTTCAGCCATAGTCTCTCACTCCATGCCTTTTATGGCGCTGCATCGTCACAATGCTGTGCCCGTAAGAGATTACGCGCCATTCGAGATGTAAAAAGCGTTAAGAGCGCTTTATTTGCTTCATCTAAATCACCTTCATATTCTATATAAGCGATAATTTCACCTTCTTGCCCGGTAAAATAAAGTGCAGCTTGCCCGACTTCATAATAATTATCTTGATTTTCCGCTGATTTTTCGATCAGTTCTCTTGAAGGCTTGTCAAGATCATTAACACTCGTGATATTATTTTTAGAAATACTCCCCAAAGTGGAAAATATTTCTAAAGCTTGAGGCGCCATTTGATCTTTTGCTTTTTTAATAAAAACAACAGCATTAAGCCCACCTTCAGGATCAATCATCGCTGAAATCTGACCGAGAACAGATTGCGCAAAAGTTTCAAGGCCTTGTAGCTTTGTGAAAATATCAGAAGATTCGATTAAACTCTTAAGATGTATTCTGATCTGCTCAAGCTCTCTTATTTGGCGATAGGCGCGAAAGCTTGCAATTAAACATGTTCTCAAACGGCCAATATCAAGTTCGCCCTTTTCTTTATAATCATTAATATCATATTCTGCGATCACTTTTGCCTCTGGCACTTCCCCTGGATGCCCTGTGCGTAACACGATTCTAACCGCCTGATTTCCAAGGTCAGATCGTATCCATTTCACAAGATCCAACCCTGCGGTTGGTGTTTCCATCACCACATCAAGAAGAATAAGGGCAACATTGTGATTGTCTGCCAAAATCTCACGCGCTTTTTTCGCTGAATGCGCCGACAGCATTTCAACGGAACGGCCTTCAAAATGCACACGTCGAATGACAGATCGTGTGACCACATGCATATCATCTTCATCATCCACAACCAAAATACGCCAAGGCCGGTGTGGGGTATTGGACATATGATCATTCCTTAGAGCAAAGGCCAAAGGGACATTTTACCCCTTTGGGCCGTTTTGCGGTAAAAGCAAAGATATATAGCATTTCTTCTGAATAAGGATAAAAGCGAAATGCTACAAAGCAAAGTTTGACCGAATCAAATATATAGGATCAAGTCTGTTTTATGACAAAACTTGAAAAAGACTTAATTCTCCATAAATCACATTACGATGCGATTCTTTGTGAAAAGGCCATCACCACCATGTAAAGTGTAAGTTTCGCGATCAAATTACAACTGAAAGTCACAAGCCCCGTTTGCTTCAACGCGCTTGTTTGAAAATGAAATCGACAGCATTTTCTCAGAAAAATCAATAAGCTTATCCAATCTTCCTTGAATATTCTAAAAACAATGCCTCTTTCGCGCCATATCAGCTGTTATAGAGCATTTCGCTTTTAATTTAAAGCTGGTGAAACGCTCTATGTCTTTGTTTTCACCGCAAAACATATGCTTAAAGGGGCACCCCCTTTAAGCGGCTTTGCTATAGTATAGAAGTTTTGCCCCATGCCAAAATGCAAAAATAGGCCTTCTCTTTCGCGCAGATCAAGCAGGTGCGCGATTTAGGCAAAAGAGCCACAGAGTCATTAAAGATTTTGTAGATTAGCATAAAAAACATCATAGATGATCTGGCTTTTCCTAAAACAGTAGAAAGTAGGTTATTTATTGTAAAGCCTATTCAGGAAGTTACAACAGTCAAACTTATAAAATAACACATAAGAAAACACAGCTTTGTGATTCAGTAACACTATTATACCACACTCAAAGAATAGGAAGCAAAATAATAACCCTCCTAATCTAAAGATTATGACCCAAATCTTATAGCGCGTGAGAAGTTGCAAATATATGCATCAAACAAGACTCAAACTTACACTTTATTTCGCTCTCACTTTCTCTCCAGCTTTAAAAAGCTTTATTGCATCACATGCAAAGAAGGGCGCGATCAAAATTTATACCCATCTCATACATCTTTATGAGGCTCACTTGAGAAGTCTTCAACATTCTTGCTCATGCTCTGCATAAGTTTTGTACCAATCAAGCAATATTTTTATTTTTGCCATGATATATAACCTGTGCCGTATGAAATGATTATGAGCTAAAAGTTGTATTTTATTGAATTTGCACAAAGCTCCCTAGAGCAAAGCTGGTTAAAGGGGCTGCACCTTAACCATGCGTTTTGCGGCAAAAACAAGACCATAGAGCCTTTCCATTGCTTCAAGATAAAAGTGAAAGGCTCTAGAGTAAAGAGTTTGGCAAAGACTCTCAACATTATGCCGCGCAGTATAGGGGGAGCTTTCCTGAAAGTGCAAGCGGCTGTTGAAAGCTT
>DDLW01000273.1 GCA_002340345.1 Alphaproteobacteria bacterium UBA2562 | reverse complement strand
CTTTGCTCTAGGGTCTTGTTTTTGCCGCAAAACGAAAGCGATCAGGGGGATCCACCTGATCGCGCTTTGCTCTAGTTATTTCTTATGAAACGCCCCATCTTCATCTAGGCCAAAAGCGTATTTGAAAGGTTCAGGGCCAAAGTATTCACGGAACAGTTTGATCTTTCCGTTCTCGACATGGAACAAGCCACCATAATGCTGCTCATATTTACGACTTGTTGGAATAATGTCCACATCGCCTTTGAACTCGACAAAGATCATTTCGGGGTTCTGCATGGGATAGAAGACCAGCTGTGATGTGAAGTCAGCATTGCCGCTATTATCAGGCCAAGCTGCATAATGAGCGATCAGATTATTCTTACCATTTACTTGGTTTGGAAAACCTTCTGGTGCATAAGGCATATCTTGTACAGCGTCCTCAGCCCACACAGATGCAAATTTCTCCATATCCTTTTTTTCCAGAGCCGTCAGGAAATCTCTTACAGCTTGCTGTGTCTTTTGGCGCAGAATGTACGGGGACGGATTAGACGCTGCATTTGCACCGGCTGAACTAAACACATCACGCGTGCCATCCTCACCTGTAAGGTTGAAGGTATGGCTTGTGATCTTCCAACTATCTACGCCCTTTTCAAGTTTGTAGAGATAATCACCAGAAACTTACCAGAAAAGATCGTTCACATAGTGATCTGCAACAATATCAGCCGTTGCGATTGCCTTATCGCCAATAACCTCAACAGAGATACTTGAAATCTCATGGCGTGTACGATCAAAACCGGGAAGCATCGATGCCCACTGGCTCATAAGAGCTTGGGGGCTTTTTAGCTCGACCGCACCACCTGCCAAAGATGTATAATCAACTTCCACTTCCTCAGCATAAAGTTTTTCCAGTGTTTCAAAGTTTCCTGTATCGGCCAGACTTCCAACGCTTTCGACAATGGTCTTAATCGCGGCTTCATCTTGTGCGCTATCAGCCAAAGCTGGATTGATTGCTGTCATAGTTATGAGTATCACTCTTAAAATCAGATGTCTCATTGGGCTGTCCTATTTCAAGGTCTTCTTGAAATGCTCAGCGACTGCATTGGCAGATGTGTTCACGGCCTCAGGCTGATCGTAAAAATCAAACTGCGTGACATCATCCAGCATAATGAGTTCGACATTATCGCCTGCACGCTCTGCATACTCTTTCGCACCTTGTGGAATGGCAGCAGCTTCGGAATGAACAAGCAGAGCAGGCTTTTCCTGAACATCAGCTGTTTTCAAAGCGTCATAGGTCAACCAACCATCCCATGAAGCGAGATTAAACTTGTTGTCATACTCAGGGATCAAACCACGGTTTTCTTCCGTATAATATGGGGCTTGGTACATCACAGCATTTTCATTGGTCAGACTTGCTGCTTCCAGATAGATCGGCTCATCTGATACTTCCGCATCTTTTGCAGCTGTAATTAGACCATTTACGCCTTCTTCTCCGCCATAGACGGCATCAACGATAGCTGCATTGTGTAACCACGGTGCAACGAGAGCCAAAGATTTGATATTTGGATTAGACGCTGCGGCATCGCTCATATATCCAGCTGAGGCACATATACCAAGACCGGCAACCTTATCTGCATCAACTTCTGGGCGTGTTACAAGGAAGTTGGCAGCAGCATTGATGTCTTCCGTTTTGCGTTGAGGGTCTTCCAGATACTTAATAGCGTCCTCAGAACCACCCCAACCACGGAAATCAAACACTAGAGCAGCATAGCCCTTATTAGCCAGTTCAGTGGCGTATGTTGTTGGCATTTGTTCTTTAACGGTTGTCCATGCCCCTGTCACAACGACACCGGGCAATTTATCGCCATCCTTATAATTGTCTGGAAGGTATAGGTTGCCAATTAGAGTTTGGTTTTGATTTTCAAATGTAACTTTTTTTTCATGGCGGCCTCCGCATAACTTAAAGCAGTTAGTGTTAGTGCACCGATTGCGGTAGTTGTTGTCAGTAATTTCTTCACCGAATGTCTCCCCATGTTTTGAAGTCTTATAAGTTCAATATATTGTGGGAGAGCATTTTACTCTTGGAGGCTCTTGCGAAGTTTTTGAAGATTCTTGCTATTGACTAGCTACAAGCTTTGACGCCAGCTTTTAGGCGTATTCCCTTGTATTTGCTTGAATACACGTGAGAAATGGGCTTGATCGGAAAAACCGCAGGCATGAGCAATATCAATCATGGGTCTATCTAAATCAGCTAACATCTTCTTGGCTTGTTCAACTCTGTAAGCCATCACAAATTGATGCGGACTTTGACCAATCGTTTGCTTGAACAAACGGGAGAAATGAAATGGGCTGATGCCTGCTTCTGTCGCCATATCTTCTAACGCAATATTCTGCCCGTAGTTCTTCGCAATGTAATCGAGAACACGTTTGTAATGTTTCGAGGTAAAGCTTTTGGAGAACTCAACATTTTCTCCGCGTTCCAGACCGTATTTCTGCACCAGCTTAGTGAGAAAGATACGCGCAAAGCTTTCAAACATCACAGCTGAGCCCATATCACTCTTAAGCGCATCCATTAACATCACACTTGCTTGTGCAATGTTCTCATCAATGAATTGCGGAACATCTTTGAGCTGTTTATCGGTCAGCAAAATTCCAAGCTCGGACTGAACAAATTTCTCCAACTTGTCAGGCTCTAACGTAATCACAATCACTTTGGACTTTGCGTACCATTTCCAGCCAGATTTAACTCCCGCAGGCGTAACGATAATTTCATTCTTGTGATAGGTGAAATCCCTATGCTCATCATCACGCCAGTTTTCAACACGGTGTGGCTCATCACGAAGATTGATGAGAATGTGATGCTGCGAGAATACCTCATGGGGCATCTCTCCGGGCTCAGCTTCAAAGAACTCTAACGTCAGTAATTCAGTCGCCAGAGGACGCACAACATCGATGCTGTTGATAAGTGGTTCTTCGGGATATACTTCTTGGTAACGATTTGGCATTTCTTCAATATGGCTTTGTTCCTGGGCATTGGTATTTTTTATTTCGGTATGCCCTTTCTGCGCGAGTCAAAGAACCATTCTGATATCCTATCCATAAAGGCCCAGACATCATCATCTGCGGGCATTAAGAAATTTTCATGAGAGGGGTCTTCTCTCATTTTTTCGAACGTTTCTATCAACCAATTTGGTCCGTGGCCAGTTGACCCTAATGGTTTTAACCAGCTCTTCAATTTTCTAAAAAAGCTTTTTGAGAGACTTTTTCTCGAAAAAGTCGCCCTATTTCGCGCAAGCGAAAAGGGGGGGTGCGCATCAGCGTTTAGAGAGCCCCCCTTATGACGCCTTCGACTATTTTCGTGCTAGGTCTGAGAGTTCTTGGTTAAAGCGTTTTGTATCTGACCAATGGGGGGCATGCTTGGCGTTTTTATAGACAGACAGCTTGCCTTTCGGGGCCATTGCACTGCCTTCTTCCGCGGCAATAAGAAGAACACCGTCATCTTTATCGCCATGGGAAAATAAGACAGGAATGTCGAGGGACATATAGAGATCTTTGTAATCGGCAGAACGCTGAACCATCGCTTTGCGGACCAAAGGCGATGCCATCATATTGGTTGCAATCATAAAGCCATAAAGCTCTTTATCAAGATCCTCTGGCCACATCATGCGGGCAATATGTACCATCCCCTCCGCTTGTGCTGGCAAGTCTGACTGCATTGCCAAGATGGAACCGGCGGTTGCATTGCCAAAATGCTTTTCGACACGTTTAACCCCCAGCCCCGTCAGACCGCCGACGATATTGAGAGCGTGGATGTTGTCGCTCCCATATTTTTGCAGGTAATCCGCTATGATAATAGACCCATAGGACCAGCCGACTAAGGTCACATCTTTGAGATTGAGAGAGGTGATGACGGCTTTCAGATCCTCTGCCCACAGGGCGCCATTGTTATAATGATCGGTGATAAGAGGTTTTTCGGAATTCCCATGACCTCTTGAATCAAATGTGATCAAGTGGAATTCTTTGGTTAAATCGCTGCGAAATTGCGGCAACCAGCCATAGTGGGATTGTGACCAGGCATGGGCGAAGACAATCGGCCTGCCTTTGGGGTTTCCCCATTCTTGAACAGCGATCCGCACACCATTTCCACCAATGACATGATGTGTTTTTTGGGGCATGGCCATATCGAGAGCCTGGGCACTGCCAAGGGAGATAAAAATAGAAACAAGGGCATAGAAAACAATATTTCTCATAAGAATGATCCTATGGAAGATTGATAACAGGTTAAAAATCGAAAGGAGCAGACAAGGCACGGCTTTAGGGGGGGGCAAGGTCTATAGAGGACGTCTATCCTTTGGCGTTTGCGGCTTTTAGGGCTTCTTGGATATAAAAGGCGACATATTTGGTTTCGATATCATTCTGTGTTCTGATTTTGATATGCCGCCGTCTTTTCCCGCCGCCTTCCAGCACGGCATGGGGGTCTTCGAAATCCGCGCCATCACTGAATTCAACAGAAACATGCTCTTTGTAAGAGAAAAGGCCACCAATCAATTTTTTTGAAAGGCTATAGGCCAGCCCGCCATATTTAAAGCTCTCCTCCATCGGGGGCTGTGTGCCCTGGTATAAGGTTCTGAGAGTGCATAAGATCGCATAGCGCTCCGTGGATGTCTGTTGTGTGTCATCGAGAAATTGGCGTATTTTTTCATCCATGCTGCTGATAAACCTTAGAGCAGAGCTGATTAAAGTGGTATCACTTCAACCATAAGTTTTACGGCAAAAACAATAAGATAGAGCATTTTGTGTGAGTCTATCATCACGCAAAAGGCTCTAGTGTTTTTCGCTTGCGCGAAATTGGACGACTTTTTCGGGAAAAAGTCTATCAAAAAGCTTTT
>DDLW01000265.1 GCA_002340345.1 Alphaproteobacteria bacterium UBA2562 | reverse complement strand
GGATCCCTGGACTTGGAGAGATACGCCACTCAAACTAAAACACCGCACCCCTCAAGGAGACCCCCCGCTTGAGCGAAAAAACCCTGAAACGTTTTTACAAAACCGCCACCGCCCGTCCTGTAGAAGGCGGCGGTGGTTATGAGATTTTCCTCGATGAACGCGCGGCAAAAACCCCGGATCGTACGGCGCTGATCTTGCCAAATGCACAGCTGGCCGACGCTGTGGCCGCAGAATGGCAAGGGCAAGAGGAACGTATCCGCCCGTTGGCGATGCCTCTGACCCGCCTGGCCTGTCAAGCGATTGACCGAATCCCACCGCAAAGGGAGGCTGTGATCCACGCGCTGATCGGCTATGGGGAAACGGATATGCTCTGCTATCGTGCTGAGGAACCGGAAGAGCTGGTCGAACGGCAAACAAGATGTTGGCAACCGCTGCTCGATTGGGCACAAGAGCGTTATGGGGCGCGGTTGATGGTCTTTGCCGGCATTTCGCCCCAAGCCCAGCCGTCAGAAAGCCTGGATGCTTTTGGTGTGGCTTTGGGGGGGGAGAGTCATTTTGGTCTTTCTGGGCTCCACAGTTTGGCGCATAGTTGTGGCTCTTTGGTTCTGGCCTTGGCTGGGTATGAAAAGCGGTTGGATGCCGATGGAGTCTGGAAGACGGCCCAGCTGGAGGAAGACTTTAATATTGAGAAATGGGGGGAGGACAGTTTCTCCCTCGAAAGGCGGGAAAATCTGCAAAAAGATATAAATGCTGCGCTGCAATATTTATCTTTTCTCAGATAGGGGCAAAAAAGCCCCTTGGGCTTAAGGGGTCAAAGGTCATACCTGTTTGGGTGCTGTAAAAGTCTTTTTCCTAGAGAGGGTTATCGTGGCGTCAGCAGAAGGCGTTGGCGAAGATTGGGCTGTTTTTTTGGCCAATCTTCCGTTGCGTCAAGGTTGATGCTGCGCTGCAATAAGAGATTTTTAGGGTGATAAAATTTTCATGTCAAGCCTTGCCAAAGCGTGTAGCTTCGCGATGATAGAGGCTCCAGACGCTTTGTCCCTCTTCTGAAAGCAGAGGGCTTGGCCGTTTGACGCTCTGCGTGTCATGCCTTCGCCCGGTGACCGTAGAGCCTCGGTGAAGATCGAAACGACGTAAAGAAAACAACAAATTTTTGAGGGGACGCACTGTCCATGCAGGAAATCTTGCAGGAGCTTGAAGATCGCCGCGCCGCAGCCCGCCTTGGGGGTGGCCAGCGCCGTATTGATGCGCAGCATAGCAAAGGGAAATTGATTGCCCGCGAGCGTCTTGAATTGTTATTTGATCCCGGCTCTTTCGAAGAGTGGGACATGTTCATGGAACATCGCTGCACCGATTTCGGCATGGCCGACCAGAAAATCCCAGGCGATGGGGTTGTCACTGGCTTTGGGACCATTAATGGCCGCTTAGTGTTTGCTTTTTCCCAAGATTTTACGGTCTTTGGCGGCTCGCTGTCCAAAGCCCATGCGGAAAAAATCTGCAAAATCATGGACCAAGCCGTGAAAGTCGGCGCGCCTGTGATCGGTCTGAACGATTCTGGCGGCGCACGGATCCAAGAAGGGGTTGAATCCCTTGCCGGCTATGCGGATGTGTTTGTGCGCAATGTGCATGCCTCTGGGGTGATTCCACAGATTTCCATGATCATGGGGCCTTGCGCGGGCGGTGCGGTCTATTCTCCAGCCATGACAGACTTTATTTTTATGGTCGAAGACACGTCTTATATGTTTGTGACGGGCCCCGATGTGGTCAAGACCGTGACCCATGAAGAGGTGACCCAGGAAGAGCTCGGCGGCGCGATCACCCATACCAGCAAATCTGGTGTTGCGGATTTGGCTTTTAAGAATGATGTGGAAGCCATTTTACAGCTGCGGCGCTTCATGGACTTTTTGCCGCTGAATAACCGGGAAGAACCGCCCCTTCGCGAAACCAGCGACAGCCCATACCGGGTTGAGATGTCCCTGGACACGCTGATCCCCGATAATCCCAATAAGCCCTATGATATGAAAGAGCTGATCGAGAAAATCCTCGATGAAGGCGATTTCTTTGAAATCCAGCCCAATTATGCCAAGAATATTCTGATCGGCTTGGGACGGATGGAAGGCCAAACCGTGGGCATTGTCGCCAACCAGCCGATGGTTCTGGCGGGCTGCCTTGATATTGATAGCTCTCGGAAAGCCGCGCGTTTTGTGCGTTTTTGTGATTGCTTTAACATTCCGATTGTGACTTTGGTCGATGTTCCAGGCTTCCTGCCCGGCACGAAGCAAGAATATGGCGGGATTATTAAGCATGGCGCCAAGCTGCTCTATGCGTTCACCGAAGCCACGGTGCCGAAAGTCACTTTGATTACCCGCAAAGCCTATGGCGGCGCTTATGACGTGATGTCCTCCAAACATATTGGCGGCGATGTGAATTACGCATGGCCGACGGCGGAAATCGCGGTGATGGGGCCAAAAGGCGCTGTGGAAATCATTTTCCGCTCTGATCTTGGCGATGACCAAAAAATCGAAGAGCGCACCGAAGAATATCGTAAGAAATTCGCCAATCCCTTTGTGGCCGGCACCCGTGGTTATATCGACGAGGTGATCCAGCCCCATAACACCCGCCGCCGGATTTGTCGGGCGCTGGCCATGTTGCGCACCAAAGACGTCGAGAACCCTTGGAAGAAGCATAGCAACATTCCGCTTTAAGGCGTGAGGTGAGGAAAGTGCCCAAGGATCCGTCCTTTGGCACGCTTTTTTTCTCAAGTTGTTAGGGATATAGGGAAAGAACTGAGGAATGTTCAAAAAGATTCTCATCGCCAATCGCGGCGAAATTGCCTGCCGGGTGATGCGCTCGGCGCAAAAAATGGGCATTAAGACGGTCGCCGTCTATTCCGAAGCCGATGCCGAAGCCTTACATGTCCGGCTTGCGGATGAAAAGGTTTGTGTTGGCCCTGCGGCCTCGGCCCAATCTTATCTGGTCATTGAAAATATCGTCAAAGCCTGTAAAGACACAGGCGCCGAAGCGGTCCATCCGGGCTATGGGTTCTTGTCGGAAAACCGGGCTTTTGCCAAGGCTCTGGCGGATGAAGGCATTGCCTTTATCGGCCCGAACGAGCTGGCAATCCAGGCCATGGGCGACAAGATTGAATCGAAAAAACTGGCCAAAAAAGCCGGGGTCAGCACGGTTCCAGGCTATGTCGGTGAAATCGCCGATGCCGATCAAGCGGTTCAAATTGCCAATGACATCGGCTATCCGGTGATGATCAAGGCCTCTGCCGGCGGCGGCGGCAAAGGCATGCGGGTCGCCAATGATGAGCAAGAAGCCCGCGAAGGCTTCCAATTGGCCCGGAACGAAGCGAAATCAAGCTTTGGCGATGATCGGATTTTCATCGAGAAATTCATCACCCAACCACGCCATATCGAAATCCAAGTCTTGGCCGATACCAAAGGCAACACGCTGTATTTGGCCGAACGGGAATGTTCCGTCCAGCGTCGCCACCAAAAAGTCTTGGAAGAGGCCCCAAGCCCTTTCCTCGATGACGCAACCCGGAAAGCCATGGGCGAACAGGCCGTTGCTTTGGCGAAAGCCGTGGATTATCGCTCGGCGGGGACGGTGGAGTTCATTGTCGATGGCGATCGGAATTTCTACTTCCTCGAAATGAACACCCGCTTGCAGGTCGAACATCCGGTCACCGAGCTGATTACCGGGATCGATCTCGTCGAATGGATGATCCGCATTGCCGCAGGCGAAACATTGACCCTGAAGCAAGACGACATCAAAATCAATGGCTGGGCCATGGAAGCCCGGGTCTATGCCGAAGACCCCTTACGGAACTTCTTGCCCTCCATCGGTCGCCTGACTCGCTATGCCGAGCCAGAAGGCGACGGCATTCGCTGCGACAGCGGTGTCTTTGAAGGCTCTGAAATCAGCATGTTCTATGATCCCATGATCGCAAAGCTGATTTCCCATGGCTCCCACCGCAATCACGCCATTGATCGCTTGCGCAAAGCCCTCGATAGCTATGTGATCCGCGGGCTGAACCATAATATTCCTTTCCTCTCTGCCTGTATGGCCAAAACCCGCTATCGCGAAGGCAATCTCACCACCAACTTCATTGCCGAAGAATTCCCCAATGGCTTCCAAGGGGTGCAGCCTTCGGTGGATGAGTGCGAGCGCCTGGCCGCTGTCATCGCTGCCGTGCATTTCCGCGAAGCCTTGCGCGATACGACCATTACCGGTCAGCTCTCCGGCCATGAAATGCATGCCAGCCGTGACTGGATTGTCAAAATGGCCGGCCATCGCTATGACATCACCATCGAAGAGCATGAGAATGGCGACCTGGTCACCGTTATTGGCGATCGCAAACGGGTTGTGCAAACCCCTTGGACGCCGGGCAATATCTTGCTCACCGGCCAAGTGGATGGAGAAGAGATTGCCGTGCAAATCGATATCGATGGCATTGGCTATAAGCTCTTCCATGATGGTGTCGAGGTCGATGCCCTGGTCCTGACCCCGCGCCAGGCCGCGCTGCATGATCTGATGCCCGTGAAGCAGCCCCCCGACATGTCCAAATATCTCTTATCGCCCATGCCGGGCCTGTTGCTGCGCCTTGCGGTCAGCGAAGGCGAAGAGGTCAAAAGCGGGCAAGAGCTGGCGGTGGTTGAGGCCATGAAAATGGAAAACATCCTCCGCGCCGAACGAGATGGCACGATACTCAAAATCAATGCCGAACCCGGCGCCAGCCTCGCCGTGGATGAGATCATCCTCGAATTCTCTTAAGGTCCGCGCTATACTCTCTCTTACACCAAGTGCTCTTCCCCAAGAGCACTTGGTGTAAGCGTCAAAAAAAGGGATCGGAGGCCTTTAAGCATGCCAAAACAAACATCTTTTAATCCTTTAAAAGCCGATCCTGACCCTCAAACCTCAGAAAGCGATGATGCTGCGTTTCTAAAGTCTTTTATTGAACAACGATATGCTGCCAAATCTTTTCCTCTCCCATCTCAAGAGGCGTTTGATAAACTGATTTTGGAAAAAAGAACATCGCAAAGTCATGGACATTAAGATTACAGATGAAGCCCTGAATGATGTTGCGCAAATTATAAATTATATCGCAAAAGAAAATCCTTTTGCTGCACAGAAGCTTCAAAATAAACTTTACAAGGCTTTCAAAAGAATCGGTGCATTTCCTTATTCTGGTCTTGATCAAAGCATTTTCAAACGGCATGTCAGATCTATCCTTTGTGACCAGAATATGATATTTTATTATATTTCTCATGATTCCATTACAATTATTGGTGTTTTGGGCAAAGGGCAAAGCAAAGACCATCTTCTGAGTCGTTCACATGAGATGCCCTAGTCTTTAAAAGCTTTTTGAGAGACTTTTTCACGAAAAAGTCGCCTATTTTCGCGCCAGCGAAAAAGTGATATGCATTCGATCGGCGACATTTCTGGTCTTTTCGCTATAATCTTCTTATAATGAGTCCGATCGGCGACAAAGAGCATGATACAGGCCCCAGGTGATAGAATCACAAATGCAGAACAACTCGGCGCAATCATCCGAGATACACGCAAAGAACAAGGGATGACACAAGACGACCTGGCCGGCCTGACCGGTACCGGGCGAAGCTTCATCAGCGATCTCGAAAATGGCAAGGAAACCGCTCAGCTTGGCAAGACCCTGCTTGTCCTTGGCGCTTTAGGGGTTGGCCTTTATGCTTTGCGTCAATGGAAAAAATAGACTGGCAATGGCACAAGAGCTTTTAAATGTCTATTGGCAACAGCATTTGGTCGGATATCTGACATCCGACAGGGGCAATCTGCAATTTCGCTATGCTTCGAAGTTTCTAAAGACGCCCGCCGTTCGGCATATTTCGGCCTCTCTTCCCTTGCAAGAAGCCGCTTTTGGCCATCGTGAAACGGCGGCTTTTTTCTCAGGCCTCTTGCCGGAAGGCGATGTGCGGACGCATTTGGCCCGCTATCTCAATCTTTCCGAAGGCAATATCTTTGCTTTACTCAAAGACATCGGCGGCGATTGTGCGGGGGCATTGTCCTTATGGCCAGCAGAGACGCCGCCACAAACAGCAAGCTTGCGGGTGCTGACAGACCAAGAGGCCCATGACATTCTCTCCACCCTCGAAAAACGTCCTTTGCTGGCGGGCGAAGACGGTGTCCGTATGTCTGGCGCGGGGGCGCAAAATAAGCTGATGATCTGTTGGGCGGAACAGCAGATTGCCATTCCTCGGGGGACAATGCCATCGACCCATATTCTTAAACCGCCAGTCCGTGGCTTTCAAGACACGGTCCATAATGAGTTTTTTTGCATGTCTTTGGCGAAGGCTGTGGGTCTGTCTGTGCCAGACGTCTCGATCTATTGGCTGTCTGATATCCCCTATTATGTTGTCCAGCGTTATGACCGGGGGGTAGGCTCGGATGGGCAGGTCATGCGGTATCAACAGGAAGATTTTTGTCAGGCGCTTGGCCTGCCTCCAGAGATGAAATATGAAAAAGAAAACGGCCCGACCCTTGCCCACTGTTTTGCGCTGTTGGATGACCGAATGCAGCGCGGCTTGATGCCCGGAAGAGATAAGATTGAGCTGCTCAAGGCTGTGATTTTCAACTTTTTAATTGGCAATGGCGATGCCCATGGGAAAAATTTCTCCATCCTTTATGACGGAGACGCAGAAAGGCTCGCCCCCTTTTACGACCTTCTCAGCACCGTGCTTTATGATGATATGCATAAGGCGAAAATGGCCATGAAAATCGCTGGCAAATATAAATTCAACGCGATCACCCTCCGCCATTTTGAGGCCATGGCCAAAGACTGCACCATCACAGCTGGTTTTGTGAAAAAGACCATCAAAGGTCTGACCTCTTCGATCTTGCCGAAGGCTTATGCTTTACAGGCGCGTCTGAAGGAAGACCCTCGGACCTGTTCGGCGTTTTATGACAGGATTTTAGAAGTTATTGAAATGCAATGTCATCGTCTTTCACGGTGACAGCCCGAGGCTTGCCTTTGCTCTAGAGCCTTTCTTTTTTATATTGAATCAATGGAAAGGCTCTATAATCTTGTTTTTGCCGCAAAACGCATGGTTAAAGGGGCTGCCACTTTAACCAGCTTTGCTCTAGGGTCTGTTGAGATTCAAGCTTCCAATTTCTTCCTCAATGT
>DDLW01000188.1 GCA_002340345.1 Alphaproteobacteria bacterium UBA2562 | reverse complement strand
TAACCAGCTTTGCTCTAGCGTGTTTCAAGGGGCCTTTTGCAAAAGGCCCCTTAAGATTCCTCAAAAGCTTTTTTAGAGACTTGAAAAAATACTGAACTTTTAGACCTTACTTTATCAACTCAACTTAAAATCGCGTTTATTTCCGATGTTAAAAAGAATAACCCCCCTTCAATTGCTGAACACTCTGGCTTGTCTTATCATTGCAGGGCTTTCTTACTTAGTTTTACATCAGGATTATCAAAAGAGTATCCATGCCGCAGAAAATAACACACGATTTGTTGCGAGTTTAATGGCGCAGCACACACAATCAAAGATTGATGAAATCGATCAATTACTCAATACTATTCTCATCCAACTG
The DNA here is from genome assembly GCA_002340345.1 of Alphaproteobacteria bacterium UBA2562. Taxonomy (GTDB): domain Bacteria; phylum Pseudomonadota; class Alphaproteobacteria; order UBA2562; family UBA2562; genus UBA2562. The sequence continues at coordinate 3,652 of DDLW01000188.1, read as the reverse complement.
ACTTTTGAGGCGCAAAATGCCCCCGCTCTTTCACGCCAACGCATTGATTTTTTACTGGAAGAGACAAGAAACTATAACGACCAAATTATGGATTTACTCATTCTTGATGCGCAAGGCCAGATCAAAGCCTGGACAGTCGGAGAAGAGGTGCTCCCTGATATAGCGGATCGCCAATATGTCAGCCATCATCTGGAAAACCCAGGATCTGACCTTTATGTTGGCGAACCTTTGCTGTCAAGAGTGCATCCAGAAAGATGGTTTTTCGCGATTAGTAAAGCCTTAAGAAAGGCGGATGGCAGCCTTAAAAATATAGCGGTTGCAATCATTGATATTGATGAATTCCAAGGCTTAATCAAAGCCATAGAGCGTCTGGATTTAAGTTCTCTTGCGCTGATATCAAAGACGGGAACGATTATCAGCCGGATTCCAGGCCATGCGCAGTTTGTGGGCAAAAAAATTGAGCTGCCCTATGAGAGTTTATATAAAAATGACAGCGGTAATTTTTATGCTGTTTCGCCTTTTGACAATATGGAAAGAATAGCGGGGTTTCGGCATCTTAACCAGCATAATATTACGGCTTTTGCGACCTTATCCCAAGATAATATACTTAAGGATTGGTATACTTTAAGGGATTTCATATTATTTTTACTTATTGTTATTTTCAGTTTTATTTTTTGGTTTAATATTAAAATTTATAAAGCACAGAAAAGAAACGAATCCCAACGCCTCTTACTGTCGAAACAGGCGCGCATCGATGAGCTGACAGGTCTTTATAACCGGCGCCATATTTTGCAAGAATTACAGCGCGCATACCAGCTTGCAAAGCTGGATAGAACAGGCTTATCTCTTCTCATGATTGATATTGATCACTTTAAAGCAATCAATGATCTATATGGTCATGATATAGGCGATACGGCCTTGCGGCATATCGCCAATATTCTGCAAAGCCTGTCACGGAAAGAAACCCTGATCGGTCGCCTTGGTGGGGAAGAGTTTTTGGTCGCTCTCCCCGCAACCACCGCCGAAGACGCCAGGCATTTTGCGGAACGCATGCGGCAATCGATCGCGAACAGCCCCATTGCTGTAAAAGATGGTGAAATAAACTGCACAATCAGCATTGGCTTGGCGGCCTGTGATTTTAGAAACCCCAATGATAGTGAAAAGACGGCGATAAAACAAGCTGATGAAGCCATGTATCACGCAAAGAGTACAGGCAGAAATAAAGTCATTGCTTATGCTGACCTTTAAAGGAAAAGCTTTTTGAGAGACTTTTTCCCGAAAAAGTCGCCTTAATTTTCGCGCAAGCGAAAAAGCATGTGCGACTCAGCATCTCAAGCTTTGCTCTCGTCTTGGCACGCAGCCTTGAATTCGCGGCCCAGGCCGACATAGCGCTCGACAATCTCCCGGAACATCGCCTTTTCAGAGTCCTTGACTGGGCGGAGAGGACGGGCGGGGTTGCCAGCCCACATTTCGCCTTTTTTGGCTCTTTTTCCAGGGGTCATCAGGGCGCCAGCGGCGATCATGGCACCGCTTTCAACGACACAGCCATCCAAGACACAGGCTTGCATTCCGACAAAAGCGCCATCTTCGAGTGTGCAAGCATGCAAGATCGCATTATGGCCGACGGTGACATCGGCGCCAATAAAGGTGCCATGGCCTTCATAAGTGCAATGAATAGTTGTGCCGTCTTGAATATTACTCCGGGCACCAATGCGGATGAGATTAACATCGGCACGCACGGTGCAGTTGAACCAAATACTGGCCTCTGGCCCAAGGATCAGATCGCCTGCAATCGCGGCCCCTGGCGCAACAAAAGCGCTGTCGTCGATTTTAGGCCATGTGCCGCGATAGGGCATGATGATGGGCTTTAGAGGGGCGGTCATGGTTTCTCCTTTTTGGCATCTGGCGGCTCACAGGGGCGGCCTACAGGGGCTTGTCCTTTGGAACCGCTCTCTTTTTTGTTTCTTTAATCTTTTGCGGCCACTTTCGGGGAGACGGCGATCACCCCGTCCTTGGCAAAGCGTTCATGATTGGCTTCGATATTATCGAGATCATAGAGGTAATTGACCATAATGCCAAAGGACTCGCGCAAGCCCTTGGCGGAGATATCCCCTTGCCAATTGAGTTGCTCGATACGGGCGCCATTGCCGAGGTGAAAGCGGGCGACGGGATCTCTTGGTTTCGACGCACCGCCTCCAGTCTCACCCCCAGGCCCGCCTGACATGGCGGACTTTGCCTCCAAAAGATATTGCCGGCATAGCCGCATCAATGGTCCTTTCAAAGCCTCGGCCAGGCTGTCATGTTGCGGCCAGAGGTCGGCTTCCAAAAGCCTGCGAAAGGCCCCTTTGGTCAAGCGATCGCCCTGGAATGCCGAAGGCGGCTCCATGCCCTCTTCGCCATCTCCCAGGACCTCTTCGCTGTCTGGAAGCTGGACCAACGCTTCGGCCAAAGCCCGGCGCTGGCTGTCCGAGAGCACCCCGGCCTCGCCCTCGGCCAAGGTCTTCAGCAGCCATTTGCGGAAACCAGGAATGGGGGACAGGGTCGAGAACACCCGTAAATTCGGAAAATCACGCTTTAAATCTTCGACGACCCTTTTGATGAGGAAATTGCCTAAGGAAATCCCGCGCAGCCCCATTTGGGTGTTCGAAATCGAGTAAAAAATCGCCGTATTGGCTTGTTTTGGGTCCATGACCGGAGCGGTTTCGTCTAAAAGCGTCTGGACATGGCTGGCGATCCCGGTGACCAGGGCGACTTCGACAAAAATCAATGGCTCGGTTGGCATTCTCGGATGAAAAAAGCCATAACAGCGCCGGTCGGAATCCAAGCGATTGCGCAAATCCCGCCAAGAGGTGATGGCATGAACGGCTTCATAGGTGATCAGCTTTTCCAGCAAGGCCGCTGGAGAATGCCAGGAAATCCGCTCCAAATCCAAAAAGCCGATATCAAACCAGGACTCTAAAAGCTGTTTCAGATCGCGATCCAGACCTGCTAGGGCCGCCCGGTCTGTCTCGGCCTCGGCCATCCAAGACAGCAAATCCGCGCGCAGATCCACCAGGAACTTTACCCCTTGTGGCAAAGCGTTAAACTGGGTTAACAGGCGGATCCGTGGCGGGTTGAGGGCGTTTCTGAGGGCCGATTCTGCCTTTTCCCGTGCTTCTTGATCGTCTTTTGCGTCATGATAGGCATCGATGGCTTGCTCGACCGCCTCTGGGTCATTGCCAAATTCTTGCGCCAAAATCTGTAAGAATGTGCGGCGCCCGGCCTGGTCAAAGCTGAGATAAAGCTGGCCCAGCTCTGCGGCTCTGGCCCGGGCCGAGACCTCGCCTCCCGTTGCTTCTAAACAGCCCTGGATATGGTCGGACAAAGCCTGGCTGTCCTTATCGCCAAAGCGCGGGCTGCCTCCCTCCAACGCCAAGACAGAGCGCCGTCCCGCGATGTCTTGCCACATTTGCTTGACGCTTCTTAACGTGCGATCGAAAAGACCCGCTTCGGACGGAGATGCCATGGGTTCATTCCTTGTGCTAAAGAATATCTCTCTTGCACAACATATAATGCCATCACCACCCTAGGCCATTCACTTTGCCCCTTGCCCCCAAAAAAAGTTTTGAGGGGATCCTAAGGGGGTCTTTTTCAAAAGCCCCCTTAGAAACAA
>DDLW01000136.1 GCA_002340345.1 Alphaproteobacteria bacterium UBA2562 | reverse complement strand
GATATTATGCAGAGGTCTTACAAAGCTTATTTTACTCATTTCGATATTGCTTTGTGTCACTGTCCTTTCCGTCGGCACGCTTAGCTATGTCCAAACAAAGGCTATGGTGTCTGATCGCCTCTATAACAGCGAATTTCCCGCTATTGTCCATGACATTCAAAAAGGCATTGAGAAAGATCTCAATCTCTATCTGAATACGTCTTTTGCGATGGCAGATAATATTACGGTGCTCAACTGGTTCACCGAAGGGGAAGATCTTTCTGAAATTGCCATTTGGCAGGACTATGCAAAAAGAGTCAAAAAACGCACGGATGCCTTTACTGCTTTTTTTGGGTCTGATGCAACAAGACGCTATTATGATGAAAAAGATTATACCCAAGACAATGATTCTTCTCTAGAATTTTGGTTGGATCCTTTTCTTGCCACTGGAAAGACCTATGAAATTAATCTTGATAATTCCACAAGCGGTGGCGAATATAAGCTTTATGTCAATGTTCTTATTGAAAGAGATGGGAAAAAAGCGGCTGTCGGTTTTGGAATCGATGCTCAACAAATGGCCGATAAAATTGCAAATATCTCTGTTGGTCACTCTGGATATGTCTTTCTAACAACAAGAGACGGTACTTTTAGTATTCACAAAAACAAATCTCTTATTGGCAACAGCAATATTAAGACAATCGAAGGTCTTTCCGATATTGCCTCAGAGCTGCTTATTAATCCTGAGAATTTCAAATCAAAAGACGTCATTATTAAAGAATTTGAGGAATCCCAAGAGACTCTTATTGTTGCTGTTTCTTGGATCGCGTCCCTTGAATCTTATATTTTTGTCGTTGTCCCTGCCGATGAAATTTTTGGCGAAATCACAAACACCCTAACGAATATAGGCCTTATCACAGCTTTCATTCTCGCCTTGTCTTTTCTGGCCGTTTTTTTCCTGGCACGTCATCTTTCCCAGCCTATCGAAAAATTGACTCATGTCGTTGAAGATATCAATAATGGTCAGCTCGATGTTCCTGTTCCCGCCCAAGATCGCGGCGATGAAATTGGGGCTATTGCCCATGCTGTCGAATGCTTCCGTACGAACCTTCAGCAAAAAGTTATTTTAGAATCAGAGCATAAAAAACAAGAACGCAAAATGAAAGAGGAGAAAAAACAACTCTTATACACTATGGCAAATGATTTCGAACAGACCATTGGCAGTATTGTGGCGACAGTCAACCAGGCCGCCCAAAGTTTGAATGACACAGCAAAAGTTATGGATAAGCTGTCTTCGGATACCAAAAAGCAATCTGAAACCGTTGCCATTGCTTCGGAAGAAACATCAGAAAATGTCCAAGCCGTCTCCACAGCCACAGAAGAACTCACAGCCTCCAGCGGTGAAATTAGCCAACAAGTCTCCCAATCCGCAATCGTTGCCCGTCAGGCTGTTGTACAAGCACAAGATTCCCAAAATAGCATTCAAACTTTGCTCTCTTCCGCACAAAAAATCGGTGAAGTTGTCAGCCTGATCACAGAAATTGCCGGTCAGACCAATTTACTCGCTTTGAATGCAACCATTGAAGCTGCGCGCGCTGGAGAAGCCGGAAAAGGCTTTGCTGTGGTGGCATCAGAAGTCAAACATCTCGCCAATCAAACGGGGCAAGCCACAGAAGACATCAAGCAACAAGTCGAAGATATCCAGTCATCAACCCAAACGGCCGCCGCCGCCATTAAGAATGTCAGCGATACCATCCATCGCATTGACGAAATCTTATCCTCGGTCGCCGGCGCCGTTGAGGAACAATCGATTTCAGCACAAGAAATTGCTTACAATATTGAGCAAGCCGCCAAGGGGACAAAATTCGTCTCAAACCATATTTCAAATGTTTCAGGCTCAGCACAAGATGTTGGCCAGGTCGCGAATGAAGTTCTTTCTGCTTCAGAAGCCTTAGGCATGAATTCGCGTAATTTGCATTCAGAAATGGATAAATTCCTCCTGCAAATCCGCCAAGGCTAGAGCCTTTCGCTTTTCATTTGAATGAGGTGAAAGGCTCTCTGTTTTTGTTTTTGCTGCAAAACGCATGGTTAAAGTCGACGCCCCTTTAACGACGCGTTTTGTGGCAAAACAAAATGTTGTAACCTTTCAAAAAAAGAGACAGCAGAGGCCCGGCCCTTCAAGCGCCTACTCTCATGCTGCCTTCAGCGTTTTTCCTCATGCCCATAAACCGCCATGCCAAAGAGACGTAGTCCAATCTCTGTCGATTCAGGCACAACTTCAGACAGACCCGCACGGCGGAGGCTGCTGACCGTCTCCTCATTGGGGGAGCGCGCAATAACAGGAACAGCAAAACCACCTGTACCAACGGCCCCTTGCACAGAAAGTGCAATATCCGAGGAAGAGGTCGCAACAATAATACACTGTGCCGAAGCCGCCCCCGCATGGCGCAACACTTTTTCCAAGCGGGCATCTCCATAAAAAATAGGCTCTCCAGCCTCTCGTCCTAACTTAACGAGGCGAGGGCTGGTTTCCAATATCACATAGTCGCGCCCCTGGGCCCGCAGCATGCGTGCCACGATTCGTCCAACATCATTATAGCCAACAAGCAGAATATGTTTTTTTTCAATTTTTGGCCCATCTGCTTTATGGGGATTATCAGAAGTCTCGGCAAGGCCAGCCTGTTCGATATGGTGCTGGCTTTTGACCTCCTGCTTCTCAAAAAACCGCATTGCGCCAGCACCAACCCCCAGGGCAAGCGGTGTCACAGCCAGGGTCAAAGCAATGGCAACCAATAAAATTTGGCCCGTTTCCTGCTCTAAAAGCCCCATTGCGGCAACAGGACCAATGAGCACAAAACCAAACTCACTGCCTTGGGACAAGAGAACCCCTAACCGCAAGCCTCGCCAAACGCTTTCTTTAAAAGCAAGTGAGATCGCAATAATAACAGCCGTCTTCACAAACATAATCGCAAAGGCGAGAAGAATAATCGTCACAGCATTTTCAAGGGCAATCTGGAGATTGACGGACATGCCAACAGAGATAAAAAATAACCCTAAGAGTAAACCTCGAAAAGGCTCAATATCAGCGGCAACTTGATGACGATATTCCGTTTCGGCCAAAACAAGCCCCGCCAAAAACGCGCCGAAAGCCATTGACAGATGCGCTTGTTCTGTGCCCCAACTTGTCCCCAGCGCCACCAATAAAGCCAACGCCATGAGCATTTCAGGCTTGCCTGTGGCGGCAACAACGCGGAATAATGGGCGCAAGATTACACGGCCAACCGCAACAATAATAATAATGGCGAGGACCGATTTTCCTAAAGCAAGAAATAATAAAAATGCGACAGAATGTTCGCTTTCAGCAGAAAAAGCTTCTCCGAGAACAAGAAGAGGCCCCACCATGAGGTCTTGAAATAATAAAACAGCTAAGGCCACCTGGCCAAACTTTGTTTTCATATGACCTTTTTCTTCTAGAAGCTGTAGAACAACCACCGTCGAAGAAAGTGCAAGACAGCCCCCAATGAGAAAAGAAATATTCGGCTTGTCGAGGAAATTCAGGAGTAAAAGACCAAAAATCAGAGATGTGATAAAAAATTGTGCTGCGGCATAAAAATAAACACGCAAGCCGATCAGTTTTAATCTCTCAAGCGTAAGCTCCAGCCCGATTGTAAACAGTAAAAAGACAACGCCTAATTCTGCAATGCCACGGCTGGCTTCGACAGCTTCAACGAGAGCAAACATATGAGGGCCAATCAAAACACCGGCGCACAAAAAACCAATGATTGAACCTAATCTCAAACGCTCGCATAACGGCACAGACAATAAGGCTGCACTTAAAATAATGAGAAGATCTTTTAAATATTCAGTATCGGGCATGATTACTCCCTAAAATCATTTGCCTTGCTATAGCCGATTTACGCCTTGGAATCAGTAATCATTTTCTCTCAATATAAAAATTTCTCCCAGCACACATAACTAAGGATTGTTTATTTCTTAGAAAAATTATATCTCTAATATATGAATCTGATGCAAAAAAAACATTCTCCAAAGAAAACAGTCATAAAATATCGGCCCACCGCTAAACAACCAATAAAACTTTTTGTTGTTAATAATTTAGTTTAATGATTTTAAATTGCCACAAATTGCTGCCATAACGGCTCAATATCTAGTTTTCAAAGGTTAGAACAAACAAATAAATAACCATTAGTTGTTCAGTATCTTTTTTCAATTCTCGAATTTATTCACTCTCTTAAATCTTCACTTTTTACCTTAGGAAGACAGTTTAACTTGACAGGAATGCTCAAAAACACAAATGTGCGACTACGTGATTTGTTAGGAATTGTCCTTGTCTGATGTTTGGGGAAATGACAAAGGCCTTAAAAACTTTCTACGTTTTACGCAATTAGGCGGAAGTGATTGTAGAATATTTCGATTGCAACCCTTAGGGATAGATATCTTCTTGAAATTATCTACTAACATTTCCCAACATTACAACGAAACCACATGTCTTCCTTGAGAAGACCAATGAGAAGGGAATATCCCGTGCGGCCTAAAAAGCATTCTAGCAACAACCCTGACCCTATTGATATTCATGTTGGTTCTCGTGTCCGCTTACGGCGGACTTTGCTTGGTATTAGTCAAGAAAGACTTGGTGAACAATTAGATATCACTTTCCAACAAGTTCAAAAATACGAAAGAGGCGCGAACCGCATCAGCGCAAGTAAATTATGGCGGCTTTCCGAGATTCTTGATGTTCCTGTCGGCTTTTTCTTCGACGACA
>DDLW01000150.1 GCA_002340345.1 Alphaproteobacteria bacterium UBA2562 | reverse complement strand
GATATTATGCAGAGGTCTTTAGTATGTATTTTTATATTTACATAACTTAAGTGTTGAAAATAACCAAAGAGCAAAATAAAAGGCGAATAATGCACCCTTAAGCAATCAAAATAACTTTGAATCACCAACAGGTCCTAGGAGGGAGGCCTTAAACACCCCCCGCAACAAAGCCGCTCGACCAGGCCCATTGGAAATTATAACCGCCAAGCCATCCCGTCACATCAACCGCTTCGCCAATGACAAAAAGGCCTGGAACCTGTTTTGCTTCTAAGGTTTTAGAGGATAAGTCTTTGACATCGACCCCTCCCAGGGTGACTTCAGCTTTTTTATAGCCCTCACTGCCGGTTGGGCAGATCTGCCAGGCTTTTAAGGAATCAGCCAAACGGCGCAGGGTTTTGTCGCTTTGCTCACCGCAAGAACGCTCTCCGGCTTCTGGAGGCAGGAAATGCGCGACCAAAGCTTGCGCCAAACGGGCGGGAAACCAAGAGCCGAGACTTTTTACCAGACTGGCTTTAGGGCTTTGTTGTTTGGCCTTCAGAAGACCCTCGATAGGGTTTGAAAGCCCTGGCAGCAAATCGATTTCAAGGCTCTCCCCCACCTGCCAGTAATTGGAGATCTGGAGAATCGCCGGCCCCGAAAGACCACGATGGGTAAAAAGCAAGGCCTCTTCAAAGCTTATTTTCGGTCGCCCCTGGCAGCAAATCTTCACAGGCAGCGATACGCCGCTTAACGCACACATCCAGGCCAGATCTTGCGGTCCAAAGGTCAAAGGCACCAACCCTGGTCGTGGTGCCACAATCCGCAAGCCAAAAGAGCGCGCGACACGATGGCTAAGATTGGTTGCTCCCATTTTCGGAATCGACAAGCCTCCTGTTGCCAAAACCAAATGTGGGGCTGTAAAGAGCCCATGATCGGTTGTCACCTGGAAGCGATCCGCCTTTTCAACCTGGGTGATCTGGTGAGACAGCCGCAAATCCACCGCCCCTGCCTGGCATTCTGCCAGCAGCATGGCGACAATATCCCGTGCGCTCTCATCGCAAAAAAGCTGGCCTAAGGTCTTTTCGTGATAAGGAATTTTATGGCGTGCGACCATGGCGATGAAGTCATGTTGGCTGAATTGCGCCAAGGCTGATTTGCAAAAATGCGGATTGCTGGACACATAATTCTGGGGCGCCGTCTGAAGATTGGTAAAATTACAGCGCCCCCCGCCTGAGATGAGGATTTTCTTGCCCGGCGCCTCGGCATGATCCAGCACAATGACCTTTTTGCCTCTTTGCCCTGCGGTCAAGGCACACATCAAGCCCGCCGCCCCGGCGCCTAAGATCAAAACATCCGCCGCTTTTGACCCCATTGCGGGAGAATCCTTTTAAGACGTTGGCGCTTCCAGACTGGCCACGAGATGATCCAGCACCGCTGTTAAGCGCTGTAAATCCCGTTCCGAGGAAAGGCGATGATCACCGCCCTTGATGAAATGGAGATCCACCTGTTCACTCTGCACCTGTTGTGCGATGCGCAAACTGGTTTCCCAAGGAACATCATGGTCTTCTAAGCCATGGATCAGATGAATGGGGCAGGTCAAAGGAATCGGATCGCGCAAAAGAAGATGGGCGCGCGCCTCTTCGATCAATTGACGTGTGATCCGATAAGGGGTCTCTGAATAGTCCGATGCTTGCGCCAACAAGCCCTTGTCCAAAAGCGCTTGCCGTTGGGCCCGGTTCATACCACGCCAAATCAAGTCATCGGTGAAGTCAGGGGCTGCGGCAATGCCAATCAGACCGGCCACACGCTCTGGCCGTCGTAATGCCGTCAAAAGCGCCATCCAGCCGCCCATGCTCGACCCCACCAAAATCATGGGTCCCTTTGTCAGGTGGTCAAGGGCATAAAGCGCATCTTCAGACCAGCGCCCAATGGTTCCCGCAACAAAATCCCCAGAGCTTTGCCCATGGCCCGTATAGTCAAAACGAAGAAAAGACAAACCCTTCGCCTGGCAATGCTGTTCCAAATGCAAAGCTTTACTGCCGGTCATATCAGACATAAACCCGCCGCAAAACATCACACCAAAGGATCGATTTGCCGACCCTGGTGAAAAATGATAAGCCAAGGTTTCACCATCAGCGCATTTCAAAATTTGCGGATCTTGGGTCATAAGGCCTGGCTTTCTTGCTGTCTTTTCCGGATGTTAAAGGAAGATTTTTAGCCCGAGGACGTGTCAATGTCAAAAAAGACTTTCCCCAAGCGGCGCGGTTTGCGATAAGGCCTGTTTGAAAAACGCATTTTATGGGGTATGAGAAAGAAAGGCCAGCCGGTATAGACCAAACCCATCATCCGTTGGTTGAACCTGTGCAGCGCCTAAGGGAGCCAGTCTTGAGAGACTTCTGTCGTCTTTAGAACGCATGAGATCTTTCTTTTCTTTTGGCGTTTTCATCCCTGATATGCCCTCCCTGTCCCTGAGAGTTGAAAAGGATTTGAGCGTGGCTGACAAAAGCAAAACATTGCATCACACGCCTCCCCCCCATGAGCCCGTGCCGGCGCCCTCTTCTTCTCCCTCTGCGGCAAAGGCAGGCTCTGCGACAAAGACAGGCCCGTCACCTCAGGAAAAGCCTTCTCAAAAAAAGACCAAAAAAACATCCGCAAAGACAGGTGCAGCCCCAGCCATCAAAAAACGCAAACCGGTGATTTTGCAAATCCTCCCTGAACTCAATACCGGGGGCGTGGAAAGGGGCACGGTTGAAATGACCGAAGCCATTGTCAAAGCCGAGGCTGTTGCCCTTGTTGCCTCTGCTGGCGGTGCTTTGGTCCATGACGTTCAGCGCTTTGGCGGTCGCCATTTTGAACTGCCTTTAAAGACAAAAAATATTTTACGCATGCGGGCCAATGCCCGGCGGTTGCGGCGGCTTATTCGCGAACAAGAGGTCGATCTCGTCCATGCGCGCAGCCGCGCCCCGGCCTGGAGTGCCCTTTGGGCGGCTCGGGCAACAGGACGCCCCTTTGTCACGACCTTCCATGGTACTTATAATATCAATGCCCCTTTAAAGCGCTTCTATAACTCTGTCATGACCCGAGGCGATCGGGTGATTGCGATTTCCGACTTTATCGCCCAGCATATCCGAGATCATTACCAAATCGATGAGAGCGTCTTACGGATTGTACCACGGGGGGTCGATATGGCGATTTTCGACCCTGAACGCACCACCGCTTCGCGCATGGTGTCCTTGGCCGAAAAATGGCGACTGCCCGATGGCGTACCTGTGATCATGCTGCCCGGTCGCTTGACAGGCTGGAAAGGTCAAACGGTTCTCATCGAAGCTTTGGCCAAGCTTGGCCGCCAAGATGTGCGCTGCTTGCTGCTCGGCTCCGATCAGGGGCGTGTGCGCTATCGGCAAAAGCTCGATGCTTTGATTCAAAAGCATAACCTTGGCGCTGTCGTCCATATTCTCGAAGATTGCAAAGATATGCCCGCCGCTTATATGTTGGCGGATATTGTCGTATCGGCTTCGACAGACCCTGAGGGCTTTGGGCGGGTCATGGCCGAAGGTCAAGCCATGGGCAAACCTGTGATTGCCTCGGATCATGGCGGGGCGAAAGAAATTCTCTTACCCGACACAGGATGGTTGGTACCGCCTGGAGACCCCGCAGCCCTGGCCGAGGCCCTTGATACAGCTTTGCGCTTGACCATCCCGGCCAGGGAAACTCTGGCCAAAAAAGCCATTGCCAATGTCAAAAACCGTTTTACCAAAGATCTCATGTGCGAGCGCACCTTGGATGTTTATGAAGACCTCCTCAAAGACTATTGGTCGACAAAACCCCCAAAAGACGAGGGCAAAGCGCGTTAAAGGGCGCGCCCCTTTGACGATGGATTTTGCTCCTTGCGTCGCAATAAAAGCGAAAAACTCTCAAACTTTATGGTCTTTACGTCATGCCGCAAACAGCATCAACGCGCCAATATAAACAGCAACCCCGCCAACAATACTCAAAAAAGCGCGTTTCAGAAAAAGATGAAGCCCAGCCACAGCCGCAATCCCGATCAACAAGGGCACAGCGGGACCCTCAAATGCCAATGTCACATCATCAAAAGCATGTAAGACCAGGGTCACCATAATCAGGAGAGGCATCACTTTTGCCATCTCTGCCACAAGAGGCTTTTCGAAAAACTGTTTTGGCAGCAAGAAAGGGATCGCGCGAAGCACAAATGTGATCACCGATAAAACCAGGATGACGCATAAGACATAATGATTATCCATGCTTTTTGTTCTCTTTCTGCGCTATCGGAAGAGCGGTAAGTCCAAGGGCTGCAAAGATTGAGATCAAAATCGCTGTAAAGAGAGTTTGATCCGGAGCAAGAACAGTTGCAATAATATAAGATAAACCGACAATCAACAATAAGATAGGTTTTCGATTGCGGCGGTATTGTTCGATGGCAAGGACTGTGAATAAAGCGGTTAGACTGAACTCTATTCCCGGAATCGTAAATTCTGCACTTTCTCCAATCAAAGCCCCAACCAGAGATGCGAATGTCCAATAAAAGTGATTAAGGGCTGAAATATTAAATGCATTTTCTTTAACGTAAGAGGAATCTAACCCTGTCAAAAGGGAATAGTTTTCATCTGTCAATGTGTAGATACAATAAGTCTTCTTAAAAAAAGAAGATGGTAAAAGCGACCGGACAGAAATACCGTAAAATATATGTCTCAGATTCACAATAAAACATGCAAAAGCAATCTCTTCAATTGATATCCCTGCGGCTAACAAACCAATTGCTAAAAATTGCGCCGCCCCTGCAAATAGAAGCAAGCTCATAAGAGGGGCCACCCACCATTCCGCCCCTTGTTGTACAAATAAAAATCCAAACACCATACCAAGAGGACCATACCCCATCATGACCGGCGTTGTGACCGTGAGTAATGTTCGTATATCCGAAGTTTTTGCAGCCGCCATTCGTTCGGTTTCTTTTTTCATTTTGAAGACTATTCCTAAAGACAGAACGCGTCCTTGTTATTGAGAGCAAAGGGCCTATGACGCGGTCATCGCTTTGATTTATTTCTCATAAAAAATAAATATTTACAGTATTTTTCCGCGTCAAGAGAAGACCAAAATACTCTAAGATCCCAAACACAAGCAATAAGATATTGTTATAATATGCATCAATTCAAGATAGATTTACAGCCTTATACCGCCATAGGAAAGCAGCAACAATGGTGTCAAGCCTTGTTTTGATCGCACGCCCAAAGGCTCTGATTTTTATTGCTTAAGAGACCGAAATGCGCTTTACCTCGGCTTCTCTTTTTTTGATTCCATGGAAAGTCATAGCAATGAAAATCCTGCGTTGGGCGTGCTTAAGCACCGAAGAGACCTTAAAACGCTTTCAGCAAACACGGTTAAAGGGCTTTGAGCAGCCTTTGGTTTATGAAAAAGCCACTTTGTCCCTTAAACCTGCCGTCGCCACAGACCGGCTGATCCCAGCCCAGCGTTATGTCTTGCAAGAAGATCTCGATTTTGTGCTGCGCTTACATGACTTTTTCAAGGCACAAGACATTGATATCTTTGCGCTTGAGGGCGCTTTGCTTTTTTGGATTGCCGATGAGAATGGCGCAGAGGACGGCCCCATTCCCCTTTGCCCACCTCTCATTGAGACAGAGACCTTAGAAAATGGTGAGGGCATTTGGCTTATTAATGATGGCATGCATCGCGTGGCCGCCGCCCGCGCCTTGGGCAAGCCGATTCATATTATCCTCGCCGATGGGGTCGATCCGCGCTTTCCTTATTATGCGCGCCCTTTAAGCGCGGGTTGGGAGGATGTCGCCACCCTAGAGGCTCTGCCCGATGGCTTCCAAAAGAAAACCTATCGCGATCCTGAAAATTACAAAGCTTTATTCCGTGACTTCAATGCTGTGTTCCCCGGCATCCAAAAACAACGCAAAAAGAGCAACCCCGAAAGCTTTAAAGCGTAGATAAAAGCCGCCAACGACCAAGAGCTCTGTCTTCTGGAAAGCTTTTTATTTATGTCTTCTTAGGTTTCGCATGCCTTTGGCCAGCTGGCGCGCTCAAGGGGTCGTCTGGCCAGGCATGTTTGGGGTAGCGGCCTTTTAGATCCGCTTTGACCGCTTTGTAGGACCCGGTCCAAAAGCCAGCGAGGTCACGGGTGACTTGCACCGGGCGATGCGCCGGAGACAGAAGACGCAGCAAGACCGGATGCCGTCCCTCTAAAATGGTGGGGGTTTCTGTTTGGCCGAACATGTCTTGTAAGCGCACATCCAGGGCCGGCCCCTCATCGGCCTGATAGTCCAACGCCAAAGACGCGCCCGAAGGCACTGTGATATGGCTGGGGACGAGGCGATCGAGGGCTTGTCGCTGGCGATAGTCAAGAGGTGACAGTAGCGCTTCATAGAGATCGAGCTTTGCCAGATGGGCGGCACGGTTCAGGCCGCCGAGAAACGGTCCGAGCCATTCTTCTAAGCTGTCAAGAAGGGTCGTATCGTCCATCTTTGGCCAGAGACCAACATCATCGCTCACCCCTGTTTCTGTTCCGGCCTTTTGCGCTAAAAAGGCCAAACGATCACGCAATTGCACACTGCTTTTGCTCCAGGGCAAACAAGACAAGCCCATCAAACGAATCCCCGCCAGCAAAGCGGCCTGCACTTTTTCGGGATCCGGATCCGGTAAAGGGCGTTCTTTCAGGATACAATGACCCAGACGCTGGACATGGCGTGCGATGACTTTTTTCTCCCGAAAATCCCAAGTGATGTCCGGACCAGAGGTCAGGGCCTCAGCATGGAGATCTTCTAAAGTCTCGCGATCAACCGGCGCGGCCTGCTGGATTTTTGCATCACGGCCAGCGCCGTCCAAGGACGCAATGACCAGCCAGTCTTCTCCCGCAAGGCTCTCATAACCGGGGAGTTTTGCCCCACGGCCATTGCGCAAACGAAAGAGGCTCTCTGGCGTCTCTTGACGTTTGCTCGCCGGGCTGGTGCCTCTTTTCTGGGCGATCCGGTCTGGATAGGCAAAAGACAGCAGGGCCCCACAGCTGAGCACGGCGCGGCCTCCCTCTTGCCCTGGAGGCACTTTGCGCAGACTCTGGCGGAATTGCTTCGCGAGATCCCTGGATCTTTGGGAGAAGCCCCCCTGTCTCTGGGTAAAGAGCGCTAAGTTTTCCCTGAGATCACTTTGGCGCGCGCCTGTTTGGGGCTTATAATCGCGCGCTTCTAACAAAGCCGCCAAATCACAAGCAAGACGACCAGAGGCAGCATTATAGGCCTGCGCCCGTAGAATCATATGAGCCAGGCGGGGATGGAGCGGCAAGGTGGCCATGGCGCGGCCATGATCGGTGATCGCCCCGATTTTCTCCTCTTCAATAGCCTCTAAAGCGCCGAGATCTTTCAAAAGATCGCGCGCTTGCGCCAAGCTGGCCTTTGGTGGTGGATCAATCCATGGCAGATGATCGCCGCTGCCATCGCCCCAGAGCGCCAACTCAAGCGCCAGAGACGCCAAATCAGCGGTTTGAATTTCAGGAGCGGGCTGAGCGAGGAGCCCCCTTTGCTCAGCCTCACTCCATAAACGATAGCAAGTCCCTGGCTCTTGTCGGCCCGCCCGGCCCGCCC
>DDLW01000295.1 GCA_002340345.1 Alphaproteobacteria bacterium UBA2562 | reverse complement strand
TATGCAGAGGTCTTTTTAAGCGTTCTTGTTGTCGAGGATAATCTCATCAATCAAGAAGTACTTTCAGGCCTTCTCGAAATGGCTGGCCATCATCCCACAATCGTCGGCAATGGCGAAAAAGCGCTCAGCGCCATCGAAGAGGATGTTTTTGATGTTATTCTGATGGATTTACGCATGCCTGGTATGGATGGTTTGGAAGTCACCCGTAGAATCAGACAGCGCACGGACAATCGCAATACACACAGCCCCATCATTGCCGTCACAGCGAACACCCGCCCAGAAGATGTTGCGAAAGCCTTTGATGCTGGGATGAATCATTTCATTGGCAAACCCATCAAACCTGAACGCCTTGATGAAGTTTTGATTGAAGCTTGGCTCAATCTCAAACCCTCTGGCTTGCCCCCTATAGAAGATAAGCTAAAAGTGAGACCACAGCTCACCCATCCCATTTTCAATCACAGTAAAGCCGAAGATTTAGCCAAAACTTTAGGCCGTCAACGCGCCGAAGCCTTATTCGAAGGCGCCCATACCGACCTCTCCCCTTTGCTTGAAGATTTCTGCTCTGCTATGGAAGCCCATGATTGCAGCAAAGGCATTCCCTTGCTCAAATCTCTCAAGGACAAAAGCCATGAATATTGTCTTGAGCAATTGGCACAGTCAGCAGCAACCTATTGTCAAATTTGCGAAAGCCAAGCCTCGCCGCCCGCGCCTGATTTTATCCATGATCTTGCAACACGCTCTTTAGCAGCCTTGGACAGCTGGCGTCGAGGGCAACATGAGGGCAATGCATAAAACAGGTGGGCGCCTCTTGATCGCTTTCATTTCGCTTTTGCGGATTGATCTGAGTTTGCTCTTTCTTATTGTCGGCTCTTGCTATAAAGCTCTTGCTATGTTTTTGCGCCTATGGCCGCTTAAAAATTTTGCCTTTGCCAAGATGAGTCTATTGCTCGATGAGTTTGCTTGATGATGCCGTGAATCGGCGCCGCACATTTGCGATTATTTCCCACCCTGATGCTGGGAAAACCACACTGACCGAAAAATTATTGCTTTTTGGCGGTGCTATCCAAGCAGCTGGCGCTGTGAAAGCCAGAGGCGAACAACGGCGCGCGCGCTCTGACTGGATGAAAGTCGAACGAGAGCGCGGCATTTCCGTTGCTTCTTCTGTCATGACCTATGACTTCAAAGATCGCACATTCAACCTCCTTGACACGCCGGGCCACGAAGATTTTTCCGAAGATACCTATCGCACCTTAACAGCTGTGGATTCCGCTGTGATGGTCATCGATGCCGCGAAAGGCATCGAAGAACAAACCCGCAAACTCTTTGAAGTCTGCCGTTTGCGCGATGTTCCTATCGTGACCTTCATCAATAAGATGGACCGCGAAGCCCGAGACCCTTTCGAGCTTTTGGATGAAATTGAGCAAACTTTAGCCCTTGATGTCTGTCCCGCAAGCTGGCCGATTGGCATGGGGCGCAACTTCCTCGGCTGCTATGATTTATTCCATGACAAGCTTGTTCTTATGGACCGCGCCGACCGCGCGCATGTCAGTGATACGGTTGCTGTCTGTGAAGGGCTTGAAGATCCACAGATCGACAGTTTGCTCCCCGACTGGGCCCATGAGGGGTTGCGCGAACAGGTGGAAATGGCACGTGGGTTATGTCCTGCCTTTGACCTTGAGTCTTACCGCGAGGGTCATTTAACACCGGTTTTCTTCGGTAGTGCCATTAATAATTTTGGCGTGCGAGAACTCCTCGAAGGTCTTGCCAGCTTGGCCCCCTCCCCGCGTGCGCAGCCCAGCAAAGATCGCGAGATCCAACCTTGCGAGAAAAAAGTTTCTGGGTTTATTTTCAAAATCCAAGCCAATATGGACCCGAAACATCGTGACCGCATTGCTTTTTTGCGCCTTTGCTCTGGTCACTTTAAGCGTGGTATGAAGCTCAAACATGTGCGCAGTGGCAAGCTGGTCAATATGCACAATCCCGTTCTTTTCCTTGCCCAAGATCGTGAACTCGCCGAAGAAGCTTTTCCTGGCGACATTATCGGTGTCCCCAATCATGGCAATTTACGCATTGGCGATGCCCTGACAGAAGGCGAAGAGATTCATTTCACCGGCATCCCAAGCTTTGCCCCGGAATTAATGCAAAGGGCAAGACCCGAAGACCCCATGCGCGCAAAACATCTGGGACGTGCGCTACAACAGCTCGCCGAAGAAGGGGCGGCTCGTGTCTTTAAGCCCCTCATGGAGGCGAATTGGATTGTTGGTGTTGTCGGTGCCCTGCAATTCGATGTTCTCGCCGACCGTATTCGCACAGAATATGGGATTCCCGTCCATTTTGAGTCCACAGCCCTGTATACGGCCCGCTGGGTCACGGCTGAAGACAGTCATGAACTCAAGAAATTTACGGATAGCAACCAGGCGGCGCTTGCTGAAGATCATGATGCTGATCCCGTGTTTCTTGCACGCAATGCCTGGCATCTTGATCGCGCTGTTGAGGACTTCCCAAACATCAAGTTCCATAAAACAAAAGAACAAGTTTTCTAAAGCAAAGCGCGATCAGGGGAAGCCTATTGATCGCGCTTTGCTTTAGAGCCCTCCTGCCACTGATACCAACCGGCAGAGTCTTTCGACTCTTCGGTTGGTATTATTAGACTTGGCCGCCGGAGAGCTCTCGTCCTAGAGCATTTCATTTTTATCTTGAATCAGTGGAAATGCTCTATGTCTTTGTTTTTGCCGCAAAACGCATGGTTAAAGTGATGCTACTTTAACCAGCTTTGCTCTAGGCTTTTATTTTTGCCGCAAGACGCATGGTTAAAGTGAAGCCACTTTAACCAGCTTTGCTCTAAAGCAAATTCCTGAAGTAAAGCATATAGTTCTAGAAATT
>DDLW01000182.1 GCA_002340345.1 Alphaproteobacteria bacterium UBA2562 | reverse complement strand
TTTTGTGTGCGCCAATCATCACGCAAAAGGCTCGAGCCTATGCCTTATATCAATCGAAGGCCAGTCGAACAGGCATTTTCCGAACAATAATAAACCATACAATAAAAGGAGGCTTCACCGTGACGACAGGAGAACGCGCAAGGGTCGAGCGTTATTTGCGAGGTGTCTTCGGGGTGACAAGTTTAAGATTGGCCCCTCTCCATGGCAATCAAGATTGTGCCGAAGTGTTTTTAGGAGAAGAATATATTGGTTTAATTTTTAAAAGCGAAGAGGATGGCGAGTTTTCTTATAATTTTCACATGCCCATCGCCGCCTCTGATTTGCCGATTTCTTAAGGTAGGAGGAGAGCCTTTTTTCGCTTGCGCGAAAGGAGGCGACTTTTTCGAGAAAAAGTCTCTCAAAAAGCTTCAAGGGGGCCTTCTTCAAGGGCCCCCTTCATAGAGCTACGAGGGTGTGGCGGTAAAGCGCTTTAAAGCCTCTATCACAAGATCAGCCACCGCTTGGGACGAAGCTGGATTTTGGCCTGTGATCAAAGTCCCATCGGCAAGGGCATGGGGCTCGAAATTGGGGGCTGTGTGCACATCCGCTTTCAAGTCTCTCAGGCGTGTTTCTAAAAGAAAGGGCATGGCGTCTGTCAGGCCGACAGCCTGTTCTTCTGCATTTGTGAAAGCGGCCACTTTTTTACCGCTGACAACAGGGGTCCCATCCTCGAATTTTGCGGATACAAGGCCTGCGGGCCCATGGCAGACAGCGGCCACAATAGCGCCCCTTGTCAACATCGTCGCGATCCTGTCCGCCAAAGCGTGATTGTCTGGCAGATCAAACATGGTGCCATGGCCGCCGGGGAGGAAAAGGGCGGCATAGTTTTCAGAAGCAATGCTGTCTATGGGGAGACTTGTTTGAAGAGCTGCCATGGCCTGCGGGTCTTTTAAAAAACGATCAACACTTGGCGGATTCTCGCCTTGCTCTTTGTATGATCGTGGATCTATGGGGATGTCTCCCCCTTGGATGGAGGCAATATCAATCTGATAACCGGCGTCGTGAAAGATGTAATAGGGTGTGGTGAGTTCTTCCATCCAGACGCCCGTTGGGTCGCCTGTTGTGCCGAGATGGCGGCTTGAGGTCACGACAAAAACAATTTTTGCGGTTGTCATAAGGATCATCCTCTGTGTTTGGCTCTGTTTTCGTAAGATAGGGGCGGCCCAAACAAAGAAAAAATAATTGTTTCAGAGGTTATTCATAAATATATTTATAGATATGATTTTACACTATGCGCGCACATTTTTAGAGACCTATCGAAGCGGTTCCCTCACCAAGGCCGCCGAAGCCTTGGGGATCACGCAACCTGCGGCGTCCTCTCACATCAAAGGCCTTGAGGCCGTTCTGGGCAAACCGCTTTTTTATCGTGAAGGCCGTGGCATCAAACCAACCCCCGTGGCAGAGGCTCTGGCGCGCTCTTTATCTGCGCCTTTAGACGAAGTCGAACAGGTCCTTGCTGCTGCGAAGGCGCGGTCCTCCGCCATTGCGGGGACGATTCATATTTCTGGTCCTGGTGAATTTATGCAATTCCTCGCGGCGCGCTCTATGACGGGCCTGTCTGCGCTTGGCATCAAATTGCGGCTCCAAACCGGCGGCCGAGACTTTATTGTCACGCAGCTAAGGGAAGTTCAAACGGATTTGGCCATCTTGGCCCATGATTTCAAAGACCCGACGATCGATAAAAATATTCTCTATACGGAAAAGCTGATCCCTGTGGCGACGGCAGAGTGGGCGGCGCGCAATTTAACCAAACCCTACGCGTCGCAAGATCTCATAGGCAAATCCCTCATTGCTTATAATGAGACTTTAGCTTTGGTCAGAGCGTATTTTGAGACGCTTCATGAAATAAAATGCACGGATTTGGCCATGATCACGGTGCCGGATCTGCGCATTGTTAAAGAATTTGTTTTGGCCGGTGAAGGCTATTCCATTCTGCCGGATTATCTCTGTCAGCATGAGCTTAAAACGGGAAAACTGATTGCCTTAGACTCTTTGGCAAAGGTTCCGCGCAATCCCATTTATCTCATCTGGCCCAAGGTGATGCTACGGGATCCCAGGGTTGTTTTTGTCAAAAATCATCTCTTACAACATTTTGCTGTTCTTTAGAGCAAAGTGCGGCTGGATGGAAACATCCCGTCGACACGTCTTGCGGCAAGAGGGATCAAAGGCATGGTCTTATCTGCTACGATCTGCTTTATGTGCTGTTTTATAATCTTATAAGATGTCAAAAGAAAATCTAGACTGCCTATAAGACAGACAATTTTTCTGCCTATTTAATTTATTTTGCTTATAATCAATATCTTAAATTGGTCCTCATGAATCTTTGGCCAAGAGGCTTCTTTTTCATTCTGAATATAAAATAGGCGGTTCTCTTGTCTTGAGACGAAAAAAACGCCTGAACATTGTCTTTCCCCACAGAGTATCAATATCAAAATCTGATTATTTGAAACTCTGAAGTAAATAAAAATCATGAACCTATAAGACCTAATAAAATATTATGACAGGCTGCCTGTAATAAAAAAATCTTACATTAAATTGCATTTTTCCTAAAAAGACGCTATTCTATGAAAACATACAGAATGCTTTGCTGTTTTCTGGATCAAAATTCTAGACTTGTCATGAGTATTCCAAAAAGGCTCATGCCCCCCGACAAATAAGCAGGGGGCCCTTTAAGAGAAAGGGAGATGTCTTGCAGGCCTGTTTGTGACCATGGGGCGGCGCCCTTTTTATCCGCAGACTTTGCCGAGAACCAGCAGGCCCGTCTTGACATTTGACGCCTGCTGCGTGGTTGGGTGCTTGTCCGTGCCACGGCCTGGGTGATCTAGACGCTAAAGCAGAACACCTTCTCGATCGCCCCGCAGCTTTGCAAGGAAGTTGCCGGCCCGAGGTCTTTTAATGTGAAAAGGCCCCCCCAACGATGGGGCGCGCTCTTGGATTGAGAGCTTTCGAGAAGACGATTTAATTTTGTTGTGCGCATCGGTCTTGGGGGCGGTTGACTTCTCATTAGGTTGACCCGTCAGTGGGCTTAGCGCACGGCGCCACATGAGGATGACACATCCGATGGAAGCGCTTCACTACTACGAAGGTCAATGGCTCTCCGGCAATCCTCCCATCATTGGGGCGGGAAGCCATGCATTTTGGTTGGGGTCCATCGTCTTTGACGGGGCTCGGGCTTTTAACGGGGTTGCTCCGGATCTCGAAGCCCATTGCGCTCGCACATTGCGATCGGCGCAAAAGATAGAAATGGAGCCTCAAATTGCTTTAGAGGACATGCTGCAGATCGCTTGGGATGGCATCGGACGCTTTCCAAAGGATCAGGCGCTCTATCTAAGGCCTGTGTTCTTTGCCGATGAGGGCTTTATTGTTCCGGTCGCCGAAAGCACGAAATTTTGCCTCTCTGTCATGCCGTTGGATATGCCAGACAATAACGGTATGGCGGTGTGCCTCGCAGACCATATCCGTCGTCCAAATCCTGACCAGGCGCCGGTTGATTCTAAAGCGTCGGCGCTGTACCCCAATAGCTGGCGTGAATTCAAGCGTCTCCAAGCCAAAGGATTCAACACAGGCATTGTGTTAGACAGTCTTGGAAATGTCGCAGAGTTCTTGACCTCGAATCTTTTCATTGTCAAAGATGGGGTCGCCATAACCCCTTCGGCCAATGGATGTTTTCTTGCTGGCATTACCAGACAGCGCGTCATGGATTTGCTCAAAGCCGATGGGATCACAACCCTAGAACGCCGTGTGACCTTTGACGACGTTCTGGAGGCGGACGAGATTTTTTCCACTGGCAATTATGGCAAAATCCAAGCCGTCACGAGGGTTGAAGACCGTATAAAATCTTTCGGGCCTGTGACGAAAAGGGCGCGTGAACTTTATTGGGATTTTGCCCATAGCCAAACCAACCCCTTCTTCATAGAAGAGCGGGCTGCTGGCTAGAGCCTTTCTTTTTATATTGAATCAATGGAA
>DDLW01000377.1 GCA_002340345.1 Alphaproteobacteria bacterium UBA2562 | reverse complement strand
AGGACATGTCCTTTGGAAACCTCTTTGTCTATGAAAGATATTGGGTGCGGATTGGCAGGGTATGGATATGGACACCTTTTGCTTGTGCAAGGGCATTGGCGATGGCTGGGCCGATGGGGGGGACCGCTGGCTCCCCAATCCCTGTCGGGCTGGCGTCACTTTCGACGATATGCACCTCAATCTCTGTTGGCATTTGATCTAAGCGCAGGGGGGTGTAGCTGTCGTAATTCTCCTGTTCGACTTTGCCCTCCAAGAGGGTGATTTCTTCTTCCAAAATTGCGCCAAGGCCGAAACCGATACTGCCTTCGACTTGTGCTTTGATAATGTCTGGGTTAATGGCAACCCCAACATCCACAGCGGCAACCACTTTATGGACCTTCAAGCTGTTTTCTTCGAGGGAGATTTCGGCGATTTGTGCAACATAAGACTCGAAGCTCTTATGAAGGGCGACGCCGCGGAAGCGCCCCGGGGCGGGCTTTTGATCCCAGCCTGCTTTTTCTGCGGCGAGACGCAGAACAGCGGCATGGCGTGGTTGGTCTTGCAACAGATCCAAGCGATAGGCAACAGGGTCAGCCCCGGCTTTGACCGCCAGCGCGTCAATAAACATCTCTGTCGCATAAGCAGTGTGGGTCGAGCCCACAGAACGCCACCAGAGAACAGGCACTTTCACATCGGTGGTGGTCAAGCCCACGGACAGATTGGGAATGGCATAGGGGAGATTGGCAGCGCCTTCGACCGAAGTATGGTCAACGCCATTTTGGATCATGCCAGAAAAAGGGGTACCAGCAACGATGGATTGCCCGACGATATGATTGTCCCAAGCGACCGGTTTGCCATCTTTGCCCAGGCTGGCACGGAGACGATGGACATAGGCCGGGCGGTAGCGACCACCGCGCATGTCATTTTCGCGCGTCCATTGCACTTTCACCGGCGCTTTCCAGCCAATGGCTTTGGCAATGGCGACGGCTTCTGAGATGACGTCGGCATCTCCTACGGCGCGGCGGCCAAAACCACCGCCTGTCTTCATGGTTTTTAAGCGCACTTTACGGGGGTCAAGACCTGCAATTTTGGCCCCGACAGCTTGATAGAGATCGGGAATTTGGTGACCACCCCAAATTTCGAGTATGCCGTCTTCCGTTTTATGGGCGATGGCATTCAAGGGCTCCATGGCAGCATGGGCAAGATAGGGGAAGGTGAAAAGAGCTTCATGAACCTCTTCGGCGTTTTCGAGAATGGCAGCACTATCCCCGTCTTTCCGGGCTAACGCTTGTGGGGGTTGGAGCGCCTGTTTTTGATAGGACTCTAAGATTTCTTTGGAACCGCGTTTTTCGGCCTTGCTCTCATCCCAGGTGACGGTGACAAGGTCACGGCCTTTCAAAGCCGACCACATGTCTTGGGCGACAATGGCGACACCGCGAGGGATGGCGACAACATCAACAACCCCTTTGACGGCTTTGGCTTTTGCAGCTTCAAAAGAGCTCAGGGTGGCGCCAAACCGCGGCGGGTGGATCATCACAGCGGTCAAAAGGCCGGGCAGCTGCACATCACTGGTGAAGATCTGGCTGCCATTGGTTTTGCCTTCCGCATCATAGCGTGTGCGCTTGGTATTCCCAATGACCGTCCAGTCGCTGGAGGCTTTTAAGGGAATCTCTTTGGGGACAGATTGTGTGGCGGCCTCTTTGGCAAAGTGGCCAAAGCCTGCCGTCTTTCCCGATGCTGTATGCTGGATCTTGCCGTCTGCTACGGTGATCTCGGCTTCTGGCACCGACCAGGCTTTGGCGGCGGCCTTAACCAGCATGATTCGGGCGGCGGCGGCGGCTTGGCGATAGCGCACCCAAGAGGTGACCATGGAGGTGGACCCTCCGGTGCCTTGGGCAACCCCGCCCCAGGCGACATTACCATAGGCCGCAATGTCGCCAAAGCCGCCTTCGATGGTGATTTGTTCCCAGGATCCCCCAAGCTCTTCGATGACCAGGGTGGCAATGCCATGGTAGGAACCTTGGCCCATGTCAAATTGCGAGGAGAAAATGGTAACATGGCCATCTTCGGCAATGGCAATATAACGTTGGAAGGGATTGGGCAGTGTATCAGACTTTGCGGTGGGTTGTGCTGCCGCTGCTGGGCGAAAGCCGATGGCAAAACCAACAGAGGTCGCTGTGGCCGCGATCAAAAAGCCACGGCGGGAGAAATCTGGTGACGCTTGTGCTGATGTCAAAGTTTGTAGAAATTTTGGCAACATGGCTTAAGCCTCCAAACGACGAGATGCATCATGGACCGCAGCCCGGATACGATGATAGGTGGCGCAACGGCAGAGATTGCCGGATAAAGCGCTGTCAATATCCTCATCGCTGGGTTTGGGTGTCTCTTTTAAAAGCGCGATTGCAGACATGATCTGTCCAGATTGGCAATAGCCACATTGTGGCACATCGAGGGCGAGCCAGGCAGCGCGCACGGCTTCGGCGGTTTTATCGCTTGTGCCTTCAATGGTGGTGACACGGGCCCCCTCGACATCGCTGAGGGCTGTTTGGCAGGCGCGGATGGGGGCGCCATCCAAATGGACAGTGCAGGCGCCACATTGGGCGACACCACAGCCATATTTTGTGCCTGTGAGGTGGAGATGATCGCGTAAAGCCCAGAGCAAAGGCATTTCTGGATCGACATCCAGCTCTGTCTTTTTTCCATTTAGGGTAAAGCTGACCATAAAGCCGCGCTCCTCATCGTCGAAAGAGGGGAAACATATTGCTTTTTCAAAGAGATAAGGTTTTATCCATTTGCTGAAGACAGAACAGATATTCGCCGCCGCCCTTTGGAAAGCCTTTCATAGAATCTATGCAGAGTTGAGAGATTTTAGAAAAAACATCTCTTAAATATGTTTTGAAATGGTTATGGACAGACTTAATCTATTCAGCCTGAAAGACAATAGCTTTATAATGGACATCATTGTTCCATTCGCTTTAACAATCAAAAGAATGGCCCCCTTGTACCATGGATCGTTTTCAGGAAATGCAAGTCTTTATGCGAATCGCTGAGTGCGGACGCTTTTCCAAAGCCTCTGAAGATTTGCAGATCCCCAGGGCCACCGTGTCAACCTTGGTAAAGCGCTTGGAAAACCGCCTTGGGGTGCGGTTGCTGGAGCGCACCACACGTCAGGTCCGTCTTACCCAAGAGGGCCAAGATTATTACCAACGCTGTGCCCGGATTCTCACCGAGCTTGAAGAGGCGGACAATGCGTTTTGCACAGACTCTCCCAAAGGTCTTTTGCGGGTGAATGTGCAAGGCACTTTGGCCAGGCGCTTTGTCATGCCAGCGTTAGGGGCGTTTTTGGCGGATTATCCGGATTTAACACTGTATATCGGCGAAGATGATCGGTTGGTCGATTTGGTGCGCGAGGGTATTGATTGTGTTTTAAGGGCTGGTGTCTTACGCGAATCTTCTCTTATTGCCAAGCCTTTGGCGCAGCTGCGACAAGTGACAGCGGCAAGCCCCGATTATTTGGCCCGAAAAGGCATTCCAGAAACGGTGGCGGCCCTAGCGGGCCATCACGTTGTTGCTTACTATTCTCAAGCCACAGGCAATGACAGCAGTTTAGATTTCTGGATCGATGATAGCTATAGGGTCGTGACCTTAGCCTCTGTCATTTCGGTTACAGGGGCTGATATGTATGTTGGGGCTGCTCTCACAGGGCTTGGTTTGATTCAAATTCCCCATTACGGCATTGAAAAGCATTTAAGAGAGGGGCGTTTGGTTGAAGTCTTAGGAGCATTTCCGCCACCGCCCATGCCCGTTTCTGCCTTATATCCACAAAATCGCCAACTTTCGCCTCGGGTCCGTGTGTTTGTCGATTGGCTTGCCAAGCAGTTCCAGAGTTTTTAGGGAGAGATCAGAAGGCATTTTAAGAATCTCTCCTGATCGTCTCTTTACTGAACCAAAGGGCTGAAATCCTGAGTTTGAACTTAACAAGCATGCATCCTTATGCTATAGAGCCTTGATAAATCTTATATTTAAAGAGAGTATGGGTATGGAAATACACTCTTGGCGATTCTTGTTCTTCCAGTATGCAATATTTGGTTTTTTGTTGGCCTTCATCTTGTGTGGCATTGCCAGCACCGCCCTTGCCAAGGACGTCCAGTCGGGACGGCTGCGTTTGGCCATGGGGGCGGAATTTTTGCTCAATGTCTCAGGGCCTGAGGATTTGAAAGAAATGCAGGCCTATGCCGAGAGTTTGCAAGGAAACCCTGCCCCTCAGAGCGATCCCGAGAAGCGTGCACGCGACAAAGAAATTATAAATCTGCGCCGCCAAGGTGTTTTAGCCCAGTTGATGCGGGTGCCAGAAGATCATTTGCGGTCTGATCTGACCAAGGCTTGTGAGGCCTATCTCAGCCTTGTACTCTTGCCGCGCCTTGCACCGTCTCACCACAAAGCAAAATATGCCGAAGTCCAGTTGGTTGACCCGAGGTGGCGTAAGCGCAAAGCCTGTCGAATGGCCCTGTCAGGCGAATTGGACACAGGGGCTTTATCATACACTTACGCGCGGACAAAAGAGGGGCTCCGTTATGGCTATGTACCAATTGGGGTCCAGAATCGATTGGACTTGCGTAAACCGATGCAGCTTTATCTTGTTGAAATTGCAGCGGCGGAGGCAAGCAGCCAGGTGATAAGCAGCTTGCTGAAAACGCTTACGGCCCATTTGATCAAGACAGAGAAACATCCTGGCTATTACGGTTTTAATTTTGTTTTAAAACCGTCTTCAACGGCCAAGAGTCGTCTGACGGGGCTGTTTGTGATGGTGGCGAAAACCAAAGAGGGTACATTGATCGACTTTAAGGAGGTCCAATGGGGCTTCAGCCAGAAAGGTCCAATCGCAGACAGCAAAAGCGTGACATTACCCTTAAAGCAAAAGCTGGACACTTTTGTGACGATTCATACCTTTAGCACTGTTGCTCAGGCAGTTTTGGAAAAGCAACAGGCAAAACAACCTTATAAGACGACTTTTTTTGCCCAGAGCCGACTTTATCTGGAGGAACTTGGGGTTTACGCAGCAAATCAATTCAAGGTTGATAAAATTAATGTAAATACAAAAATTACAATTAAAGGTGAGGCTGGGAAACGGGATTTAACCATGGCAATTCCGGTGATTTATCAGCGTGCAAATGGCCATTGGCGTGCAACAAACCGATAGGAAAACAGTCTTTGTGAGGTGCAGCGTTCATAAAAAAAGCATTTTAGGCACTGAACGTCAAAAATTTTTCTTTAAAGGGCCTGGCATAGATCCCCATGGAGTGCCGTGTTGTGAGAAATCTTGAGGTCATTTTGTTCTTTATCTTAAGTCTCCTCAAAAATATTTTTTTCGTTTTGACTATGCCTGTTCTTGCCGCTTTTGTTGTGGCCTTCCTTCTTCGTTCCCCCTATAGCGGTGATTGTCCGGAAAAGCTTAAAGAGTTGAATGAGTTTACCTTGCTCTTTTGGGGAACAAAAGAGATTGATGCAGAAATCTTTGCCTTTTTTCAAGAAAGAATCTTCCATAAACGCAATGGTCGTTGCACCTTCAAGCGTTCAACATGCACGACCTCTTATGAGGCTTTTCATGTCGGTGATTATCGGAAACGGCGTCTTGAACCTCCTGAAGCGTATAGAATCATCTTAAGTTATCCTATTCCCTATATAGAAGGTCCCAGAATGTTCAGTTATAAGATGCAGTACACGCGGCCAGGCCAATGGATTCTAGAGAATGTTCCAGAAACTTTACGCGGGACAATAGACCCTCATGTGATCGAGACCATTCCCTATATAAGACATATTGAACGCTATGATTATGGTTTTGGCCGTTATTATATGCGTTATGAGAAATCTGTTCTATGCGCATAGGGGGCTTCAAAAGGTTGATAAAGCCCCCTAAAATTCTTTCTAAAAAAAGCTTTTTGGCAGACTTGTTCTCGAAAGTCGTCTGTTAAGAGTTCGTAATTATATGAAATAATTTGATTTTCTGGGGTTTGCGAATATCCAAATCCGCAAGAAATTGGTCTTTGGGCTTGGTTTTTTTGCAGACTTTTTCTGTATTTTAGGCTGGATTGATAGCCACAACCGTGATTCTCTATAGACCTCTTTTGGCGATGGTTGAGGAGACAAATCATGCGGCCACAGAAAGGGAAAGCGACTGGCAGTGATGACATGTTTCGGGCGCGGTTGGACCAAATCATTGATATGCGCCATGCGTTGGTTTTGCTCGCCCAACGGATTGACTGGGATCGAATTGATGACGATATCGCCGAGGCCTTCGTCGCGACAAAAGGCCAGCAAGCGGTGCCAACCCGCTTCATGATTGGGCTGATGCTGCTGAAGCAAATCTCAGGTCTGTCAGACGAAGCCGTTCGCGAACACTGGGTGATAAATATTTATTATCAATATGTTACTGAAGAAGACTTCTTTCAGCACAAGATTCCCCATCCAACGAATGCTAAACTGTTTTATAAGGCGCTGGTCCAACCAAATGCTTTGGCGCACCGTGAAGGCGTTACTTTGTGTCAAAGTTATTTGCGGGTTGGCAAGAAAGCCCAGATCATGGCGGCGCGCTATGCCCATGCACACCAGTTCAAACAGCAGAACAGGGAGATCAAATTCTTACGCACCCGTCTGGGTCGGGTCCGCCACGATCTTCTGTGCAAAACCAAAGCGGAGATCACCTGTCCAAAATCTTCGCCTTGCCCCTGTCGCACGCCCACCAGATCGAAAAGCAACGGCGCGAGGATCACGATTGGAAACTCTATTCCTGGCATGCTCCGGAAACCAAATGTATCGGTAAGGGGAAAGCCCACAAACCCTATGAATGCAGCTGTAAAGTCTCTATCACCATGACAAATGCACGCTCACCCGGAGGTCAGTTCGTGATCGACGCCCAGGGCCGCCACGGTGATAAAGCCAACGTCATCCTCAGCGCAACAGGTTACAACCTTCGGCTGATCCTCAAATGGTTGAGGAGGCTTTTTACCAAAATCTTAGCTCAAATCCTTAACCGATTAAGCCCGGAAATCCAAACCGCCAGCATCAGTTAACGGACGACTTTCCAAAGGGCAAGTCCTGTGCTTTAAATTTTGGTCATGGTCGATCTCGTAGATTAAAATCATGAGATAAAGAAATATATTTAAAGTGAAATATTCTATAATTGAACAATAAGAGGATACAATGGGATATAAAGAAGTTCTGCCAATTTGGTGGAGTATGTTTTGGCGCATGATCACTATAAATTTTATTTCTAATGTCATCCTTAGAATTATTTCTGCCATTTTAGAAGATAAGTTAGGGCATGCGGATTTAACACCAATATTGGAAGATATTATCGGCTCCCTTATCATAATCCCTATTGGCTTCTGGGCCCTGAAAGAAGCCATCGATAAGCATGGCTTACAACGCCCCAGAGAATCCGAATGAGACCACACAGGGTGTGCTTCCCGTCGATCCCTCGCATCTTGTGGTGAAACAAAGACAGAGCGCACTTCACATGATTTAGGATAAAACCGAAAAGGTCTCGCATCACCTGGAACGCAGGCATATGCCGCCAATGAGAAAGCAAGAAATGGGACGACAGGGTCTGCGTGGTTTTTTACAGTGAAAGAACGCAGGGTTTCAGAATTGTTTTTGGCATAGTACTTTTACCCTGATCCACAAAAAGCCTTTGGAGGCTTGCCCATGCCCCTCTCCCAGCCCCCCTATGCGCAAGAAGACCAACGCTGGCAGGCTGTTACAACCCGAGACCCCCAGGCAGATGACCATTTCTTCTATGCTGTCACGACCACGGGGATCTATTGCCGGCCCTCTTGTCCCTCGCGCCTGGCCCATCGCCGCCATGTCGTCTTTTTCCACACAAGCCAAGACGCAGAGCATGGGGGATATCGCCCCTGCAAGCGCTGCCGCCCCCATGAACCCAAAGCCCAAAACCGCCATGCCGCCGCGATCACCAAAGCCTGTCGCTTGATGGAAGAGGCTGAAACG
The DNA here is from genome assembly GCA_002340345.1 of Alphaproteobacteria bacterium UBA2562. Classification (GTDB taxonomy): domain Bacteria; phylum Pseudomonadota; class Alphaproteobacteria; order UBA2562; family UBA2562; genus UBA2562. The sequence continues at coordinate 823 of DDLW01000377.1, read as the reverse complement.
CCGCCGTCCTTGGACAGCCTTGCCCAAGCGGTTGGCCTGAGCCCTTATCATTTTCATCGGTTGTTCAAGAAAACCACGGGCATTACACCGAAAGCTTATGCCTCGGCCTATCGCGCGCAAAAAACCCGTCATCTCCTTCCCGAAAGCGGCAGCGTGACAGAGGCCCTCTATGAGGCTGGCTTTAATGCCAGTAGCCGTTTCTATGCGGCATCGACGGCCATGCTCGGGATGGCGCCCCGCCAGTATCGCGCTGGGGGGACAGGCGAAGTCATCCAATTCGGTGTCGGAGACTGCCATCTTGGCGCAATTTTGGTCGCCGCAAGCACGGAAGGTCCCAATATCAAAGGTATTTGTGCGATTTCTCTAGGGGACCAGCCTGATCTTTTGGTCCAAGACTTGCAAAAACGCTTTCCAAAAGCCGAGCTGACCGCCGAAGGCCTGTCAGAATCACCCTTTAATCAATGGTTGGCCACCGTTATCGGCTTTGTTGAGACCCCACAATTCGGTCTTGATCTGCCTTTGGATATTCGTGGCACCGCGTTTCAACAGCGGGTCTGGCACGCGCTCTGTGCCATTCCTTATGGCGAGACCCGCAGCTATAGCGATATTGCCAGGGCCATCGGCGCGCCCAAAGCCGCACGGGCGATTGCGAAAGCCTGTGCCAGCAATCCTTTGGCTTTGGCCATTCCGTGCCATCGTGTGGTGCGTCAGGATGGGGCGCTTTCGGGCTATCGCTGGGGGGTTGCGCGCAAACGCTGCTTGCTGGCGCGTGAACAGAATTCATAACCCCGCCCCCAGCACCCAGAGCATTTCACTTTTATCT
>DDLW01000092.1 GCA_002340345.1 Alphaproteobacteria bacterium UBA2562 | reverse complement strand
GGGCGTTTTAGAACTTTAAATTGGTAAATCACCGAAATTCAAAGGGTTATGAAAGGGCAGAATAGGGAGTAAATCTCCTGGTATGACCTCTGAGGCATGGGCATTGCGCTTCAAAAGACAGTTAGACTCCGACAAAATAGACAATTTCGCACTATCTTGATCAGGGTGCGGGGTGACATTGAGCTGGCCAGAAACATCGTAAGAACAAGAAGCACGCATATAATGTTCTCTTTCTTTATTGGCAGGAAGAGGCACTGTGCAACGCGCAGAAGGAAGAATGGAAATAGTGTCTGTCTTGCCCTGCAAAGCTTGAAGAGCCGGGGCCAAGAAAAGTAAAGCACAAACAAAAGCAGAAACAGGATTGCCGGGGAGACCGAGAAAAGCGGGCCGTTCTCCCAGCAATTTCGGGCCAAACATCACAGGTTTTCCCGGTCGCATTGCAACTTTCCAGAATTCTAAATCTGGGCCGCCACCGCCTAAAACGGCTTTAATGAGGTCGTGATCACCAACAGAGGCGCCACCACTTGTGACAAGTAAATCTGCATGAGAGGCTTCTTTTGCGATTGTGGCTAAAGATTCAGTATCATCTTTGACCAACCCGATCCATTGCACATCACCACCGCAAGACTGGATGAGACTTGCGAGCAGATGGCTATTTGATTCTACAATTTTCGCAGAAGATGTCGCGAGTGAAGGGTCGCCAGGACGGCAGAGTTCATCTCCGGTCGATAACAGGGCGATTCTTGGCTTGCGATAGACCCTCAGCCAAGGATGGTTCATGGCGGCGGCAAAACCGATATCGCGACTTGTGAGCCTTTTGCCAGCCTTTAGCCCTAAAGCGCCAGACTGAAAATCACCGCCAGCCGGTCGAATATTACGGCCAGCTTTTTCGGTTTGTTCAATATGAATTTTTCGTCCTAGACCTTGTGCTTCTGTGACTTTAACATTTTCTTGAATAATAACAACATCAGCGCCTTCAGGGACAGGAGCCCCTGTGAAAATGCGCACCGTTTCGCCTTGTCCAACCGTGCCGTCATAGGGTGCGCCAGCGGCCACTTGGCCGACGAGCATGAGGTTGGTTGATCCTGCTTCGAGATCTTGGCTGCGGCAGGCATAACCATCCATCGCAGAAACATGGCTGGGAGGATGTGTCGTCTGGGCTATCAGATCTTCTTTGAGAACACGGCCATGCCCTTGTGAAAGAGGAATTGTCTCACCACCAACAGGAATAAGGCCAGCGATAATACGCAACCGCGCTTCTTCAACCGAAATCATAAGACCTCCTGATATAATCCTGATTTACCACCAGATTTTTTATGCAGCCTGATATTGGTAATCACCATTGCACGATCGACAGCCTTGCACATATCATAGATCGTCAAAGCCGCAATATTCACAGCTGTTAAGGCCTCCATTTCTACGCCTGTTTTGCCGTCAGTACGGCAGCAGGCTTCTATCTCAATAGAATATCCATCGTCGAGGGGACAAAATTCAACACTAACAGCTGTTAAGGGCAGGGGATGGCACAAGGGAATCAAATCTGATGTTTTTTTTGCAGCCATAATCCCTGCTAAACGGGCAACAGCAAAAACATCTCCTTTTTGGATACGGTTATTCGTAATCGCTTGATAGGTTTCAGGTTTCATTTGAATGAGGCCACGGGCGATGGCTTCGCGCTGTGTGATGTCCTTATGGCCGACATCGACCATAATGGCATGACCTTGGTCATTAAAATGCGTAAGATTTGTCATGATAGTGCCTTATGACCTTATGGGCGTTAGAAATAGGGCAATGTTGTTATGAAATATCGGAAAAGGATCATAATCAAACTGTTTTTGAGGGATATAGAGGAATATTGAATTATAAAATATTTCACTCAAAATTAAGAGTGTTTCGAGCGAATCTTTTTAAAAATCATGCTTGTTATCGGAGAAATATAAAATTCTATGTTTTTTTTGAAAAAAAACACTAGACGATCGAAAGAAATTCAGATAGAAAGCGGCCTCTTCGATATGTTCAGTGTTCAAGTCATAATATTCTTTCTCTATGATTTGATCCTATGATGGATGGGTGGCCGAGCGGTTGAAGGCACCGGTCTTGAAAACCGGCAGGGGTTAATAGCTCCTCGTGGGTTCGAATCCCACCCCATCCGCCATATTGCTTTCGCGGTTCTCCGCCACACCGACCCTAACCGCTGGCTCCGGGTTCGGAATTTGTCTCTCATTCTCGGCCATATTTCTTTTGCGGTTCGCCGCCCAAATCTCCTTAAAAAACCAGCACTCAATTCTAAAGGCTAAGAAATATATTTATCAAGGTGACGTTCTACCTTTATCTCGAGAGTGACCAACTTGCCTTGGTAGAAAACGCTATTGATGATCCAGGGCACAGGCATAGCCCGTCCTTCTTCCTGGCTTGAAATTTTATGGATCGTAATTGGCACCTTTCTGGATGATGCATATTCACGAAGGGCTGTGTTTGTATAAAATTCTGTAAAAGGGCATGTGTTGGAGTAGTAAGCTGTGATCCCTTTATTATCAGGGCATTGACCCGAACGCGCTGTATCCAAAATCTTTGGGAAATCTGCTTCAGGATTTGTTTTAAATCCCCATAACTTAAAAAATGGCGGCGCTTCGTCTATAATTTCAAAACCATGATAGGCGAGGAATTTTGGGTCTGTCATAAAGGGGCGCTTCTTGTCGCTCGAAATCGCAATGACTCCGTCAAGATGTGCTGCATCTTTTAGGCATTGTTCTAGGAGCTTTTTGCCATATCCCTTGCCTTTAAATTGCCCACTCACCCAGAAACAGTTGATGACCATAAAGTTGCTCCCTATCAAGGGGAGCCATGAATGCTCAATGGGCACATATTCTATAAGAACTTTGCCACGCACATCACCTTTGTGAAAACGGTAGCCATTGGCAAATTGGGTCCGTAACCAGTCCTTTTTTGCATCATAGCCTTCCGAAGATTTTTTGTCGCTTATGGCACAACAAATATGATGATCATGAATAGACCGTTCATCCAATGTTAGAAATTCCATAGCATTTCTCCATGCGAAAAGCTGTATTTGGCGACATAGTATTTATAGCTTGATTGCGCCCGAAAACAGATTTCTTCTCGATGATACATTACCTTAAACTTCACGCGACCGTTTGTTATGATGTTACTCTATTGTAATCATATGAGAGTGCTACAGCATTGCTTTTGCCGTTTGCCAACACATTAATTCTATCGATAGGCTCTATATATAAGTATGTCATTCAAGAATTTGCATGGGGAAATAAACTTATATTGACTATAAAACAATCTTCACTATCATAGATATCGAGGCTATGATGATCCTTCCTTCTATTGGGGACCCCCAAGGCGGCAGCCCATGGCTGTGCGCGGGGGGCTTTGGTTTAGGGTCGCACTTTCCTCTTATGTAAAGGCTATAATGGAAAATAGAATTTATCTAAAGCGTAAGAATAAAGTTCTCCTCGCGCTTGGGAATAACCAACTCGAGGCCGAATATGTTATTGCACTTGTCAGTAATATTGAGTCTTTAGGCTATTCTATTTCTGAGGCTCTTGCTGAACGCTTAAGCACGTTAAGCCAAGAACAATTGGCGATCTTTTATGAAGCACTCATAAGAGATCTAAAGACTATGGTTGGCGCTCATAGGACGTTTCAACCTTTGTTTCCAAATTTTCCTGCACAGGTCAAAGGGATGCCAAAAGACCTGTTATTTGATATCAATCAGCGGCACTATTTAGGAGACTGGATCGGCACAAGAATAATGCCTGGTTTTGTCAAGAAAAAACGGGCTCCTTTAAAAGAAAAAACGCCAATCACAGTTATAGATCTTGGTTCACGGGAAGATTTTGAGAGTATCTTTAAAAACTTATTGGCAGCGAAATCGTCTCTCTCTCAAGATGATAAATCTGATTTAACGTGGCTTTTCGTGCAATATTGGAATGACTTAGATCGTTTTCTGCCAGAGACCATTCCCCATAAAGAGAATTTAGCTTATATCTCAAGCTTATTGCTGGGATATAGAGACGATGCAACAGAAATTATAAGCCGTTACACCAAAACAGCAACGGATATTTTGAGAATCGCCACGGCTTTATCTGATGGTGATATCAGCCTGTCTAAAAATACAAAATATAAAAGTTTTAAACGCTCGGAACGTAAGTTTTTATTGGGGCTGTTAGAGCGATGCCAGGCACCAACAGAAGATATGCTGCGTCATAAAAAACGTTGGATTCGGTTGGGCGAGCGATTGCACCCTTTCGAATATAAACATCTTTTTCCTAAAAGTTCTGAAGCCTTCGATATTCTTCGTAATAATAAACCTTATAAAACATTCAATAGAGTCTTAGAACAACATTTTGCCGATGGCGCTTTTTCAAAGGCAGCAGATCACCTACAAACAAGACCCGGAGAATTCGCCAGACATTTGGATCATTTATTGCGTTCAGCGAAGGATCATAAATCTATTTTGCAAACCTTTGAAACAATTGCCACGCATGTATCCACAAATGTTTTACTGCAAATTATGGCGCATTTCAAAGAGAGGCATATACAAAATGAATTGCGGGTCTTTTTTCCCAAAGGGGATGTCGCAAAAGCCTTTGCTCGTCCGAATGAACACAATTGTCTCAGTAAAGAAACCTGCCATAAGGTGGTAGAGATCATTAGAGAGACCTTGATACAACGGTTCAGATCTCTAGAGCCATTAGGTGCTGTCTATATCAATCCAGACCTCAAAAATTACACAATACCGCTCTCCCAAAGATCAGCAAGTAAAGCCCTCAAAAATCTAGCACGAGGCTCACGTCTGGCTATGCCAAAGGCCAAGACCATCCGTTTTTTCTTATGGTGGAAAGAAGGGACGGTTAAGGGCGTTCGGACCGGTCGTGTGGATATCGATTTATCGGCTGTTCTCTATGACAAAAATTGGCACTATCTGGAGCATATCTCCTTTACCAATTTGAAATCTGATAAATTCCACGCTTACCATAGCGGCGACATTACCTCAGCGCCAGAGGGGGCGTGTGAGTTTATTGATTTGGATAGTGTGTCTGCGTTAAAGTGCAAAGCACGATATGTTGTGATGTCTTTGAATTCTTTCACCACACACCCTTATTGTGACCTTCCAGAATGCTATGCTGGCTGGATGGCAAGAAAGAGCCTCAATTCTGGTGAAATTTTTGAGCCAAGAACTGTCATTCATAAAGTTGATATTTCTGCAGATACGAAAATCGCTATTCCAGTTATCCTTGATCTACAAAAGCGACAGTTCATATGGACTGATCTCGCCTTAACGAGAAACCCATATTGGTATAACACGGTTGAAAGCCATCAAAAAGGGATGGTGCTGATTGGGCAGGCTATGGCGACTTTGAAAAAGCCTCATCTCTATGATCTTTTTGAACTCCATGCCTTAGCGAGAGGTCATATCGTCACACATAAGAAAAACGCACAAACAATTTTTTCAACCGATGAGGGATTAACACCTCATGACACCGATCAGATCTTAGCGAACTATCTGTAAGATTTAAGAGTTTATCGGCGTTATCCGTTATTATTTATGTGCCGATAGCTGCCACGCCAATCCTATCGGCTGGCTTTGGGTTCGGACTTCGCCCTTCACCCTGCGCATTGTTTACGCGCC
>DDLW01000080.1 GCA_002340345.1 Alphaproteobacteria bacterium UBA2562 | reverse complement strand
ATGCGTTTTGCGGCAAAAACCTGAGAGCAAAGGCCAAAAGAATCCTTTTATTCTTTTGGTCCGTTTTGCGGCCAAAACAGAGATAGAGAGCCTTTCACCTGGGTCACTATAAAAGCGAAAGGCTCTCATACAGCGACCACGACAAAAGATTCGCTCAAAGCACATCTTCTCCTGCCACACAAACCCAATAAACATTTTCCAAAGGGCAAGCCCTTTAGCCGCCGGAGGCAAAACCAAAACGATGCATCCTTCTGCACGTCTCCAAACCAGTATGGAACTCTGCGAACTTCTTGAGGCCGGTCTTGTCGATCGCACAAGACCCCCTGCAGACCGCCTATGTTCGCTGTTTTTCAAGCAGCGCCGCTTCATCGGCTCAAAAGATCGTGCTGATATCCATGAAAGGGTCTATCGGATTCTACGCCATCGTGCGCGCTTGCTCTGGTGGTTGCGTGATGCTGGGGTCAAACCACCACCGCCCCGGGTTCCCGACCAATGGACGGAGTCTCCAGCCCTCGGCCCTCTGAGCCGCGGACGGCTTTTGGTCCTCGCCGAATTGGCTTTAGGAGAGCATGTATCGGCCAAAGACATTGCCGGTTTTTGTGACTCTCACCCCCATGCGCCCCAAAAACTGTCTCGAGAAGAAAGTGCCCTTGTCGATCGCTTGGTTGGTCAAGATTTAGACTCAAGCAAACTTCCAGAGGCCGCGTTGCTTGAATTGCCTGACTGGCTGCTGCCAGAGTTACAGCAAAAATTTGGCGATCGTCTTAACGATGAAGCGCGTGCCATGCGTAAATCTGCAGCGGTTCATCTGCGGGTTAATCCCCTCAAAGCCGACAGACATCAGGCCATTGCCATGCTCCGTTCTGTGGGTATTGCCGCCACGCCAACAGCTTTTTCCCCTTATGGTCTTGAAGTGCGCGGGCGTCCTCCTCTGATGGCCTTAGAGGCTTATAAAGAGGGGGTGATTGAGATCCAAGATGAAGGCTCGCAACTCATTGCGCTCTTGACAGATGCACGGCCAGGCATGCGCGTGGTCGATTTTTGTGCTGGTGCTGGAGGGAAAACGCTCCTGCTCGCCGCCACAATGCAAAATAAGGGGCGTCTCATCGCTTGTGATGTGTCCGAAGGACGTTTAGAGGCTGGCGTTAAGCGGTTACGCCGCGCTGGCGTCCATAATGTCGAACGTCGCGCCTTATCCAATGCCCGCGATCAATGGGTGAAGCGTCATAAAGGAGGCTTTGACCGTGTTCTCGTGGATGCCCCTTGCAGTGGATGCGGGACCTGGCGTCGAAACCCTGATGCAAAATGGCGCTCTCGGCCAGAAGAATTAGAAGATTTATGTGGACTCCAAAAAGACATCCTTGAGAGCGCCGCCCGCCTTGTGACCCCTGGAGGGCGCCTGATCTATGCAACCTGTTCTTTATTGCCAAGGGAGAATGAGCAAATTGTAGAGGCTTTTCTTGCCACAGACCCAAATTTTACCCTGCGTCCTTTGGCAGACATTTGGTCAGAAAGCCTTTCTTCTCTCGGCGCCCCTGCCTGTCCGAGTGATACATCTTTTATGGCTCTCTCCCCTGCCCAGCATGGCACCGATGGATTCTTCTGCGCCATTTTAGAGAAAACAATGCCAGTCGTCGGATAAAAATCATTTTAGAGCATTATGCTTTTATCCTGACCCAGGAGAAATACGGTATATCTTTATTTTACTGCAAAATGGGCAAAAGGAATAGAGGCGTCACTTTGACCTCTGCTCTAGAAGTAAAGGGCAAAAGGATCGATCTTTTTACCCTTTATAGCAGACTGCTTTGCTGTTAAAGCGTTGTTGCTTGATGATCAGGGCCAAGCTTAACGGCGCCTGCCTCTGATTTTTGCAGCTTCTGCGCACGAATTTTGCGCCAACGCCGCATACGATCAATCGCCAGAGGCCGGGTACGGGTGATAAATCCTCTCATTCTTTCTGGCATACGTGGTTTTAAATTATCCATTTGCCGAGAGAATTTCGGGAACCGGTGGCGCGACCATTGAATCCAACGCCGAACAATTTTTGATTGGGACGACAAAATATAGAGACCGATGAAAAGCAAAACAAACCCAAAAGCAAATGGCGGTGGGAGAGGTGTAATGACCGCTCCCGTGATGGTTAAAAACCAGCCAATGGCTAACAATGCCCAACGCTTTATCATTCGTCTCTTCCATCATCAGAGTTTTCGGAGCGCTGCTGTCCCAGTGTTTATGGCACTATCTGTTTTGCTTTGCGAGACTGTTCGCCTCTTTCGCACAAAACCTTACAGATTCTGAAAGGAGTTTACTCATATCTCTTCCAAAGCCTACTCTTTTTTTTCTTTTAACAGAAAATTAAAGCCTTTCGCTTTTGTTAAGACGAAAGGGACGTGTTCGATGTTTTTGTTTTTGTCGCAAAACGGACCAAAAAATTGGCCTTTGCTCTCATGTTTTTGCCGCAAAACGGACCAAAAAATTGGCCTTTGCTCTCATGTTTTTGCCGCAAAACGGACCCAAAGCTCTGATAACATCATAAGATCAAGTGGCAAAATCTTCGACTTTTCAGTCGCCATATGTTCCTCTACATCAAAAAGAGCCTGGACAATACGCTTTATGTCATGATTTTAATTTGTCTTAAAAGACAAGAACTCGTTATACCAACGATCATAATTTCCATTATGCTGACCCGAAGAGCAAACACTATACACATCTGCCATCTTTTATGGGGTGATATAAAGCTCTTGCATTCAGGGTCAATGGCACGACTATATTCCCAAATTGCCCTTTCAGCCCAAATGGCTCTCTGCGCAGGAAAATCCCCATGTCTGACATGTCTGATTGGCACTTTAGAACAGCATCTTTGTCCTCTAAATACGGCTTCCTCTGTGTCTGTTTGCTCCTCAGTGCTATCCTCTTCCCTGCTTCCGTCAAAGCACAAGAGGCCTTATGTGAAATTCTAGAAGGCTATACAGATGTTTTCCTGCCAATGCCGCAAGCAGAAATTCTCGCCTCCACAATACCGCCCCAAGGGGCTATGATGCCTTTAGCGGGATCGCCTTTTATGTTTGGCGTTACAGGGGATAAAGCCCAACTCGATATGGGCGATCAAAAATGGCACGGTCTCGTCAAAGCATGCGTCTCAAGCTGCGCGAGCGGCCCATTTTATGTCATATGGGATCGAGATCCTGCGGGCGGCGAACAAGCACGCGCCGCCTGCCGCATGGCTGTTGGCACCATGGCAAATACAGCTGGCGTGCTCTGGAATGAGGCGCCCTAGAGTTATCCGCGACCAAACCTAAGTCGCGAATGACTCTAGGCTTTTATTTTTGCCGCAAGACGCGAGCGATCAGGTGACCCCACCTGATCGCGCTTTGCTCTCTAACGCCTAATGTTCATGCGCTTTGATAGCTTGTCCGCGTTCAAGACTCTTCGGCAAAGACATGCTTTTTCTTATTATTTTGTTGCAAAACAGATCAAAGTGATGGAGCCATCACTTTGCCCTTTGCTCTTTAGGACAACCTATGCAAACAGCCATCATCATTCCCGCGCGTTATCAATCCTCTCGTTTTCCAGGCAAGCCTCTTGCTCTTATCAAAGGACGCCCGGCCATCCATTGGACCTATGAGACCGCTTTGACCATGGCAGATAAAAGCGCTGTTTTTGTCGCAACAGATGATGAGCGAATTGCTGATGCGGTGCGTTCGATCGGTGGTCAAGTTTTGATGACATCGGAAGATTGCCGGAATGGCACGGAAAGAGTCGCAGAAGCGGCTGTTCTTTTAGAACAGCAAGCCGGAGTCTCTGCTGATATTATTGTGAATCTGCAGGGCGATGCACCGCTTGTTCCAAAATGGTTTGTCAGCCCTTTGATCGATTATTTAATAAAAGCAACAGCTGAGATAGGGATGGTCACCCCCGTCCTACGCTGCGAAACAGCCCATTATGAGCAATTAATCCAAGATCGTAAAGAAGGGCGCGTTGGGGCAACAACGGCTGTCTTTGGCCATTCCGGGCAAGCCTTATATTTCTCGAAAGAAGTAATTCCCTTTCTCCCGGCAGATAAAACGCCAGACGATATTCCCATTTACCATCATGTTGGTGTCTATGCCTATCGGCCAGGGGCTCTTGCCGCCTATCCGTCTTGGCCCATCGGCCCTTTAGAACAGGCAGAACAGCTTGAACAATTGCGTTTTCTTGAAGCTGGTGAAAGCGTGCATGTCGTTGAAGTCGAGAGCCATGGCCATCAATTCTGGGAACTCAATAACCCAGAAGATATTGCTCTAATCGAACGTTATATGGCGAGCAATGCACAATTAAACCATCAAGGCCATTAATCTTATCATATGAGCAGCACAAACCGCTTTTACCTCTGGTGACCAAAGGGCAAGCCCTTTGGAAACCTTGATGAGGAGGCTTTAGGGGCGTAAGGGCAGCCTGACAGGCGAGCATTACCGATATATTTTCTTACCGGCCCCAAAGTGCAGCGGCATCTTCTTCCAAAGCACGGCTGCGTGCTTGCAGACGATCATGTAAATTTTGATTGCCACGACGCAACGCTTGTTTTGCTTCTTGTTGCAGAATAAAAGTTGTGCGCGCATACCAGTTGTGAGGTTGTTCCATAGATGAATTCAAAGATATTCCCCCATTTTCAAGAGAGGACACAGTCCTTTTAGCATTAAAACCATTATCTTCATAAGGCTTTATAACAATCTCTTGTATCATTACTGATCCCCTTACCCCTTTTCTTTGATGCCCCTGCATCATGAGGAAAGAATTAAAGCATTTTTGTATCAATTTCTGTAACGAAGGTCACAAAGTCTATTTTTATTTACGATCCTCAGCCCTTTTTTAAAATAGGGCCTAAATTTAAAGATTAATTTAAATCTAAAACTTTATATTTTAAAGATCTCAAATTTACTCACATTTTTGTGATTAAGGATCTACATTAAAGAACACTATAAAGTCTCAATATAAGATATTTCTTATCTATATTTATTTATAAATTCCAGAATTCTAGTAATACAATATTACAATAGAGCCTAATCCATCGCACATTTCAGCCGTAAAAGACATATAAGGAAACATTTTTGGCAAAAGCTCGGGGATATTGCCCTGAAGTCTTGCGTATGAAAATTATCGCCATAAAAATTGGGAACCTTTCATGACCTCTTTTCCTGACTCTAAGACCCATATTTTTCAATAAGTTGGGAAGCTTCGCCACGCAAAATTCGAGATACGTCAAGATGGCCAAGTGTAGCAATTTTGCGGATAAAAACCCTGCAAACATAAGCAGAATACAACACAATCTTTATTTTATGGTATATGCGCTCACACCAGCGCAAGGCACCACAGAAATGGCTCTGGTTACAAAGATTTCATTGCTGACATATTGGAGACATAAATGGCTTTCTCGCATTTCTTCACAAAGCCAAGAATCACTCTCAGATCTGCCTCTCTCCAAACATATTCACGGCAGAAACGCAGTCAAAGGCTCTGCTTAATACTGCTCTCAAGCGGCATTGCTCTAAGTCTGGGCGGTTGCGCCTATCAAAAAGCACGAACCGCCAGGGCGCAAGCCCCTGAACTCATTGGCATGAGCGAACACGCCTTACGCGCTTGTGCCGGTAAGCCATCCCGCACAGAAAAATCCGCTCAAGGACTTTGGATGACTTTTTATAGCGAGAGTGGCGGACATCAAGACATCCCCGGCGCAGCCGCCTTAGAAGACAGCCGAAACTTTAGCCGCAGCCCTTCCAAACCGCGTCAATATTGCAAATTAGAGGCGCTCATTGACCATAAAGGCATCGTCAAAGATGTTCGCCTGTTAGGCAGCGGCGGTATTGGCGGTCGGGGTTTTGGCTGCGACGATTTGCTCTTTCGGTGTCGCTAAGACGTCAGGGTAGGATGAGAACCTATAGTAAAATCAAGCTCTTTTCTATGCCTCCCCTTTAAAAAAAAATCGTCATGCCTGTTTCACTTTAGCGCTCACCCTGCCATCACAGTTTCATGTGATCTTTTCGTCTCATATAAGGCTTTCTCCATGCATAATGACCAAGACCCTCCCTCTTCAGCCCCCCCAGCAGAGACATCGAAAGATCATAACACCGAAGAGGGCAAGACAAAGGTCTCTTCGTTTCACGCTCCCCTCAAAAGAAATCTGCGGCGCGACCTTCTTTTAGGGTTTCTGATTGTAGCCTGCGGCTTAGGGGTTACATTTTTCCTCATCAAGACCAAGCCAAAAGCCCAACCAGAGCCCATCGTTGAGAGAAGTTGGGCCGTTGATGGTCTAAAAGCCCATTGGAAAAGCTTACAGCCCACACTCACGGTTTTTGGAGAAGTTGTTGCGGGGAATGAACTTGATCTGCGGCCCCTTGTCTCTGGACGGGTCACAGCCATCGGCCCTGACCTTCAAGATGGGGCTGTTGTCGCCACAGGGGATCTTTTGGTTGCAATTGACCCCTTTGATTATGAGGCGGATGTTGCAGAAAAAGAGGCGGCTCTCCTTGAAGCAAAAGCCAAATTGGCAGAGAACGCCGCACAAATAAAAGCAGAAACAGAGTTACTGGCCGCCTCACGCACCAGCCTGACCTTGCGCCAACGCGACATGAACAGAAAACGCGATCTCCGCAAAAAGGGATCTGGTACCCAAAAAGCCTTGGATGATGCCGCTTTAGCCGTCTCAGAAGCCCGGCAGTCGGTCACGACAAGACAACAAGGCATTGTGCAGAAAAAAGCACAAAGTGACCAATTGGCCGCCGCCATTACCCGCGCTGAGGTCGCCCTGAAGCGTGCGCAAAGAAATCTCGAAGACACCAGGCTCACCGCACCTTTTGATGGGTTTATCGCAGAGACAGATGTGGCCGTTGGTAAACATGTTTCCACAAATGACAAGGTCGCCAGGCTGATTGATGCGGAAAGGCTCGAGGTCCGTTTCCAATTGAGCAATGGAGACTTTGCCCGTCTCATCGAAGCGTCTCAAAAGGATAGCTCAAAAGATTCAATTACTTATAATGGTGACCGTGGTCTCATTGGTCGCCCTCTGACTGTCTATTGGAATGTCGGCGGTGGGCATTACCGTTATGAAGGCACAGTGGATCGTGTTGGCGCTGAAATCGACAGTGCCAGCGGTGGTGTTGATTTATTTGGCCGCCTGACAACCAATAGCCAAGCCATTCCCCTGCGTCCAGGAGCCTTTGTGCAAGTAGAGCTGCCGGATCGTCACTATCATGCCGTGCTCTCTGTGCCGGAGAGTGCTGTGACCAGCGATCATAAGATCTTTTTGGTCAATCCTCTCACCGAGGAGGCGGAGGAGAATCGGGACAGCCAAACCTCAAACATTTCTGAGACAGCAGACCAAAAGGAAGCGGCCCCAAACAAAGTTTCCACATCACACAATAAAGATCTTTTGTCCGGACGCTTGCAAGAACGTCAGATCTCGGTTTTACGACAAGTTGGCGATCATATGCTCATCACCGGTGAGAAAATCCCGGATGACGCCATTATTGCCGTCTCTCATTTCCCCGAAATAGGCCCAGATGTTAAAGTCACCCTGCGCCGCTTTTTAGAGGAGTAGCGGCCATGCCCCATCGTGATGATCCAAATCAAGCTGGCCTTATTGGGCTTTTCACGCGCCACCCAACAGCCGCCAATCTGCTGATGGCGCTGATGATTTTGGTTGGCTTTGCGGCACTTTCCAGAATCAACACTCAGTTCTTCCCAGATTTTGGTATTGAAATTATTACCGTCAGAGTCGAATGGCCGGGGGCAACGGCTGAGGATATTGACACCAATATTGTCCAAGCCATGGAGCCAGAGCTCCGTTTCCTTGACCAAGTGAAAAGATTACGCTCCTCTTCCGTCGAAGGGGCGGCAACGGTTGCTGTCGAATTTGAATCTGGTTCTGATATGCAGCAAGCCTTATCCGATGTTGAATCTGCTGTAGATCTCGTGACCACCCTGCCAGAAGAAGCCGAACAGCCTGAAATCCAGCGTATAACTCGCTATGACACGATCTCACGCTTGGTGCTCTCTGGCCCTTACTCCGAACGGGCTTTGGCCGCTTTTGCCCGTGATATGCGCGATCAGCTTCTCGATCGCGGCGTTGACAAGGTGGATCTCTTTGGCAATCGCGGGGAGGAGATCTGGGTTGAAGTCAGCCCAGAAGCCTTGCGCCGCCTAGACCTCACGCCCTCTGATATTGCCGCACGGATCAAAGAAACCAGCCAAGATGTCCCTTCCGGCGATCTTGATGGCGGCACAAGACAGGTCCGGAGTCTTGGCTTATTACGGGACGCACGAGGCTTGCAAGGTGTTGAGATCAAAGCCCTCGATAATGGCCGCAAATTGCTGTTAGGCGATATCGCCGATGTCAAGGAAACCTTTGAAGATGGCGGACAAACAGCCATGCGCAATGGCAATCCTGCCATCGAATTGCATATCCAGCGCTCCGTCAATGCAGATGCGCTGGAGCTTGCACAAATTGTCCGAGAGTATTTGAGCGAAATTCGTCCAACCTTGCCCCGGAATCTGACTTTAGAACAATATGACGTCATCTCGAACCTTATTGAAGACCGCATTGACTTGCTGATCAATAATGGTTTGGGGGGCCTTATTCTCGTTCTTGTGGTCTTATTTCTCTTTTTAAACTGGCATGTCGCCCTTTGGGTGGCCGTTGGCATCCCCGTTTCTTTGCTTGCAACCATTGCTGTTATGTTTGTGACCGGCCAAACCATCAATATGATCAGTCTGTTTGGTCTTATCATGGCGATTGGTATTGTTGTCGATGATGCGATTGTGGTTGGAGAACATACCGAAGCCCGCCGTGAAGCCGGGCTTGCCCCCATGGCCGCAGCTGTTTCCGCCGCACGTCGCATGGCACCGCCTGTTTTTAGCTCTTCCTTAACAACAATCGCTGCTTTTATGCCGCTTTTTTTGATTGCTGGGATCATGGGCGATATCATTGTCGCCATCCCTCTGGTGATTTGTTGTGTGATTGTTGCCAGCTTGATCGAATGTTTTTTGATCATGCCGGGCCATTTACGCAGCGCGCTTGGCGGCAATGTTCTCCATGAGAAAAACCGGATGGGCCGCTTTCGCGACAGTTTCGACGCAAAGTTTATAGCCTTTCGAGAGGGGCCTTATCGTCGCCTTGTCAGCTGGGCGGTTCTCAATCGTTATAGAACTTTAGGGGCAACGCTCTGTGCGTTTCTGATTGCGATTGGCCTTGTTGCGGGCGCGCGCGTTGGGTTTAATTTCTTTCCCTCGCCAGAAGCCGATACGCTTTATGTGAATCTTGAAACCATGGCTGGCACCAAGCGTGCAGAAACAGAAGCCATTCTCGAAAGTCTTGATGAGTCTTTGCGTGCAACAGATGTGCAACTCCAAAAAGAACACAACCTTGACCACTCTCTGCTGGTCATGAATATGATTAAGGTCGGGGCACCTGTCGCACGCGGCGGTGCCACCAGCGCCGCCACATCTCAAGATACCTTGGGCGGCATTCGTGTGGAGCTCATCCCCTCTGACACCCGCCCTGTGCGCACCGATGCCTTTATCCAAGCCTGGAAAGCCAATATTCCCCCTCTGCCCAAAATCAATCTTCTCACCATTTTGCCAGCGCAAGGGGGGCCTCCAGGGCGAGATATTGATGTCCGGCTTTACGGTCCCGATATCCAAGCGCTGAAAGCCGCCTCCCTTGAAGTGCAAGCCCTTCTAGACCGATTCCCCGGCGTCACGGATATCGAAGATGATCTGCCTTATGGCAAGCCAGAGACCATTCTCGAAGTCACCTCGAGAGGCCGCGCTTTGGGCTTCACCACCGAGATTGTGGGCCAGCAAGTGCGCAGCGCTTTAGAAGGGGCAATTGCCAAACGCTTTCCAAGAGGAGAAGAGGAAGTCACTGTCCGTGTCCGCTATCCCGATACTGAGATCACAGCCGGATTGCTGGAGAGACTTTACCTCCGCTCGCCCCAAGGGGAAGAAGTATCCTTAACAGAAATTGTTTCTTTTCGCGAGAATCTAGGCTTTGCCACCATCCGTCGGGAAGATGGACAAAGACAAGTTCAAGTCGCCGCAGAAATTGACAAAGCGGTCACCAATACAGGGGAAGTGCTCCAAGCTCTTCAAGAAAAAGGGCTTTTAGAAATCGTCGATAAATATCAAATTCGCTATAGCTTTGAAGGCCGTGCCGAAGAACAAAGGGAAGCCTTTGCGGATATGAAACTCGGTGCCATTCTTGGCCTTGCTGGCATGTATATCATTCTGGCCTGGGTTTTTGGCAGCTATAGCCGTCCTTTCGCTGTCTTGGCGGTCATTCCGTTTGGATTTATTGGCGCGGTTTTAGGCCATCTTGTCCTGGACTATGCCCTCACCATTCTCTCTATGGTCGCCATGATTGGCTTATCTGGGATTGTGGTGAATGATTCCATTGTGCTTGTCAGCACGATTGATGAAAAACGCGATCACCAGGACTTACTCTCTGCCATTATTGAAGGGTCTTGCGATCGCTTACGCGCAGTCATTCTAACATCCGCAACAACCATCGGCGGCTTAACCCCTTTGATCTTTGAAACGAACTTACAAGCGCAGTTCTTGATCCCAATGGCTGTGACAATTGTTTTTGGCCTGATGGTGGCCACACTCTTGGTCTTACTTGTCGTGCCAGCACTTCTTGCCATCCAAGGCGATTTATCCCTGGCAAAACACTCTTTAAAGTCTTTCTTTTCCAGAGAACAGAGTATCGAGTAAAGAGGTTTCCAAAGGACACGTCCTTTGGCCGCCAAAGGCAAAAAAGCAAAAGCCATGGAAAATGGCTTTTGCTTCACAGCATCTCAGTCTTTACTTTTGACTTTCAGTCTTTACGCGTGACTTTAAGCGGCCGACTCAGCCTGTTTTCCGCTGCTCAGGCTATCAATCCCGGCTTCCATAAGGCGCTTTTTAAGCTCTTGGACTTTTTTCTGTTTTGCCGCTTCGTCTTTAACACCTGCAAGATAGGACTTCATGAAATCACTTTGTCCCAATTGATGTTTAATCAGGCTATGGACATAGAGCATATTTTGCCCTCGGGTGAACATTCCAGAGCGGCAAAGATCAATCAATTTCATGACTGTTTCTGAAACATTTTTACTTGATTTATTGATTTTAGCAAAAAGCTTTGTTTCCTTAATAAAGCTCATTTGGATTTGTTCTAAACTCTCACCAAAACGTTCTTTCATACCCTCTGGGATGTCAGAATCCATGATATGATCATAGAGATCCGATACAATTTTCAATTTCTGTGTCGGTGTTTCCCCAAGGTCCAAAAGATCTTTTGCGAAATCCCGGCGCTCGAACTGGCCTTTAATGATGCCATTGACCGAACGTTTATTTGCATCTCCGATCAGCCGATCTTGGAGTTCGGTTAAAGCTTTGACTTTTTCAACGATGGTTTGATCATCTTGCAAAAGCATCATGAGATTTTCGGGCTCTGCCTGCCGTCCCATGCGTGTTTCAATGGCTTCTGTGACTTTATCACCACCGATTGTCCGGCCCTGAAACTGCAAATGCTCATAAGTCCGGCAGAGTTCCAAGAGAGGCCCAACACCACCACCCCGTGCAATTGGAATGCCAGATGTCAAAGACCGTCGGACAATAAGCTCTAAGGACAGCCTTATTTGCGGCAACCCTTCTGGCGCTGGGAACCGGGCCATCAATTTATTGAGCCGTGCTAAGCTTTTCGCGGCGGCATGCTGTGATGTCGTTTCCAATCGCCCTTGGAAAAGGTCGGCAATTTCACGTAACCTTACTGACAGATTGGAGATCTCACCAAAAATTTTCTTTTGCGCTTGCTGGCTATCTAAAATATCGGCGATATAGGATTCTAAATAATAAATCGATTTCTCGTCTGTTTCATTTTCTGCCATATTGAGAAAATGATTCAACTTATCAGACCAATCGCGAATTTCTTTCGAAGGCGCTGACAGCCCAGCAAAAACAAGGGGTGCGACGGTGCCGTCATCCTTCCCAGCCAGGCTATTGAGAACGGCCCCCACGCCGCCAACAGGAATTGTGGGAATCAAACCATTATCGGAATTGGCTTGGAGATGCTCCCGCACCTTATCACTCATTTGGATCAGGCCGCGCATGCGTTTATGGAGATCAAAATTAAAAACCCGAGATTGCGCCCCGGCTAAAAGCTGGGTTGCTCTTTGTTGATCTTGACCTGTATTTGCGAACTCAACCACCAAATCGATATCTGTCATGAGTTCGGTTGCGCAGAGTTTTTTCTGGTCCAAATATTCGCGACAGACCCGACCGACCAACCGTCTTGCATTCGGTTGGAAGACATCACCCATGACTTGGCATTTACCAGCCTCAGCGACTTCTTCGGATTCGAGACTAACGACGCTCATTTAACCTATACATCCAATATCAACAGAAAGAACCTTGATTATAATCGCCATATACAGAGAAGCGACAGCGATCCTGTCAGATTCAATGACACCCAATGTTTCTGTTGCGGCAAAGCAACGAAACGATCCCCTTGATTTTCTTATCGATCAATAAAACATCTTGGAACGATAACAAATTTTTACATTTTTTTGATCTGTTTTTTTATGCGTTTGCCCCCTTAATTCATCAGACAGTTACAATTGAGACTCACAAAGAAGCAGAAAACTAATTCTTTTATCTTCTATAATCCAGTGTTCTTGTAAAAGAAAAAATATTTAAAAATGCGATTCAGCAATTTTACGCAAAAGAAAATCACGAAAAACCTCAATTCGCTTTGAATGGCGCATTTCTTCAGGATAGGCGAAATATCCTTCGATGGGCGGACCTTGCACTTCTGGAAGAACACGAATCAAATTATAATGTGGATCGATCATGTATTGGGGCAAGCTACCAAGGGCCATTCCGCTGCGCACAGCATTTAAAATTGCATAGACATTATTGACCGTCAAAATAGGCTGTCTTGGCCCTTGGCTGCCTTGGCGTCCCACTTCTGCTAACCAGTTAATGCCGGGCACAGGCGGCTTGGTATCTGCGCCATAGACAACAAGATGGTGTTGATCCAAATCTTCGATCGTTTCCGGGGAGCCATATCGTTCCAAATAGCTTGGTGCGGCATAGATATGCGTATGAACGGTGAAAAGATGCCGTGCGACAAGATCAGGTTGCCGGGGTGGCGCTAAACGAATAGCGACATCCGCCTCCCGCATGCCTAAATCAAGTTCGCTGTCTGTTAACAGAAGATGCAAATCGACATCTGGATACTCTTCCAAAAAGTCTTTAATCCGCGCGCACAACCAGACAGACCCAAAAGCAATTGTTGTTGTGACCCGAAGCATGCCAGAGGGCTTTTGGCGGCTTTCTCCAATCCGGGTCTCGGCCATAGAGAGTTTCGCGAAGACTTCCCTGGCTGTTTGAAACAAGATTTCGCCTTGTTCTGTCAGAATCAACCCTCTGGCATGGCGATGAAAAAGAGCAACATTTAAGCTGTCCTCTAGACTGCTAATTTGGCGGCTTACAGCAGATTGACTAAGGTTCAGGCTTTCACCGGCATGGGTAAAAGACCCTGCTTCTGCGACAGCATGGAAGACGCGTAATTTATCCCAATCCATGCCTTCTCTCCTCAGGGTGCCGCCTATAGCTCTAACAAAATATCAAGTTTATAGGATTCTCAAAGATTATAATATTTTGTCAGCAGGGTGAATGGCTTCTTGCTTTTTATCGCGAAAAGCCCCCCCCCTGTTGACAATTTTTGCAAGGGGGGTGTCTTGTCTGGCTTTTTGTTTTGAAAAATAGACCCAAAACAGCACAGAGAGCGAGGGGTTTAGGCTGACTTTGCCCTTTGCGCGAGAGTCTTAAGTTTCGTCGCAAAACGAAAGCGATCAGGTTTTTCACCTGATCGCCCTTTGCTTTAGAGGTCTTGTTCCGCCAGAAAACGTTCGGCTTCAAGAGCCGCCATACAGCCCATACCGGCTGCGGTCACCGCTTGACGATAGAGCTTATCCTTGACATCTCCGGCAGCAAAAACACCTGGGATATTCGTCGCCGTGCTGTCTGGAGCTGTGATGAGATAGCCTTCAGAGTCCATTTCCACTTGGCCATGGAACAATTCCGTTGCTGGCTTATGACCAATTGCAATAAAGACCCCTTCTAAAGCCAGCTCTTGCCTGTCGCCATTGCCAGTATTTTCAAGGCGCAGACCTGTGACTTGGGCCGGAAGAGCCCCTTCTCCTGGGGTGCCAAGAATCTCATCCACGGTGTGATTCCAAACGGTCTCAATTTTCGGGTTTTTGAAAAGACGATCTTGCAGAATTTTTTCAGCCCGCAGACGATCCCGACGATGGATTAAATAGACTTTCTGTGCAAAATTGGTCAAAAATAGAGCTTCTTCAACGGCTGTGTTGCCACCGCCAATAACTGCGACTGTTTTATCTCTATAGAAAAAGCCATCACAGGTCGCGCAGGCGGAGACACCTCCCCCCATAAACTTTTGCTCTGAGTCGAGCCCAAGCCATTTCGCCTGCGCCCCCGTGCAAATGATCAGCGTATCCCCCGTATAAATTTGGCCACTATCACCTTTAGCACTGAAGGGGCGCTTTTTAGAATCGACTTCTGTGATCAGATCCATGACGATCTCTGTGCCAACATTTTCGGCCTGTTGCTGCATTTGCTCCATCAGCCATGGCCCTTGGATGGGGTCGGCAAATCCGGGGAAGTTTTCCACATCCGTTGTAATCGTCAACTGCCCCCCTGGTTGCATGCCTTGTATTAAGCGCGGCTTTAAATTTGCTCTTGCGGCATAAATGGCCGCCGTATATCCAGCAGGACCAGATCCGATGATAAGCACTTTGCTATGGTTGTCAGCCATCGTGAAATTGATCTCTTTCTTTTGTTTTTTGAGAGCAAGGGGATCGGAGGCCACCCTTTCTCTGTGTTCCATCTACAGTCAATATGGGAGCCAGGATCTTTTTCCAAGAGTAAAAAATATTAAAGTGATTCGATCTTTTGCAAAAAATAATGATCATAGTTTTTTAAAGCATACTAAAGAATGAGACAAACGCTCTTCTAAAGAGCAAACAAACGGATTATCGCCATCTTTTTTTCATAAACACCCTAAAGCATTCTGAAAACTTTTGCCCACTCGATGAATTTTATTTCAAAATACAGCTGGAAAATAGTCTTATAATTTCTAAATCTATAGCCGAGGGATGATTTTTAGAGGTAATATTACAGGATCAGACTTGCCAATGACGTGAGAGTTGGTAATATTATTTCAAATATATAACGATGACAGACGGTATTAAAACCATTTGAACAGGTCTGATAAAACATCGAAACATGTTGGCGGTAATGCCAATGGGGAGGGCTGTGATTCTGCAGGAAGAAAAAATCTTCTTTCATGGTCATGGGAAAAACAAGAGACACGAAAGAGATATCTTTAACTTATGCGCCAAAGAGCCATCAAGCACAAAGAGATCTCTAAAGGCAGCGAGCACTTATTCCATGCGGCGAATCAAGCTGGACAAGATTGATCGTAGGATCCTCCGAGACCTGCAAGAAAATGGTCGAATGACCAATGTTGAACTCGCAAAAAGGGCCGGTATTTCAGCGCCCCCCTGTTTGCGACGCGTGAGAGCCCTAGAAAAAGCAGGCTTCATTCGTGGGTATCACGGTGATGTTAATCCTGAAATGTTGGGCTTTGGCGTCACCGTCTTTGCCCAAGTTGGTTTATCAAGCCAGGCAGAAGCGGATCTAAGATCCTTTGAAAGTCTGGTTAATTCTTGGCCGCCTGTGCGAGAATGCCATATGCTGGCAGGAGAAACGGACTTTCTCCTAAAGATTGTTGCCGAGGACTGGGACAGCTATCAACGCTTTTTAACCACACAATTAACAGCAGCCCCAAATGTCAGCCATGTCAAAACGAGCCTGGCTATTCGATGTTCTAAATATGCCCCTGGCGTCCCGATTTCCCTTGAGGCCCCAGATGATGATGACGATGATGCAGAGGTTTTTTCACATCACGATCTCGACGCATAAACCAATATTATAAAAGCGCACATGACAAAGGCGTTTTGCCTTTCTGCTCTTTCCCTCTCAAATACTGACATTTGAGAATGTTTTTCCTATGAATTGGCTTAAACGAAAGATTCAGGCGAAGCTTGGCTTTCGTTTGGAAATGTTATGGCATTTTGCTTTTATGTTCCCCTAGAGTAAAGCGCGATCAGGTGGAGTCACCTGATCGCTGCGTTTTGCGGCAAAAACCTTACAGGAAAGGGTGTGAAAGGGGGAGCTCCTTTCACACCCTTTCCTGTAGAAGCAATTCTTAAAGCTTTTTTGCGTTATACTTATGCTGTTGATAAGGTGCATACGCAAAGTCTGCCCCAAAAGGCATAATGCATCTATCTTGAATGAAGAGACTCCCTGGTCTAAGGATGGGTCTTATGTGACGGCGTTGCGAGGGAGGCCTGAAGCCGATGGCAATATCGGGAGGCAAAGTTAAAAGCTATATCAGCAAAGCGCAAAACGGCAATCCAAAGGCGCAATATAATCTCGGCATTGCTTTCCTTAATGGCGATCATGTCCCCCATGATATTGATAAAGCAAAAGTTTTATTCCAGCAAGCGGCAGAAATGGGACATGAGAATGCCCAATTTGCCCTCGATAATATTGACTATATTCGTGAAAATGATTTAGCCGCCTCAGGCGCTGGTTTGCGCTATGAGAGCTTCAACTGGAATTTCATTCTCATACCGGTGATCATAGTCGCTCTTCTCGCCGCCATTGGCAGTGTCGTCTATTTCTATTTCTTCGATCCTACAGATGAGATTGCAGAGAACCTCGTCACTGTTCTAAGTGAAGATGCTTATCCGCCACGAACAGGAAAAAAACTTCTTATTGTCGATAATTTTGAAGATTTTTATCGCGGATTATATATGGATATTCGCTGCAATGAGGTCGCGGCCATTGCACCGGAAACAAGAGAAGAGATCTATACGCGTATGAACGAAATCTCGCGTTTGATGGAAATTACAAGCGCAGAAGTTGAGCGTATGCAAATTGATTCTTATAAGATTGTTAAGGATTGGCAGGACGGATGTAAAAATGAGGGGGTCATGCCCCTTATCGCCCAGGCAAAAAATTTGCTCATGGATGACAAATTACGCATTCTCCTCTCCATGGAAGCTGGCAATGCCGCCCGAGAATTGGTCGGGGCAACCGCCCAACCACAAAGCCGCCCGCAACCGTCTCAGACCCAATCTCCACAGGCCCAATCTCCACAGGCCCAGGCACCACAGACCCCGCAACAAGCGGCTCCGCCTCCTTCTCAGGCCCAGCCTGCACCGCAACAAGCCAGCCGCCCAACCACCCCAGAGCAGCCCCAAACAAAGCCAAGCAGAAGCGCAGATAAGCTCAATTGGCAATTACAAGTGCCTGTCTTTACAGAAGAGCAAAAAGAATTTTATCGTCAAAATCACCCAGAATATTACGCAAAGCTTATGGCCTATTATAAAGAACTCGAAGCCTATAGAAAAAAACTAGACGCCTATCGCAAACAACAAGTCCAATAAGAGAGAGCATTTTGCGTGATGATTGAAACACACAAAATGCTCTATATTATTGTTTTTGCCGCAAAACGTGTCTACTGGATGTTTCCATCCAGTCGCACTTTGCTCTAGAGCGCATGTCCTGTGATCATTTTATGGGACATGCGCGCTCTCATTGGCCCCCTCGCTTTCCCTCGGATTTCGCGCAGCGAGACCACGGACGTCATTGAAAAGAGTGAGATTAAAAACCGGGAAAAGAAGTCCTAAGAAGCTTCCCATTATGAGGACACACATATTCCATGTTTGCTTTAATTTCCCCTGCAAAAAAAATGAATTTCGAGCCTGCGCAAGCAACACTTCCTCATACACAACCCGTCTTTCTTGAAGAGACAAAGCAACTTGCCGCTGTTGCGCAAAAACTTTCAGCCCAAGATCTGATGCGGTTGATGAAAATATCAGAGTCTTTGGCCAGCCTCAATCATGCGCGTTTTCAAGCCTTTGCCCCTCCTTTTGACCTCGATAATGCCAAACAGGCCGCTCTTGCATTTTCTGGGGATACCTATGTTGGGCTCGAAGCGTGGACGCTCACAGAAGAGGATTTTGACTATGCGCAAACACATTTAGGGATTTTATCAGGGCTTTATGGCCTTTTAAGACCCTTAGACCTCATCCAGCCCTATCGTTTAGAAATGGGCACGAAAATGCACAATCCAGCGGGTGAAGATCTTTATTGTTTTTGGAAAGACCATCTCGCCCCCGCCATTGACCAGCAGGCACACACCGCGACATCTGGGCATGACCCTGCGGTGATCAATCTGGCCTCAAATGAATATTTCAAGGCTGTGGATAAAAAGCAGCTGAAAAGCCGTCTGATCACCCCTATTTTCAAAGAGCTCAAAGATGGGCAAACCCGCACCATCGGACTTTTTGCCAAAAGAGCCCGCGGCGCTATGGCCCGTTATATTGTGGAACAGCGCCTCTCTTCTCTTGAAGA
Source organism: Alphaproteobacteria bacterium UBA2562 (assembly GCA_002340345.1). Taxonomy (GTDB): domain Bacteria; phylum Pseudomonadota; class Alphaproteobacteria; order UBA2562; family UBA2562; genus UBA2562. Next base: position 10,083 of record DDLW01000080.1, on the reverse strand, counting down.
CCTCAAAACTTTTTCCAGCGACGGCTATCATTTCCAAAAAGATCTGTCTTCAGACGCGGAATGGATTTTCACCCGCCCCATGCCAGAAAAATCGACTTCCTAAAAGAGAGCCTTTTGCCTTCCAACCCTCACTGTAAATTGCGCGGCTTGGGTTTGGGAAGAGCGACAAACCGCCTGACAATTTTCTCTTTCCTGGTCGTTTCTTCTTTTTGGGGCACATCAGGCCTTTGCTTGGGTAAGTCTGGGAAAGACGGAGGCGCTTGAGGTGCGATCGCAGCAATTTGTGTTTGCAGCTCAGGCGGAGGAGATTTTTGCGGGTTTTCGCGCGCAGCAGGCGCTGGACTGTTCTCTTGCCTGTCTTGTTGCGCAAGCTGGCTCTCTTTCATGCGCTGGGTTGATATTTGATTTTCCACGGCCAGGCTCCGCGCCTCTAGATGTGTCTCTTCCTGCGGCGCATAAAATGCCAGGGTTTTCTCGACCGTTTCCGACTTAGTTGTTTCCGCTTCAGCTGTTTCCACTTGGACAGGCTCTTTCACAGCAGCAAGTTTTCCTGGCGTTTCACTTGCTGGCGGATCTTGTGCAACAGGCGCTTGGGCTTGCTGTTTTTGCGGTTGCGCAAGGTCCCTTTGATCTGAATCAGCCTGGTCGATGACCGGGCGTTTTTTCGGCAAAGACACAGCTAAGACCTTGAGATCTTGCCGCTTGTCCCCGCGCATTGGTCGTTTGCGCGGCAAAGTCGGCATGGACCCTATTGGGGATCTTTCTGGTAAAGACGCCTGCTGTTGTCTTGGCTGTTTTGTGGAGTCCGCAGCGGCCATTTGGGACTCAGAGGAGATCACCACAGAAGAAGACGGCGCTGTCTGCACCCAGGGCGTTTGTTGTAAATGCACAGGTTTTTGCGGTGGCAATGTGACAGGTTTTGCTGAAGCAATTTGGGTAAATCTTGTTTTTTTCTGGTGGGGCGCAGGCTTCCCATCATCATAGATAAAGCCATAAATCGGGTAATTGCGGCGTCCCCAGACATTGCCAGGGCCATACCATACTTTCACCACACTCCAATCATTGTTTTTTGAGACATCTTTGACCCTGGAATTACGGTGAATACGCCCTTTATTCAGCCAATTGGCATGATCGACAACGATCTCGCGTGAACTTAAAAGAGAGCGCACCACGGCAACATGCCCATAGCGAAGACGACGTGTTTTGCTCATGACCATGACCGCCCCGGGCTTTGGCCAACTCCCCCGGCGATATTTTTTTGCAGCCTGCCCCCACCATGTCCACGCATTGCCTCTTATTTTGATTTTAGACGCATCACGCGCAAAGGGAACGCATTGCAAGCGTTTTGCCTCTGCCCTGTCGGCATAGAAAACCCCCATCAGGAAGGCAAAAATAATGAAAGCAGACGGGATGATTTTCAAGGGAAAAGCTTTCTTTCAAGAGAACAGGCTTCAAGCCTGGAAATCAACAGAGGCAAAAAGGCTCTATGGCCCAGATGGGAGTCTAATCTTTTTTATCGCGGAAAAAAGCGTTGACCAAATCTTTATGCGCTTCGGTCTCGTGACAAATGCCTTGATATGAGGCGGCAAGATGCAAAAGATCAGGCAAGCGGCTATGTTGGCCTTGCCGCATTAATCTTTTTGTCCAGCGTAAAGCACGGGCAGGGTTCTGGGCGATTCTTTGTGCCAAAGTCATCGCTGTTGGCAAAAGCTGTTCAGGCGGCACCACTTCAGACACAAGACCATAGCCATACGCCATGACCGCATCAATAGGGTCACCAGTAAAAGCCATTTCTGCGGCGCGTGAAGGTCCCACCAGCCTCGGCAACAACCATGATCCACCATCGCCGGAAATCAGGCCCAATTTCACAAAATTCTCGGCAAATTTTGCGTTCGCAGAGGCAATACGAATATCGCACAGACAAGCAAGATCGCATCCAGCCCCATAGGCCGGTCCATTCACGGCTGCGATGACAGGCACTTCGAGTTCGTAGAGGGCCAGGGGAATTTTTTGGATTCCGGCCCGATATTGGTCATGAATTTCCGCAGAGCTTCCTTGGAACATGCCTTCTTTATCGCGCATATGTTTCAGATTGCCACCTGCAGAAAAGGCAGAACCGGCCCCTGTCAGCACCAAAACTTTGACCTCTAAGTCACTTTGCAATTTATGGCATAGTTGCTCAATGGCGTCGAAAAGGCTTTGGCGGGATAAGGCATTCCGCTCCTCCGGTCGGTTCAACGTTGCCAGGACGATCCCTTCTTCTGGTGTTTCTATGAGAAGATCTTCCCCCATCGCCCATCCCTTTCGTCCAGACAATATGCACTCATCCATAGCTCAAAACCATACGCACGGCCTGTGCGCGATTTTTCACATCCATTTTCGAATATATGCGCCTGAGGTGAAGTTTAATAGTCACTTCTTCAACCCCAAGCCTTTGACCAATTTCTCGGTTTGAATGGCCATCGACAAGGCAATTCAACACTTCGCTTTCCCGCTTTGAAAGCCCTAAATTTTCCACAAAGCCTGCTGGCATATTCGGAAGATTGGGATCAACCGCACGGCTGTCTTCTTTTTCAGCCCGAGATGCGGAAGAGGGGCCTTCAGCCGACCGATTTCCTGTTGGCCTGCCGACCACACCACCCGTTACCGATTGTGAAGCGGGCGAATGAAAAAGCTCTGATGGCACAAACCGCTCCCCAGCCAAAATCAGTTTAATGGCAAGAGACATCGCTTCTGCTGTCATGGTCTTCGGTATAAAGCCAGCCGCCCCACGGTCTAAAGCGCCTGACATAATGGCGCGATCTGTACTCCCAGAGATGAGGGCAACAACTTGTTCTGGAAAGTGCTGCTTAAATTTTTCAAGACCTGAAAACCCATCCATGCCAGGCATATTATAATCGAGAAGAGCAAGATCTAAGGGGCCATGCTCTTTGACCACCATAAGCGCTTCATCAAAGGACGCGGCCTTCAAGACTTCGACGCCTTCATAGATTTGACTGAAAAGATGCGCTAACGCTTCCACAAGCAGATAATGGTCATCTGCCAATACAACTTTCATAACGCCCCCTTGCGCATCATGCTCCCCTTGCTACCATCCCCCCATGGATCACGCAAGACAGAGAGGCTGTTTGCGCTTAAGATCTATAGCATTTTGCCCTTATGCGGAATCAGCAAAAATACTATATATCTTGAATCTTGCCGCAAGATACAGGGTTAAAGTGCCCCCACGCCACCCAGCTTTGCGCATCATGCTTTAAGATCATCGCCCTTTCTGTCATTTGCCATCTTGGGACAAACATAGGGATTAAAGCATTTCGCTTTTCATCAGACGCAAGTGAAATGCTTTATGTCTTTGTTTTTACCGCAAAACGCATGGTTAAAGGGGCTCACACTTTAACCAGCTTTGCTATAAAAGAGCTTTTATGCCGGATTCGTTTCGAACTTTAATCGACTCTATGCCGATCGCGATCTCTCATATTGATAGAAAGGGGCTCATCACTTTCGTCAATCGAGAGACCGAAAACCGTCACAAGAAAACGCATAAAGACCTTGTCGGCACCCCCTGGCAACATCATAAACCCTCGGATTACCAGGATCTCAATGAGGGTCTGATTGCCCAAACCTTAGCTGGCATTGAAACATCTTTTGAAACAACAACCCTTTTTCCAGATGGCATCACCCGCGATGTCCAGGTTTCTCTTTTGCCTGATTCTTCCGACAAAGAGACCCAAGCAATGGGCTTCTTTATGCTCAGTTTAGACATTACCAATCGTAAGGTCCAAGAACAAGCCAGCCGTCAACTGTCCGAACGCTTTAAAGCTCTGTTTGACAAAGGCTCCATGGCGATTCTTTTCTTTGATATGGCCGGTCACATTATTGCGGCAAATCCAGCATTCCTTTCGCTGATTGGACGAGAAGAACAGGATCTTATTGGAGAAAGTTATCATAGCTTCACCCACAAAGAGGACCAAGCAAAAGAAAGAGCGCTGATGGAAGCGTTACGCCTGAAAAAACAAGAAAATTACCAAATCGAAAAAAGAGTGTTGCGTAAAGATGGGCAGATACGCTGGATTGCTTATTCTTGTGGTATGATTTTCGATGATGGCGGCAATCCCTGGTTTGGCCTTGGCATTGCCCAAGATATTCATGAGCGCCACGCCGTCACAGAGACTTTGAAACGCCGAGATGCAATTTTAAAAGCCATCGCTTTTGCCGCAGAAACACTTTTGCTGCCAGGAGATCCGGTCTCTGCCTTACAATCTGTTCTCGAAAAACTTGGCAACTCAACCCAAGTGCAGAGAATTGCTGTTTATGAACACATGCCTTTGGCCGCCGCCTCTTCCCCTCCATCCCTTAAGCTCATTGCAGAGTGGGCAGAGTGGGCAGAGTGGACCAACTCTTCTTCCCGAAAAACGCTTCATGATGATTGCTGGCCACCTCTTCTACAGAATGAAAAACAAAGCTTAGAGGCCGGGCAAGCTCTTTTTGGGCAAAGCGCTCTTTTGCCACCCGCCCTCGCCTCTCTCCTCACGGCATCCGGCATTCAAAGCTATGCGATTTTACCCATTTTGAGCGATGGCCATCTTCAAGGCGTGATGACCATCGAGGATTGGCGACAAGACCGTCTTTGGCAGGATCCTGAGCTTGATGCCCTGGCGGTTGCCGCAAAGCTGATCGGTGCGGCCCGGCAAAGAGTCGCCTTAGAAACCGCTTTGCGCACAGCCCATCACGAGGCGGAGAAAGCCAGTGAGGCCAAAACCCGCTTTCTTGCCAGCGCGTCCCATGATTTGCGCCAGCCGCTGCAATCGATGACCCTTCTCATTTCCGTTCTCTCAAACCGTCTCCAAGATCCAGAGACCCAAGACCTTGCCCATATGATTGAGCATGCCGTGACAGGACTCAATGACCTCTTATCTGGCATGCTTGACATTTCCAAATTAGAAGCGGGCCTCGTGACAGCCCATTATGAGCATTTTGATCTTGGCGCCCTTGTCGGGCGTGTAAAGGCTGATTTTATGGTGGAGGCAGAGGTCAAAGGCCTCCCTCTTCTCGCCAGGCGGCGTCCTGTCCATGTTTATTCAGACCCGACTCTCCTTGGCCGTATTCTCCGCAATCTTGTGGCCAATGCGGTGCGCTATACCGAGCATGGTCCTGGTATTTTGATCGCCATGCGCCAGAGAGGATCCAAAGCCCGGATTGAAGTTTGGGACAGCGGTCCTGGCATTCCCGAAGAAAAACAGGACGATATTTTTGAAGATTTTCAGCAATTAAACAATGCCCACCGTGCGCGATCCCAAGGGGTCGGTCTTGGCCTTGCCATTGTGAAACGCTTGTCACACTTGCTGAATATTTCCATTGAGGTGCGCTCAAAGCTTGGCCATGGCTCACGCTTTGCGCTTGAAATTCCTTTGTCTACAGAACCACAAGACACGCTTCCCCCTGCCCCCATAAAAAAAATGGTCGATCTACATGGGAAGACGATTTTTATCATCGATGACGATCAAGATGTCTTGCAATCCCTGTCCCTTCTCCTAAGCTCTTGGGGGTGTCGAACCTTTCTCTATGACACAGCGGAAACAGCCCTTGCGGGAAGTCTATCTCTGACCACTACACCTGATTTAGTCATGGCGGATTTCCGTCTACCAGAAGGATGGAATGGGGTTCAGCTGATCAAAGCCCTCGCGCAACAGCGTGATTGGCACTTCCCATCCCTTATTCTGACAGGGGACACGGCCCCAGAACAGCTTCTTATGGTGCAAAACAGCGATTGTAAACTTTTGCACAAACCGATCTCGCCCCTGGCTTTGAAACAGGCCATTATGGAGGTTCTATAGCCCCCTAATAGCCAGAGTCATACGAACAAAGCCTTTCAGAGCATGGAAAAAAGCTTTTTGAAAGACTTTTTCTCGAAAAAGTCGCCCCCTTTCACTCTAACAAAAATGTGAACCAATGTTGCTGTTCAAAATGGGCACAGCACGGCATCTTAGGACAAGAGGCAAACCATGAAAAACGATCATGGCTTTTAAGAGCATTCCGCTTTTCATTTGCAGCCGATGTAAGGCTCCATATCTTTGTTTTCACCGCAAAACGCATGGTGAAAGGGGATCCCCCTTTCACCAGCTTTGTTATAGAGTTACTATGCTTTTACTATAGCTTTGTTTTTTTATGCCTGATGATAAAAGGCTCGACATAGCGAGGAGAAATTCATGCCCTTCCGAAATCCAGCCTCCGCCGCAAGGCCTCATATGCCAAATGATCGTAAAACCCCACAAAAAACCCGCTCTTCTGCTATGCGCTTGCTCATCTGCTTTTCCTGTGTTCTGGTCTTAGGGCTCGGCCTTATCGCGCCAACAGCCCAAGCGCAAAGCTGGGGCGATAATCCTTATGCGCCAGCGGGGAATACAACGTCGCAAAACCTAGATTTCTTGCGCATTCACCATGAAAGACTGAATCGGATTGTGGCCTGGAGTAAACAAAATCCCCTTCTGGATGCGGGCGTCACCTCGATGATTGTCCGTCGCGAACGGCTGCCACAAAACCTCTCTTATGACCCCATTGTGACAAGAGTTATTTTCTATAATCGCGTCTTTTTTGGCTTTAATCGCTCTGATTTGACGGACAAAGGGGAAGAAGTCATCCGGTCCTTCTCCCAACTTTTGCGCCAAGAACCCACCGCCCCCAATATTCTGGTTGCCGGACACACAGATTCTTTGGGGCAAGAAGCCTATAATGCCAGCCTTTCAGAAAAACGCGCCAAAGCTGTTTCTTACAGGCTGAATGATAATGGACTGCCCTTAAACCGCATGCGGCTGATCGCCATGGGAGAAATTCAACCTCTCGGTAGCAATCAGACAAAAAACGGTCAAGCGACAAACCGTCGGGTCGAGTTTTTCATTTCCAATTCAGAAGCGGCCAACGAGATTGCAGCACAATCCGTGAAATTTGATCCTTGCCACCGCAACAATCATCCCAATGCGAAGACAGCAGAAATTTGCCAAGCGGGACAAACACAAATTTCTATTCGCCAACTGCTTCCTGGTGGGCAAACGGGCAATACAGGCCGGAGCTTAAATTTCGCACAATGATAATATTTCCAAGACATGCTTTTTTACTTTTGAGGATGAAGCGCTTTCAAGCCATGGCAAAACGCCATGGCTTAACGCTCTTTTTGGGGCTGGGGCTGTTCCTGTCTGGCTGCACTCCTCACCTTATCCCACCAAGCCATGTGGACATGACACCGCAAATTTTAGAAGGCCATTTCCGCACGGCCGATGGTTTGGAACTGCCTTTAAGACGATGGGCGCCAGAGCAAGACGTCGAAGCCATTCTCATCGGGCTTCATGGCATGAATGACCATGCGAACGCCTTTCGCTGGATGGCCCCCTATTGGCAAAAAGAAGGGATTTTTCTCTACGCCTATGACCAAAGAGGCTTTGGCAATGCCCCTTACCGTGGCTATTGGGGGGGGTGGGAGAAAATGACCAAAGATGCGCAGGATTTTGCGCGCTTGGTGCAAATGAAACATCCCCAAACCCCTGTTTTCTTTCTTGGGCTCAGCATGGGGGGCGCTGTTGTTCTCAACGCTTTGGATCAAGACCCACAACAGCCCGCCCTCGTCGATGGCGCGATTCTTGTTGGCCCTGCAGTTTGGGGGCGTGACACCATACCCTTCTATCAAACAGCCGCTTTATGGCTTGCCGCCCACACGGTGCCTTCAATGACCCTAACAGGCAGAGGGCTGAAAGTTGTTCCTTCTGACAATTACAAAATGCTCAAAGAGATGTCGAAGGATCCTTTGATCTTACGCGAAACGCGGGTGGACGCCCTTTGGGGCCTTGTCAATCTCATGGACCATGCGCTTCTCGCCAGTTCAAGAATAACAACGCCTTTACTTTTGATGTATGGCTTAAAAGACGACATCGTCCCCAAGACGCCGACCATCAAAGCGATTGAAAATCTTCCTCTTGTCGAACATGGCACCCAAAGAGTTGCCCTTTATAAAGACGGCTATCATATGCTTTTGCGCGATGTTCTTGGCGTTATCCCAAGAGCCGATGTCATTCACTGGATCAAAAACCCAAACAGCCCCCTGCCTTCTGGTGCCGATCAGCTTGACTGGCGCTCGGAACTCGCCTCAGACCAAGAGATCGACTACCCCACAAGGGACGAAATCAAAGAACGCCAAGCAAAAGCGTCCGAACTTTCCTCGACATATGGGTGGTAGAAGGAGATCCAGGCCATGAGCGGACTTTCAAAAACAACATCCTCCGCCGAAGGCGCCGCTTTCCCCCCGGTTCGTAACAGCCCTCTTGTCTCCCCCCTCTCTCCACCTTACCGTTTGGCCCATAATGCCCAGCTGTCAGGACCTGTTTTCACCGCCCAAGGGGCCGATCTCTCAGAAGGCACTGTCTATAGAGCCACCACCACACCCATTACCATTGGCCATCACAGCAAAATAAGAGAAAATGCTGTCCTTATCAGCGTTCCACATCATGCTGTCTCCATCGGGCGCAAAGTCGTGATCGGTCACAATACAAAAGTTCTTGGCGCAAAAATTGGCGATCTTTGCGATATTGGCAGTGCCGCCCTCCTCATGCCCGGATGTGACATTGGCAATCACTGCATCATCGGTGAAGGCGCTCTTGTGCCTTCTGATATGGTTGTGCCGGATGGCCATGTCGCTGTCGGACGGCCTGCACGCTGCCTCAGGCCGCTTTCCCCGAAAGACTGGGAGATGCTCGCTTGTATGAGAGGTCATGATATGAGCCTTGAAACAAATCAATTTGCAAATCTATCCCTTACGGACGCACCCTTCTCTGGCCCGCAAACAGCCTCAGAACGGTCGCAAGCCACCGGACAATGCCATCCATACCAGGACATCATGCCCAAGATCGGCGCAAAGACCTATCTTATGCCCGGCGCCGATGTCATTGGCGATGTCGTGATTGGCGATGGATGTCTGATTGCCCCCGGCGTTCGGATCGCTGGCGATCACCACGGCCCGATTCGTATTGGCAATAATGTGCAAATCCTTGAGAACAGCGTTCTGCATCTTTTACCAGGTTGCACCCTTTCGATTGGCGATGACACGATCATAGGGCCTGGTGTTGTGCTACATGGCTGCCATATTGGCCAGGGCTGTATCATTGAGCCTGCCGCTATTCTTTGTGACAACAGCATTTTAGGGGATCACTGCCATGTCACGGCAGGAAGCCTTATCCAGCAAAAACGCCACTACCCTGATTATAGTCTTCTTGAAGGCTTTCCTGCTCAGCATAAAGCATCTTTGACTGGGCGACGCGGCCGTCCTGATTGGGCTTTTCATGTTTCAGCGTTACAACCTTGAGCCTGAGTGACATAAAAAATTCACTCTTTTACCTATTTTTTGACTTTACAATACGTATATTCTAAAATTATAAAAACAAATATCTACACTCTTCCATCAATCGCCTCTGAACCATCAAAACCATAGACCCTTTCGGCCAAGATCATCGCGAGAGAAACAATGAGCCAAGCCCACAAAGGCCCTGGAGACAAAGTTTATAACGTCTTATTTCTATGTACAGGGAATTCTGCCCGCAGCATTCTTGCAGAATGCCTGCTAAACCGTTTAGGCCAAGGTCGATTCAAAGCCTATAGCGCTGGAAGCCACCCAACGGGACAAGTTAATCCTTATGCTATTCACCTTTTAAAACAGCAAAACTATGCAGTGGACCATCTTTCCTCGAAAAACTGGGATGTCTTCAACCAAGACAATGGGCCGGATTTAGACTTTGTTTTCACCGTGTGTGATAACGCGGCAGGAGAAGTCTGTCCGATTTGGCCAGGGCAGCCCATGACAGCCCATTGGGGCGTTGAAGACCCGGCAGCTGTTGAAGGCAATGAAGCCACAAAGAATGCTGCCTTTGCAGAAGCCATGCGATGGCTGACCAATCGCATCAGTATCTTTGTCAGCTTGCCTTTACAGTCTCTTGATAAGTTGTCTTTGCAGAAAAAATTGAATGCGATCGGTCAGTCTGCTCCCACAGCTGAGAAGACTTAAGAAAGAGCGAATCAATCTCTAAAGCAAAGCTGGTTAAAGTG
>DDLW01000367.1 GCA_002340345.1 Alphaproteobacteria bacterium UBA2562 | reverse complement strand
CCGCGGGTCCTAAATGCTCTGCGGCAGAGGCTTTGGCGGCGCGCGCCATATAAAGGTCCCCGCCGACAAAGGACAGATTACGCAATCTTTCTGCCAGGGCCGATTGGATGGCTTCGTCTGCCGTGGCATAGGTCCGACCATAACCGCCTTTCCACTCAGTTTCTCCTCCATCGGCAACATCAATACGCATGCCCAAGGTACTGACGCCAGAATCGACAATCACCCCATCAACCATCTGCGTGATTGCATCCAGAGAATTCATCACGGAATTCGCCATATCCAAGGCAATAGCCTGATCTGCGCCGCCACGGACATAAGGATTTGTCGTCTGATAAAGACCATCTCGCAGCTGGACGCTTGCATAACTCTCCATATCCTCTGGCTTATCGCCAAAGAAGCTGCCAATGATCGTGCCAGCAAATTCGAAAACAATTTCGCCAATAAAGGACCCGATCGCGGATCCGATGGGGCCACCAATACTCCCAATCACTGTCCCTACGGTTGAACCAACAACACTCCCGATCATCCCACCCATTTGTGCTTCCGCACTGCCGGTATAGACCAAATCGCTGGCAAAATCGGCCATAAGGTCTTTGACATAATCATCGACAACCGCAAGGGCAACACTGGTCGCAATTGCCGTAGGACCTTTACCGGCATATTTGAAACCTTCTAGTCCCGCATCGGCAAGATTAATGATATCGTCGTCAACACCATAGGAATCAAGAAGATAAGAAACACCGAGCTGGGCAAGATCAACCCCAACTCCCTTTTTAAAAGACTCCCAAGAAAAGCCTTGGTTCAGGATATTATTATCAAGCTGTTTGGTTGTATCCAGATTATCAGGATCAAAGCCATGCCCTAGAAGATCATTGATGGTCTCTGAACCGATTTCTTTTGCAACTGCGGCCACGGCATATTGGACCGCTGTGCTTGATAGCAAATTAATGGCCGATTGCGCATACTCATTTTCGATATCAAATTCATCGATGAGCAAGCTTCCCAGCTCGCGCCCGGCAATATTTGACCCGATGCCAATCGCATTATTTAAGAAGCGCTGGCCAAAGACACTCAGGTCATAATTGAAATCTTGTTCTAAGAATTGATTTTGAATAAAGGCCCCAGCGCCTTCGAACAAGGTCTTTCCTGTGGCCACCAAAAGGGTCTCAACAAAGGCATTATCGCCCCCATAATATTGGTAAAGCTGAGAGAACAGAGCCTCCCCCAGAGCCCCACCCACAATACCACCATCATGGGTAAAAAAGCGGGATTCATTATGCACCCGGACTTCATCGGCAATATAGGTATGGGTCTCTAAAACCTCAAAATTATAGACAATATGACCACCGCTAGAGCCAAATTTCTTGGCAAAATCGACACCATGTCCATGCCCATCGAAATCACCATCCTCAGAGCAGGAACGGAGGAGAAAATTCATACCTTCCGGCAAAACCATTTTGCCTTGTGCAATGTCATCAACAGAATGATCAAAGTAAGCATGAGATTTCAAGGCATCACCGCAAATAACAGCTGTCTTCTCCAAAGAAACTTCATTCAAATATGATGTGATCAGCCCTGACATAATCCGTTCCTGCTTTATATTTTTATGAAATTTCTTCGAATACTCTATTTTACTTCATTTTACTTTGCACCTGCTGGCGTTTGAACATCGATGCCCTGCAGAGGGCCATTTTTCAGTTCTTCAAACAACTTTTCCGCACCACCTTGGGCCTGCAAGGCCGGATGGGCGACCAGATCCATCAGCCAGCAAATATCGCCGCTTTTCCATTCGCCAGACCGGAGCTTAGGGTCGCCCCCCTGTCTCAAGCGTTGGTCGATCTCTGGCGAGACAAAGGCCCAGCTGGCATAGCCCAATAAAAAGAGCTTCATGTCTTCTGGTTTTTCGTCACCATTGGCCTGCATATCTTCAGGCGTGATTTTCATAGGCCCCCCTGTCTCAGGGTTTGCCTTCGCCGCCCACAGCTTATACTGGTCAAGATAAATCGGAGGATAGAGCACCCACTCTAAATCAGATAAAAACAGCTGCTTATGGCGCAGCGAAAACGCCATTAAAGAACATGCATGGCCAACAGCCGCTAACTTCTTTGGCGTTAAGTGGTAATCCGTTTTTATCATTTAAGTGCGCCCTTAAGATTCAAGAAATCTGCTAGATTTTAACATCACCGCATATTTCTAAAATTAATTGCTAATAAATCAACCTTTTTTTACTTTTTTGCAAAACTATATATATATCTTTGTATTTCATAAAATGTTTCCGCTCTATTGCAGAGTTTGAAACTTTTACACGCTCTTAAAATATCCCTTAACCTTTTAAAAAAAGAATCAGCATAAAAGCATAAGACAGCCTTTCACTTTATATTGAGACTAAAGTAAAAGGCTCTATGTCTTTGTTTTCATCGCAAAACGGACCAAATTGGCCTTTGCTCTTATGTTTTCATCGCAAAACGGACCAAAATTGGCCTTTGCTCTTATGTTTTCATCGCAAAACGGACCAAATTGGCCTTTGCTCTTATGTTTTCGTCGCAAAACGGACCAAATTGGCCTTTGCTCTCATGAAAGCCGAATGCGAGAACTTGCTCCCCCACCCGGCTTCCTTCAGATGTTTAAGCTGGGACCGCGTCATAATACTCTATTGGCGCCCCCATCTCTTTCCAAGAGGTAAAGCCTTCTCTTAAGTGCGAAATATTCTCAAACCCCATCTCCATCAATGTCGACACGGTCAATGCCGAACGCCACCCCGAGGCGCAATGAAAAACAAAATGTTTCTCTTGGGCAAAAATATCTTTGAAATAAGGACTTGCGGGATCAACCCAGAATTCGACCATCCCCCTTGGACAATGGAAGCTTTTGGGGATAAAGCCTAATTTTTGCCGCTCGCGCACATCGCGCAAATCCACAATGACAACATTTTCATCTTCCAATAGTGCGATGAGATCTTTGGTTTCGATTTCACGGATGCGTTCTCGGGCATCTTTCACCATGTCCGCTGCTGTTGTTTTAAGTTTTGCCACAGCGTTTCTCTCTTTTGTTTGTTTTTGTGCTTTGAGAATACTCAAAGTTTACGATAGCACAAAGACTTATACCTAAGGAAAGGTCAAGTTTACAAAAGCTTTTTGATAGACTTTTTCTCGAAAAAGTCGCTTAAATTTCGCGCAAGCGAAAAAATAACGCAGGGTTAAAGGGGCTCCCACGCGAACGCGCTTTGCTCCAATACCAACCGGCTATCGGTTTTATTCTTTGTCGGTTGGTATAACGGGTTTTATAAAAACGGAGAAAACATGGCCCAAAAATCTATTGCTTTAGTCACCGGCAGTGCCAAGGGAATCGGTCGAGCCTGCGCCGAAGTCTTGGCCGAAGACGGCGCACAGATCGTGATTGCGGATATTGATGCCGAAGCCGGACAAAAAACCGCCGCCGCGATTGGCCAGGGCGCCAGCTTCCTTCCCTGTGATCTCGGCGACCCAGAGCAAATTGCCGCTTTGTTTGCAACGATCGAGGCCGACATTGGCCCTGTGTCTATTCTTGTCAACAATGCAGGAATTGCTAAGCCCGGCGATTTTCTCGAAACCAGTTTAGAAGACTTTACATCCGTCCTGGATGTGAATCTGACGGGATCTTTTCTCGCCACCCAACGCGCGGCGAAAACCATGGTCAAGGAAGGCATCAAAGGGGCCATTGTCAATATGACCTCGGTGAATGCCCAATTGGCCATCCCCGCGATTGCAGCCTATTGCGCCTCGAAAGGCGGTCTGATGCAATTGACGAAAGCGGCGGCTCTGGCCCTTGCGCCCCATGGCATTCGGGTGAATGCAGTTGGTCCGGGCTCTATCCAGACCGAGATGCTGGCCGGGGTCAATGCCAATCCCGACGCCATGAAAATGGTTCTGTCCCGCACGCCTTTACAACGCATTGGCGATCCGCGCGAGATTGGCACTGTTGTGGCATTTCTCGCCAGTGATAAAGCGAGCTATATCACGGGTGAAACGATTTATGTTGATGGCGGTCGTTTAGCCATGAATTACACATGTTAGTGCAGGAGAGCACCAGAACATGAGAGAACGAGACCATAAGACCTTACGGTCTTTTGGCCTCCGGCGGCCAAAGGACATGTCCTTTGGAAACCTGTTTGGTTCCACCTTGCTCTAGCGACGGCTGACGAAACGGTCGACGTCTTTTTCTAAGGCCCATTGCGCAGCGGCCTTCGAGATATCATCGGCGGTGATCTCTTGGCTGTTGCGCGGCCCTCCGGAAGATCCAGATTTCGAAGCTTGGCTTTGCACCATAGCAATGACCAAATCCTCAATCGAGCGGCCTTCAGAGCTGGCCTTATCGCCAACGGTCAAGTCGGCAAATAAAGAGGTTGGCTCACCATCTTCGCCAGAAGAGGAGGCAGGCGCCGCCCCCGTGGCTTCAACATTGCCAGCTGTGCTCTGGGACTGTTCCGCATTGGCCTTGGAAGAGTCTGTGCCAGCCGCTTTTGACTCAATGGCTTCTTCAATGGCCTCTTCAATGGCTTTCAGGATTTTTTGTTGCTCTTCTGGGGGCAGCGCATCAAACTCTTCCTTGGTCATGCCATTTTTAGACAGCCAAGACGCGAAAAAGCGTTCCGCCCAGTCCATTTTTACCCAGGCAAGAAATTCCTCTTTAGCAGAATTTTTATCTTCTTCTGAGAGGGTTTGATTCTGAAGTGCCGGATTTTCTTCGGCTTTGGCCTGCGCTTCCAGGGTGGCTTCCATATCCGTGCGAGACACAGGGGAAGAGACCGTTTGCGCTTCTGCAGGCTTGGCCTCGACAGCGGCGGTTTCTGGTACAGTCTCGAGAAGCTTACCCTTTTTCTCTTCATCTTCTTTATTTTGCTGGGATGAGAGAAGAGCATTCCGGTTTTCCACGGGAGAATTGGAAATCTGCATTGTGCACTCCGGGTTTATGATGAGGCATTCTTCAAGCATTATACAAAATGTCTTAAGGCACTATGCCTAATGCTTAGGTCATGATGTTAAGATCTAAGCAATAACGAGACCAGTTGCACAATCTCAGCTTGGAGAAACACAACAAAACATAAGAACACAAAACGGAATACCGGTATGATCCAAAGGCCTCCCTCCATTTTCGCTTACGCGAAAGTAATACCAACCGACAAAAATA
>DDLW01000381.1 GCA_002340345.1 Alphaproteobacteria bacterium UBA2562 | reverse complement strand
ATATTATGCAGAGGTCTTTTGACGCGAATGCGCCTGCTGCAAGTTAAAGGGAGGAAACTGCCGTCTCTCCGTGCTGTCACACCTGTTGCTAAAAAGCTGGCTCGATGTCCTCCGCTCTGCTAGAACGGCTTCGCCAAAAACACAATCTAACAGAGTATCATGTTATGAACCTTCATTCGAATTGCGATAACCCAATCAATTGGCCTGACACACTTAAGTTGCTCTTGCCACGGATCAAATGGACAGCATTAACAGACGACAAAGACGTTTATGCAGGTGGCTTTCATGTCATCGATATACATCCTTTTGAGGATCAAGTGACTGAATTTTCAGCAAAAGCAAACGGCTTATACGTTCGTTTTCAATGCCCAAAAGATGATTTTCATAGAGTCGGTGTATTTCACTTGAAATACAGACAAAACAAGCCATACATTTTCATTGCAGGGGGAATGAACGATACAAAATATCCAGGAAGCCAATAACTATCCTTGCGTTCGGCAAACACGTACAAGTGTCATGGGGCCGCCGTCCTCAATCCATCCCCTTGCCATACCGTCATCTAGGACACCTGTTGCTTCGCAGCAGGTGTTCATGTCCCTGACTTGACAAGGAATAAAAGACAACAAGCTGCCATCGGGAAACTCAATAAGAACATAAACGCTTGGCACTTCGCTTTCTTTTTCACAAACAAATTCAGGACGAACGTCATTGAAAGAAAGAGCTCGAAGCGAATTGTTTGCACGATGTTCTAATGCGTGGTGCGGCACAGGCAAGCCGTCACGCAGATAACGCACAACCCATTCAGCTGCAAATTGTATTTCGTAAGGATCGCGCAAATATGTCATTCGTGACACTGCATCAAGCGCAAGCTTACGTAATTCAGGTTCACTATACATTTCAGAGTCCATCTTTATTTTAGCGTTCACTTTGGAAAAGGTGCCGGTCTTTCCCGGCTGTCACCGCTTACCGCCCGGCGGCTGACCCTAGGACCTAGACATACTTTCATCTAGAGTGCATCGGGACCTTGTATCCGCTTCGTCTTCAGCAAAGGCGGTAAACCCTGCATTCCATTGCTCATACTCTAACGAACCAGCAAGCCAGGGATTTTGCTCTTGATCCATGCCGGTGCGTGCGGCATTAAATCCGTCTATAAATGCATCTTCATATGCATACATATCCACACCTCACGCCATTATTGTTAACAAGACAATCAAGCAGTATTTGCTTTTTGACGTTTTCGAAAGCGCGGAACTGGCGCATAATAAGTCTTCGAAAATCCTTCTTTGCGCTCACCAGTTTTGGAATAACGACTTGGCCAAATTTTTGCCGGAGAAACATTAAGAGCCTTTGAAATAGCGGTTTCAGCGCGAAAATGCGGGAAACGCAAAGCGTTGCCTGCCGTGCCGAGATCTAGCCCGTTCTCGCGATCAACGTCGCGTAAGCAATAACCGGCTACCTCAAGCGCAAGCTTGACTTCGCCGGCACTCCAGTCTTGAAACTTTCTCATCATGCTTCCAGCAAAAGTTAATGTGATGTCAAAATTCGTGTTCGAGAAAGATATTGACCGTTTTTTTATCCATTATCAAGAAAAAAACGGAAATTTTGTATTTTTTTTATCCATTTTATGTAATTTACTTTTTATATCAGAGGGTTAAATAATGGAGATGGGAGACAGATTACGTGAGATTAGAGAGAAAATGGGGCTCTCTGTTGATGCAATGGCTAAGAAAGTCGGCATGAAAAACAGGAAATCATGGGAAGGCTACGAGAAAGGAGCTAACTCACCAAAAGCGGACGTATTAACAATTTTAACAGAAGAAGGATTTAATCCTTATTGGATTCTGACAGGAAATGGCTCTATTCGGGGGAATGAGAATGGTACAAACTCAAATTATCAAGAGAAGGGTATTTACACAGACTTAAGCCCAGGCAATAAGAAATCAAATTATGAGGAGAAGTGGAAAGAAGAAGAAGTAAGAGAATGCTTGAGAAACACAATGTCAGCAGTTATAGAATTTCAAAATAAGAAAGGTTTGAGATATGATCCGAAAATAACACCAGAATTTATTTTATCTGTGTTTGATGTCGTGAAAAAAGACCTTGAAAATGCAAGACAAGAAGATCGCAAACTGACAAGTGAAGAAGTACGTGCGCGTGTTTTAGCTTTATTCATACTGCACACAAAATGAAAGCGCTTAAGTTTACACTTTAGATAATCCTGATGTTTAAATTAAAAAATGTAACGTATTGATATTAAAAAGTGAAATCAACTGCAAACAAGCTTTCTAACAGTAAACAGGAGTTTACAGTTCTCTGTCTCGAACTGTAAACTCCGAACGATGTAGATCGCATTTTGAGTTCCAAGTTTAGGACACTCTTATATTGAACGTAAAAACTATAACTAGATGATATAATTGTATAATATGAACTTGGAACAAGTTTTTAAACTTGGAACAGAAGTTCCAAGTTCTCAATATAGAACTTGGAACTTGCTCTAAAACTCAGATTGCTGCGCTGAAGATGCGTCTATTTTCAATTTATATTTGAAATCAATAGATTAGAATTTTTGAAACGTTAGTTTCAATCTTAAAGGTTGATCGCCCTCAAAAGAATACTATAAGATGCAAAAACTCGCGTAGAGCGGGACAGGGCTGGTAACAGCAACCCTGTGTAACCCTTGAGCGACCAAGGATCACCGACAAAAATGTCGCCCGAAGAAATGACAGAATATCTAAACAACGAACCGGAAAATAAATCAAGATCAGTAAGAATAAAAACTCTAATTATATTGCTTTCAGTTGCGTTGTGTTTTTCAGTATTCTTATTCTTAGATGCTGAACACAAACAGATCACTATAGAACAAAGGACAGTTCTAACGTCTTTAGTGTCTAAACTCTCAGCACAAACCGGTGAAAGCAAAACGAGGATCTGGTCGCGCGTCAAAAAACACATTGACGTAAGACGAATCGATCAAATCAACAAAGGTCAATACGACGAAGCTGTTGATTTACTCACAACAGAAATAACCCCCTAACAAAAAGCCCGGTTCTATGATGGAACCGGGCTTTACTCTTTCTCTCTGCACTCCCACCCATTCCGCACCCAAAAAACATTCATTTTCTGTCCGAAATTGTTGTCAAAACGCTCAAAAAAAACCATTTTCGTCCGAAATGCAAAATCACACAAAACCCGTAATATTCCTTTGTAAATCAATTCATTGGCCAAAATTTTCAGTGGTCTTATCTATCCGTTTATGGGTGTCTCCCTACATTTGCGGCTATTTTTACGGTGAGCAATCTCTATTTTCTTGTGAATGTGAATATATGGTTGGCGCTGCCGCTTATGGTCTGGTTGGTGGGCTATTGTCTTGTGCTCTGGCATTTCACTCCCAAAGTGCAGGCCCGCTCGAAAGCGCATTCTGAGGATTTCAGCACGTTCATGGGACAGCTTGTCGATAGCTTTACAAATGCTTTGCCCATCAAATATTTCGCCCGAACAGACCATGAAGACCAACGTGTTCTTGGCTTGTTGCGCCAACATAGCAAAAGCTTGCGTCATGCGACCGGCACAATCTGGCTGATGAGCTTCATCATCGACATTCTGAACACGGGTCTTTTGATTGCGACGGCGATTGTTGGGTTTTGGCTGATTGAAACACAAGGACAGCTCGGCATTGCAGCAATGGCCATGGCTCTTCCTATGGTCTTTCAGGTGACGTTCCAATCTGGTTGGATCATGTATGAAGTCTCTGGAATTTTTGAGAATCTTGGGAATGTGCAAGAAGGCATTGATGTGCTGACAAAAGCCCATGAGGTCGTGACCAAAAAGGATGCGGAGGATCTCAAAATTGATGGCATGTCAGCTTCGATTGCTTACAAAGCCGTTTGCTTCAATTATGACCGCGAAGAGGATAGCACAGCCAGATCGGTGCTTGAAAATTTCAACCTGTTCATTCCGGCAGGGCAAAAAGTGGGGTTGGTGGGCAGAAGTGGTGCGGGCAAATCGACGATCACCAATTTGATCATGCGGGCTTATGATGTTCAAAGCGGTGAGATTGTGATCAATGGTCATAATATTGCGGATGTCACGCAGCATAGTTTGCGCGGCAATATCACAGTGGTCACCCAGGAAAGCTATCTTTTCCACCGTTCAATCTTTGACAATATCCAATATGGCAAACCCGATGCCACATTGGAGGACGTCATTGCGGCGGCAAAGCGTGCCAGTGCCCATGATTTTATTCTGGGCCTTGAAGATAATAAGGGGCGCAAGGGATATGAAGCCCATGTTGGTGAACGCGGTGTCAAAGACCTCTGCATAATGGTTGATTTTTCTGTTTGTCTTTTTCGGCTTCTGTTTTTGCAGGTTATTTTGGCCGAATTTGGCTCTATAAGTGGCACTTTAGGGTTGTTTTCGGCTTTCTCCTTCCTTTTTAGGCGGACTCCGG
>DDLW01000320.1 GCA_002340345.1 Alphaproteobacteria bacterium UBA2562 | reverse complement strand
ATATTATGCAGAGGTCTTATCTGTGGTCAAGACCAATTGGCTGCCATCCCCATCTTCAGCAAGCCAATCTCGCGCCCCAAAAGAAGAACTTGCGCAAAGGCTTGTGTGATTGCCTTGGCGTTTTCCCGGCGAAAGGTGGCCATCGTGTCATGATCAGAATGACGGTCCGCAGACACATAACGCACCCCAACATCCCGGTAGGTCGCACGCTCAATCCGGCGCGCGGAAAAAATATCGTTCGCATAGCTGTAAATCAGCAAGGCAAGCATCATACGAGGATGATATTGCGCCTTGCCCGTGCCTTTCCAATTCACCTTGAAAGCATAAAGATCTACACGCTCCACAGCCCCTATGATAAAATGCACAACATCGTCTTCAGGAACCCAATCCCGAAGAGCCAGCGGAAACAACAAAGCTTGTGAGCGATCCTAAGAAATAAAATTAGCCATAAACATATCATAATAAAATTAAATCCGACAGACCGCTAGAGCAGAAGGCATCATGATCCCATTTTCTCATCCGTATTTCCAAAAAAGATCTTAATGTCGTTTAAGCTCTCCCGCAAACCTTGGCGTTTTACTTCAACGCCCTCTGGGAATGCGGAGAGCAAACGGCTTGGCATCATCGGGTCCAAAAGCACAAAAAAAC
Organism: Alphaproteobacteria bacterium UBA2562; assembly: GCA_002340345.1. Lineage (GTDB taxonomy): Bacteria > Pseudomonadota > Alphaproteobacteria > UBA2562 > UBA2562 > UBA2562. Next base: position 24,855 of record DDLW01000320.1, on the reverse strand, counting down.
CATGGTCTCCCTCCCGCCGCACCAAACGCCCAAAGGCTTGTTTTAATCTTAGCCTTGTGATCATGTCATCATAGCCTTTGCGACCCCCAAGCTGGGTTGGGTGCGCGTCTCTTCTCGCTTTATGCAAAATATCAGGGCGTGGCCATGGCACACGGTCAAAAATAATCAGCCGCAACGCTTCTCCTGGCACATCGACCCCATCACGAATGGCGTCTGTCCCAAGAAGACAAGCGTCGCTATCGCCTTTGAACATATCCACTAAGGTTGCCGCATCCAAGCCATCCACATGCTGGGCAAAAAGGGAAAGACCCGCTTCGTCAAGAGTGCCGAGAATACGCTTATGAACAGCACGGAGGCGACTAATCGCGGTGAACAGCCCCAAAGCGCCCCCTCTTGACGCCAACATCAATGTGCGATAGGCCGCAGCCACATGATCTAGATTGTCTTTACGCACATCATTAATAATCAACACTTTCGTCGCTGTGCGATAGGCAAAGGGCGATGTCACTTGGGATTCTGTTAAGGGGCCTTCAAGATGAACAGCACCGCTACGCAGCCTGGCAACAGCCCAAGCTTTTGCTCCGCTGTCTTTATCGCGCAAAAGCCCTGAAGACGGGTTTTCATCTTGTTGCCCAGAGAGATCCTCTGTCTCTGGTCCTGTCTTTAAGGTCGGCTCTTGTCCCATATCTGTTAAAGTCGCAGACGTCACAGCAAGCCCATGGGCTTGTTTCGCCACGCTTTCGACAAAGGGAATTGTTGGGTCGATCCAATGGCGATGCATGCCGATATTCACATCCCGACCGTCAATCCGCTCCACCGAGAACCAATCGACAAAGCCTTCTGGGGTTCCCTCCCCCAAGGACAGTAACATGCTCCGCCATGCGGATAAGGGCATCAAAGCACGGCGCCGAATGCTGATTCCAGCACTTTCCAACCTTTGGCGTGTTTGGCTGTCAAGGGATTCGGCCTCTTTGTCCAGATGGGTGCTCATCCACTCTGCCAAAACCGTCAGAGGCTGTGCAATCGCCTCCAGAGCCTGGGCTAAGCTGCGCGCGGCATCGATGAGCCCTTCAATCACGGGATCGATTTCTGTTTCCAAGCTATAGGGATTGTCTCTATCCGGCGACCGAGCATAGCTTTGTTGCCGCACAAGCGCCAAAAATGTCTCTGTCGCCCAAAGGCTTGGGTCCTTATAGGGCTTTAGATCTGCGCCGATTGAAGAGGAGGATGGAGACTGGACAACGGCATCATTTCCCCCTTGCATGCTTTCAGCCGACAGAGGCGCTTGGAGGGCCGCCATTTGCGCTGTGCCTGCCACTCTTTGCAGCCACCCTTCCGAGGGCAAACAGCGGGCCGCGCGTAAAGCACGGTCCAAAGCCTGCTCTGCCTCTTCATGGCCAGAGATCAGATCTTCTAATCGACGACGCAGACCGCGTGCCCGGCTTTGGCGTCCGGTCTCCGCGCCAAGCAGCCACCGCCGTAACTCTGCGGTCTCCACCCCGTCCAAATGCATGGAAAATGCACTATCGGCCGCGGTGAAAAGATGATGGCCTTCATCAAAAACATAGCGTGTTGGCAAAAACCGTTCGCTGGACATGGCCTCCCCACCGCCAGCCCCGCCGAGGGCCGCTTGGATCATCACCAAAGCATGGTTTGCGACGACAATATCCGCCCGACGCGCGCGACGTACGCTCCGCTCAACAAAACAGCAATGATAATGGGGACAGGCAGAAAAAATACATTCGCCCCGGCGATCGGCCAGATTGACACTGCGGGCGCGGCCGAGCACATCGGCCAACCAGCCTGGAAAGTCGCCTCCTGTTAAAGCGCCATCGCCGGTTCTCTCGGTCCAGCGCACCATAAGGCCTGTGGCAATCGTTTCGGGTTGGGCGAGGCCGGTAAGTTGACCGAGGGTCGCGGTGACCGCCTCTTCAAGATTCAACAAGCAGAGATAATTCTCCCGTCCTTTGCGCAAAACCACCTTGCGCCGTTTCACCTCTGGATCCGGATAGAGCCGATCCAGCTCACCATCAATTTGATGCTGTAGATTACGGGTAAAGGTGCTGATCCAAACAGCGCCGCTATTGCGCTCGGCCCAAACGCTTGCCGGAGCGATATAGCCCAATGTCTTTCCGACACCTGTGCCGGCCTCGGCCAGCACAATATGCGGTTGATCTGGGTGATCTTTCGGTAAAAAAGCATGGGAAAGCACCGCACTATAAGCCGCTTGGGCGTCTCTTTGTTCAGCCCCAGGCCCAAGAAGATCGGCGAGGCGGGCTTGGGCTTCTTCCGGGGCAATGGGCTGGGTGCCAGGGGGGGCTGGCGGCATTTCCTCGGCCCATTCTGGCAAGCGCGTCCACACCGAGAGCGCCTGCATCAATTGACTTTGATTCGGCGGCGGCGCTTGATCTGGGACCCCGAGGGCGGCCAGTACCGTGGGCCCCCAGGCCCATCCTGCTTTATGGAGAGACCAGGCCATGCCAACCGCACGCATCCACTCTTTTTTGTCACGATGGCTGTTGCCGGGCGCGCCAATATGGGCTGGATCTAAAGCACGCAGTAAGATCCGTGTGGCGCGGTGCATTAAATCGGCTTGGCGGGCAAGATCACGGGGATCACCCAGGGTTAACCCTACGGCCTCGGCCAAGCCGCCAACCGTGGGCAAGCAGAACTGGGCTGGATAGACAAAGGCAAAAAGCTCAAGCAGATCAAACGCCGGGAACCGCTCTAGCCCAAACCGCCGCGCAAGCGCCGCTCCATGGCATAGAATGGGTGGGCGGCGATCTGGTGTGACTCTTTGCGGTTTCGGTGCGCCGGGCTGTTGCGGGCGGCGATGGAGCTTGCGCAACCGTTTGGTGGCCTCCTCAAAAGAGAGGTCTTCAGGCTCGCCATCGGGCCACAGCCAGAGTGTATGCCGACTGCCCACCGCCAAAAACAAGCTTTGCGGTATCCAAAGACGGGCTGGGGCCGCAAGAAAATTTGCTGTTGCCGGTTGGGTCTGTACAGAGCCAGGGACGCCAGGCGGTTGCGCCATTATGGTGAGGCCGTCTCTTGCGGGAGAGCACAACGATCATAGCGCGTGGTATGTTTCAAATCCGAAAGAGGACGGCCAAACCGTTCATACTGACTTGCGATGAGGCGTAACCGGTTCGGATTGATGATTTTATAGCGGCGCTGATAGCGAATATCATCAATGTCTCCAGAGATCAGAAGATTCCCTGAGTCCATTTGTGCCTGGACAATATGGGGCCGCGGATAGCGACTTGGGTTGATTCGAAAGCGATTTTCGCTCAGCGGTTCAAAATGCATTTTATAGGCCCGGCAATTGTCGGACCAATGGCCCGCCAATTGTGCCAGGTCAAAGCTTATGCGTGTTTCTGTTTGATCTGTTTCAGACCCGTCTTTTCCTGTTCCAGGGGATGCTCCTGTGGCCCCGGCCCCTGAGAGGAGAGCGGCTGTTTGCTTATTCCGCGCTGCAAGAACAGAGGCTGAATTTTGCTTCGTGCGCCTGAGCACAAGGCGCCCCAAGCTGCTGTCGAGGGGGACCATTTTCTTTTTAAGCGCAAAGCCTTGCTTACCATTTTGGGTAATGCCCTGGACCCATTTTTTATTTTTCGGCGCAGGTCCTAGGACAAGAATGCTTTTACCGACATTCAAAAGATCGACCCTTTTTGCGCCGCCAGAGGGTTGCGCACGCACTGGCAGGGGGTAGGACGCAACAAACCATTTTGCTGTTGTGTTTTGTACTGCCGGTTTTTTTTCAGCTTGGGCGGTTTTAGCGTTATCGGGCTTATCTTGTGTGGAGGCTGTTTTTTTAGTTTTTGCACTCTGAGACATGGTTTTTGGATCTTGAGCTGCCGTTTTTTTAGGCGGTGGTGCCTTTTTTCCAGCGGCTTTCTCATAATCGGCCAAACGCTTTTCGACTAAGGCGATTTGCTCTTGGCTGAGAGAATCAGCTAAGGCTTTTAGGGGCTTGGTGGCTTTGGCATCTGATTTGGCGGCACGGCTATACCAGAAATAGGCTGTGACCGGATCTTTTGGCACCCCAAGACCATCACGAAACATCTGCCCTAGGAGCCTCTGGGCTTCCGTATTGCCTTTGGCGGCTTCTCCGGACAGGGCGCTTAAAGCGGCCCCATAATTTTTTTGCGCAAAGGCCTGTTTGCCTTTGGCCAAAGCCGCATTCGCCGCAAAGGCAGGCGCCAGGGTCCCCGTGAGAGCATTTGCTCCTTGCCCGAGGCCATAGAGCAAAGCTGCGCAGAGCAAGAGCTTTGCCGTGTGTTTTACAGTCCGAACTTTTGGCATAGCAGGCACAGGACAAACTCCTGATAAAAGCAAAAAAGGATGAAGCCTTTCACATAGCGTAAATTTGATGGTCTCAAAAGGGTTATTTCTCTTTTTGAGTCCCTTTCAGCTGACATCAAGGCTTTCCAAAGGGACCGCCTTGGTCACCAGAGGCCAAAAACCAGGCCATATTCTATGGCCTGGCCCTGTGTCCTTAAGAAGGATCGTGCCCGATCCTCTTTAATTCAGTGTACTTTCCACCCATTCAAAAAGAGCGCTACGCTGTAAAGCCCCCACTTTTGTCGCCAACACTTGGCCATTTTGGAACAACATCAAAGTGGGAATGCCCCTTACGCCATATTTCATGGGGATTTGGGGGTTTTCGTCAATATTAATCTTCGCCACGGTGACCCTGCCCGCCATGACGTCCGAGAGCTCATCGAGAACTGGCGCAATCATTTTACAAGGTCCGCACCATTCCGCCCAAAAATCGACCAGAACAGGGGTCGCGGCCTGGAGAACATCATTTTCGAAGCTGGCATCGGTTACTTTTGCGGGTTCGCTCATCATCATCCTCTTAAAAAGCAAAAATATATGTCCCATGCTTGAGAGCAAAGCTGGTTAACATGGGAATCCCCTTAACCATGGGTTTTGCGGCAAAACAAAGACAGGGTGCATTTCTTCTGTGTCAAGATAACAGTGAAATACTCCAGAGCAGAGTCTCTCGCTTGCACCATAGACCAAAAGAGAGTATGGACCAATGGATATCCTCTGAGGACATTTGAGACGATCTGCTTTTGATTTGAGATTTAGGGTGCTTTTCCTGTATTTTCCAGAGCAAAGCAGATATGCAAAAATACAAAGTCTGAATCGGTCAAGGGACATATGCTCAGATACGCCCTCTTTTAAAAGAGATCTTGGAGACTTTTGTCCGGCAAAAGCATCAAATGGGCCGTATCAGTCCAGAGAAGAGCGCATTTAACACGGCGTGTGGGATAAATCGCGCGCAAAAGTGCCCCATACAGTGCCATTTGACGGCGATAGAGCAGAGGAACATGCTCGTGGGAGGCTGGGGGCGGGCGATTGGTTTTATAATCCACCACCAAGACCTGATCCTCGGTCACGCAAAGCCGATCAATTTGCCCAGAGACCGTTACCGGTGCCTCTTTGCCTTGGACAATGCCGGTGATCGAGACTTCAGCGCGGCTTCCAGGGCCGAAGACCGGGGCGAATTGCGGGTCCTGGAGTAAGCGGAGGCATTCGGCCAAAAGCTGCTCTTGCCATGCGGGCAGAAGGGTTGGGTCGGCGATTTTCAAATAGCGATGTCCGGCCTGCTCCCACTGTTCTGGTGGCAGATCTGGAAGATTTTCTAGCAATTTATGGATCAATAGCCCTCTTTTAAAACGATAATCTTCGGCCTTTTGTAACGGCGAGAGCAGCGGCGCGTCATCCGGTTCTAAAATCGACGGCGCGAGAGGTCGGCTCGGGATCTGTTCCGCAGCGGGATCTTGGAAAAGCCATTGGGGCAGGGGGTACCCCCCACCAGCAGGCTGTATCGACGGGCTGTCCGCCGTTTCCTCTTGGGGCTGTGACAGGGGCATGGTTGTAAAACGCTGGATCGCCCCCGACCAGGCCAAAGCGCTGGGATCACGGAAGAGGGTTTTGAGATGGGCTTCAAGATCCTCTGTTTCGAACCGCCCCCCCAAACGTTCCGCACAATCACTGGCCGCGAGCCTGGCAAAGCCATCTTGGATGACCTCATACCAATTGCCCGCTGCAGGGGTTTGGCTGCCCTGATAGCCTGCGATATAAAGACGGTCTTCTGCCCGGGTCATTGCCACATAGAGCAATCTTTGATATTCGGCCATTTGCGCTTGTTTTTGCGCATCACGGAGGGCCGCAAGATGGGTGTCATCCATGGCTTTGCGGGGGCTCCACAGGGGCACAACCCCGAGCGTGTCTTTCTCTCCCGGTGCTTGCGCCCAAAAGAGCGTCTGATGATCCCGCGGCGTTGACAGGGTATCGGGAAGGATGACCACCGGCGCCTGCAAGCCTTTCGCCCCATGCACGGTCATGATGCGCACTTCATCGCGTTCTGTTTGCTCAAGATCGCGTTTTGTCTCCGCTTCGCCTTCATCGAGCCAATGGAGAAAACCTTGTAAAGACGGCGGGTGGCTTTGCTCATAATGCAACGCCAAGGCCAAAAGCTCATCCAGGGGATCTTGGGCCTCTTCCCCCAGCCGAGCCACAAGCCGGGCGCGGCCATGGTCGCGGGTCAAGATATCTTCCAGCACTTCATAGGGCCGGAGGAAATCAGATTTCTCAAGCCAGACAGCAAGCCGATTATGGGCCTGGACAAAGTCTTGCGATGCCTGGCCGTTTTTCACCCAATCTTGCAGGCGGCTCCAGAGGCTCGCGCGGCGCTGATAGGCAAGGGCAAACACATCTTCTTCGGACAATCCCAAAAGCGGGCCTTTTAACACCGTCGCCAAGGTCAGATCATCTTCTGGCAAGAGCAAAAACCGACACAAAGCCAAGACATCCATCACCGCCAACTGATCGGTTAAGATCATACGATCGACACCGGCCACCGGCACGTCTAAGGCTTTACACGCCCGCACAAAAGCATGGACGAATTCTTTACGTTGTCTTACCAAAACCAACACATCTTTCGCCTGAAGCCGCCTTAGAGGTAGAGACATCCCCGACTTTCGGGATGCTTTGCGATCTTCAATCCACAGCCCCTGTTTGAGCCATTGACGAATTTGCTTGGCCAAGAAAAAAGCCAAACGCCGGTATGGGTCTAAGACGTCTTGGCGTTCTTTGGGCAAAATCCAAACACTGTCTTCCTCTTCGGTCTTTTGTGGCACCAAGGGCGGCCAAAGCTCAATCACGCCTGGGGCCTGGGCGCGGGCGGGGCTATGGAGAATATCCGGCTCTCCTAAGCCTTTTTGCAGGTCTGGCGTGCTAAAAACCGCATCCACCAAGGCCAAAACCGGCGGGGCCGAGCGAAAAGACACCCGTAGCGGCACATTGCGCCAACCGCCCAGCGCCTCTTGGATATGGGTGCCAAAATAGGTGCGCATGCGCGAAAACCCTTCTGGGTCCGCGCGTTGAAAGCTATAGATCGATTGTTTCGCATCGCCAACGGCAAAAATAGAGCGTGGCGGCGGGGCGATCGCCCCCAGCGGTCCTTTCTGCCCTGCGACCGCGCGCTCTTCAAGAGCCCCCGTGCCGACAAAAAAGGACGCTGTCAGCTTTTCGACGAGATCCCATTGTTCCGGGTTGGTGTCTTGGGCCTCATCAATCAAAACATGTTCAATGCCGCCATCGAGTTTGAAATTCACCCAGCTTTCCCCGCCCTCAACGGAGAGAAGCGCCCGTGCCAAAAGAATAAGATCATCATAATCCAGTAAGGCGCGGCTGGATTTGCTCTGGCTATAACGCGCGCCCTGGGCCAGACCGAGACGCACCAAAGCCAAGCTGGCCTCTGCCAGGGCTGCGGCATTGATTTTATGGCGCAGATCTCCCAGCCAATCCCGCGCCTGTTCCAGAATCACTTTCAGATCAGGATGTTTGGTCAAAAGCGCTTTTGTCGCCGCATCCTTATAAGGCTCCCCCACACCCTTTTCTTTGAAAAAAGCCGAGAGCAGGAGGTTAAATTGCGCCACACGCTCGGCCGCCGCCAGGCTTAGCCATTCCGCAAGAACAATTCCTTTTTTCTTATCATTCGTTGAACTTTGGCACAAAAGACGTGCAGCCTCTCGCAGGGTTTCCGCACCACAGATTTCATCTTGACAGGCGCGGGCACAAATTTGGTCCGCCGTTTGCCCCGGTTCAAGATCAAGATGGCGGTAAATCGCTTGGGCAATGGTTTCAAAAGCGTCTTCCGACACCTGGCCGCGATCATCATAAAGCGGCACCCCCTTGGTTAATTGGCCCAAACGCCCCCTTTCTTTGATCAATTGCGCCAAAACCGCATCAAAGCCCTCCTCATGGAGATGCTGGGTCGCTTTTTTCAAGGCCTGCGCTAATTTTAGGATGTCAAGATCCTCTTGATGGGCAGGTGTCACCCCTTCTGCGAAATGCTCCCCCAGCCGTGCGCGGGATAAAAGCGCTTCTTTCGCACTGGCGAGATTTTCACGGGCACTGCGCTCGTCGGTGACTTCAAAATGCGGCGCCACCCCGGCTTCCAAGGGAAAACGTCGGAGCAAAGACTGGCAAAAGCTATGCAAGGTTTGGATTTTCATCCCCCCCGGCGCGTCCAACATGCGGGCAAAAAGCTGGCGCCCCCGGCGCATCACAAGGTCGTCCGGCGCAACACCAGAGAGCGCGGTCAGCTCTTGCGCCAGAATCTCCAAAGGACAAGTCGCCCACCGGCTGAGTTTATCGGACAGGCGGTTCGACATTTCAGCCGCAGCGGCCTTGGTAAACGTCAAACATAAGATACGATCTGGCCGCGCCCCCGCCAGCATCAGCCGCAAAACGCGATCGGTGAGCACTTTGGTCTTGCCGCTGCCTGCCGAGGCTGACACCCAGGCCGAGACATGGGGATGGCTCGCCTGCAATTGCGCTATGCTCGCCTCTTCAATGGGGCTTGGAACCGAGGCGCTCTTTGGGGACAGCGCTTTCGAAGATGGCTCGGTCATAAATCCTCCCCCGTCGCAAAGGCCCATTCCATAATCCGTGCCAAATGCGCATAATCATTATAGCGCGGCGCATAGGCCAAACGCGGCACGGGCATATAGGGCATGGTCTCATCGTCAAATTGCCGGATCAGGGAACAAAGCCCTTCAAGGCTCTCCCGCGCCAAGCTGAGACTCTCCTTGATCTTATTGGCTTTGCGCTCTTCCCCAGCGGGCACCCCCCCCTTCAAACGCCAATAGAGCAAATCTCCCAGCGGTCCTTCTGCTGGGGGGACGCCGCCTTCTTTTGGTTTCGCAACCCCGGAAAAGCCGCCTTCTAAGGCAATCGCCGCTTCTAAGGGCAATTGTGGTGAAATGCCCGACATCACCGCTTTGGCCGAGGGCAGGACGGTTGTCTTGTAATCTAAAATCGAAATCTGGCCATTTTGCCCGATATCAATCCGGTCGGCCTTGGCTGTGACAATAAAAGGCTGTCCATTCACCATCAGCTCTAAGCGGCCAGGCGTTTCCGGGAGACTGGTTTTGAGGAGGGTCCGGCGCAGGCTTTCCTGTTCAATCACCCAAGCGGCCATGGTTTCAAATCGTGGCCACCAGAAGGCCCACACCCCTGGCCGATCTAAAACATCGGCAAAGGCCTCTCGACCGATCGCGAGAAGTTCGTCTTGGGCATTGGGGGGGATGTCTCGTGGATAGCGTCGGACAAACGCTTCTAAAATGCCATGGATAATCGTCCCTCGCTCTGCGGCGCCAGGATCCGCATCCAAGGGCTCTAACCGGGAGAGGCCTAAAATCAAACGCGCATAAAGCCCATAAGGATCACGCAACCAATTTTCGATCTGCGTAACCGACAATTTCCGAGGGCGACTCGTTATGGGCGGGCAAGGCTGGGGCGGGCCTGGGAACGCTGTGAAAGACTCTTGTGGCGTCACTATCGGCGGCAAGGCATGATTCAGCTGTTCTTGCCAATGGTGATAATAGTCTTTTTTGCGGATCTGCGCTTTCTGCCCCATGGCAGACAAAACGGTATTCAAGCGCAAAAGCCACCGCGAGGGCACTGTTGGCGTGCCATTTTGCCGTGTCGCCCGGGTCAGGACCACCTTTGGCGCCGCAAGAAAAGTGGCAAAATCATGGGCGGCCAAACCGATCATGCGTTCGGGCGAGGGCAGGCCAAATTGTTGCCGCATCGGCCGCGACATCCACGGATCGGGCTGCGGCGCTGCTGGCCAAACATCTTCATTTAAACCCGCAAGAATGAGGAGATCCGCTTGTCCCAACCGGGCTTCCATGGGCCCTAAAATTGAGAGGCGCGGATGGCGTTTATAGCGCGGTCGGACATTCTCGCCTTGCAGGAGGGCTTCCAAAAGGCCTGGATAGTCTCTTGCCGGGATTTGGCCGATTTTCCCCGCTGCTTCCCTCAGTTCGGCAATGAAATTACGACAGGCTTCCCCATCTTCACGCGTCCATAAGGCCTTTCCTTGGTTGGACAGGCCCTCGGCAAATTGGAGATGGGTATCGAGAAAGTCTGCAAAGGGCCGGCGCTCTGGCTGGGCCATGAGAGCGGCAAAGGGCTCTGAGAGAAGCGCGAACCCCTCCAACCATTGGGCCAGTGCTTTCAGGTCTTTGAGCCAAGACCGGGCGGCCTCCTCGCCCTTTTCCTCTTGATAGGCTTCCGCCCGTTTTTGCGCGGCAGCCAGAGCTTGGCGTAATCCCGAGAGCCCCGGTGCCGGTCGTGGTCCGCGCAAGAGATGCCTTTCCAGCAACCGGACCAAGCGGCGAAATTGCCCTGGGGTCGGGGCTGTTGATGCCTCCACCGGGACGTCTGTGTCCCCCATGACGGCTGGGGTGTCTCTCTCAACCGCGTCAACATTACCCTGCGCATCTGCGCGCGCGACCATAACGGGTGGCAAAGACACCGCCATCGGATGTTTCAGCACCGCCAAAAGCGGCACAGGCGCCAAAGCCTCGGCCATGACTGCGGCGGTTAAGCGCAAAAACACAGCGGGGGGCGTTTCCCGTAATGGTCGCCCCGCACTATCGTCAATCTCCACATGCCAACGCTGGAGAAAAGCGGCAATGCGGCGGGCCAAGATACGGTCTGGTGTGATCACAGCCGCCGTGCGACCAGGACTCTCAAGGGTTTCACGGAGCAAAAGCGCGATACAAGCCGCTTCCTCACGCTGGCCAGGACATTCCAAGAGATCTAAATCGGCCAAGACCTCTGAAGCAACTGGGTCAAGCGGGGACGTTTCTTTGGGCGGCATTTCTACGGGCGCAGAAACCCTTTCAACGCTTTTACGAGACAGGCGGCTCCAACGATGGCTTTCTTCCGCAGGGCACATGACGTCGCGGATCAAATGGCCGCGCGCCTTTGCCAAAGCTTCTAAAGTCACATGGTCCGCCGTTGCCTCCCGCCAAGCGGAGAGGCCCGGCCAATCCGCAATCTCCTCCGGCTTCAAAGAGAAGCGGTCCAAAAGATGGTACAGCGTGTATTGCGGATGCGAAGGTTCCGCCCGGATCGCCTCTTGATGTGCAGGCGCTGCATCGCGATCGAAACCCGACAACAACACCAGGCCCTGGGGCAAACCCGCAATGGTTTGCAACATATCGGCAATGGCTGGAATCGATCCCGTCGCTCCCGCTGCAATCACAAGACCTTTCGGCGGTGTTTGCCGCCAAATCTTGCTTTGTAGGGCCAAAAGCGCATTGCGGCGCGCCACAGGATCTTGCACCTCATAATCTTGCAAAATTTGCGGCCAAAAATCCGACAAAATCTTCAGAAAAGACAGGCTCATCTGCCAATGATGGGCCAAATTTTCCGGGACCAGCGTGTCAAGAGCCTCAAAGGACAAACCCTCTGTTTGAACCGCATCCAAAAGCTGGGCCAATTCTTTCGCCAAAAGGGCGGCCTGATCAAAACGCCGTTCTGGGGCTGCTTTTTTGACCAACAGCGTCAGCAGCATCAACCGATCTAAAGGCTGAATTGCCGGGCGTTGTAGTAAAGTGTCCATGATCGCTTGGGTGTCTTGGTCTCCAAACCCCATCAGGCGAAAAGCCAGATCTTCCGAATCCCCATCCCCAAGAGGGCGGATCTCTGGCAAGAGCAACGGGGTTCCCTCACTCAGACGCAAGAAAATATCCCGTAACGCCACACAAGCCCGCCGCGTGGGCAAGAGCAGCAGCATATCGCTTAAACGCTCCGGCGCGCCCTGGCTTTCCCGCAAAACATAATGGGCGAGACAGTCCAGGAAAGGAAGGCCAGCGGGAAGGGTGTACACCGAAGATGGGGGCATCACGGCCTCTTATCATAATCAAATTTTCGCTTGCGCGAAATCAGACGACTTTTTCGAGAAAAAGTCTCTCAAAAAGCTTTTGAAAATGTGGCATCGCCCGATAGCCTTGTCAGCGTTGTGCGAAACCGTTCGAAATCTTGCCCATCATCAATATCCGCTAAACAGGTCAGGAGCATAATTTTTTCTCCTTTTTGTTGCAGCCTGTCTGTTGTCAGCGCCAAAACCTGCTCTGTCGACCATGGCAAAGAGCGAAACAGCCTTGGCGAAAGACTGCGATACCGCCCTTTGCCCATCACCCGCCGGGCGCCAATCAGCCAGAAGCCGCCATCCTCTGCAGGACCAAACACCCAACTGGCCCCCTGTTCCAAAGCCGCAAAAGCCTTTTGGATATGGGTGACGTCCATGGCTGGAATGTCTGTGCCCACCAGCACCACGGGGCCCGGCGGTGCTCCTGCTAAAGCCCGCACCATTCTCTCACCAAGATCTTGGCCCTTTTGCCGCTTGATCGCCCAGCGCGATGATAGGGGCCAAACATTCCTAAGCCTCTTTGGGTGTGGGGACGCTAAAAAGAGCGCGCCCTTCCACCGACCACCGGCCCCTTGTCCCCCCCTTTGCTTCCCTGGCTGCAGCCGTTGGAGGCAAGAGGCGGTTTCTTGGCAATAGAAGCGCCGCGCGGAAAGAACGCCGATATCTTTTGCCAAACGCGTTTTCACCCGCCCCAGTCGCGGTGCTTTGGCAAAGAGAATCAAGTGACGGCTTCTAAAGTGATTTTTTTTCATTCCGAGAGCGATATAATACCAAAAACTGTGACTAAGAATAGAGTTTCGCGATGCGCCTTGGGGAAACCCCACAAAACCAAAGGGCTAAACAGAGTATATTGCGGAAAGAGCGCCGATGATAGCCCCGACGATATTTCACATCCGATGTATAAGCAGGAACAGAAAACAAGGTGAGATTCCATTTTTTCCCCAACCGCCAAAGGCTGCGTATGAGAGCAACATCCTCCATCAAAGGACTATCCTCATAGCCGCCTGCTTTTTGATAGAGAGATGCAGAGATCAATAACCCTTGATCCCCATAAGGCAAACCCAAATAACGACACCGCCAGGCAACGATCTTTTCCAACCGCCGGGCCGATGCCGCGCGAAAGTCTGTTGGCGCTGGTGGTTTCGTACTATCGGCAAGTTTGAATTGGAAGGCCGCAAACCGATCTTGATATTCCGGTTGCGTCATGAACGCACAAACCGCTTGCGCCCATCCTGCTGCCAATCGGGTATCTGCATGCAAAAAAAGCAACCAATGTGCCTGTTTTTCAAATGTTTCGACATCGTTTTGATTTTCGAGAGACGCTTGCGCAACAATGGCGCCTTGGCGGAGTTGCGTGCCACGACCACGTTGGCTTTGTATGAAAGGTACGCCATGCTGCAAGGCCACCGCTTGGGTGTCGTCTTCTGAACCGCCATCCACCACATACAGCGCCAAGTCTGGCACTCTCAGAGGCTTATCCCCTGTCTCCTGTCCGCCCTGTGCCTCTGGCACTAAACCTCCTCGTGCCTCTGGCACCAGAGCCGCTTGCTCTTGCAAGGCCGCCCAATCCGCTTTCACGGCCTCGAGACAACCAGACAGGGTTGATCCTGCATTTAAACAGGGAATGATGATCGACAGGCGACACGCAATATTTTGCGGCTGAAAAGACTTTGGGCAAGGCTGTCTTGCCGTCTGTTGGTCCTGTCCTGTCATAAAGCCTCTCCGATCACGCATACCAATCGACAGAGTCTTCGACTCTGCGTCACAAAAGGCAAAGATTTGGTGACACTAATAAACCGCGCTTTGCAGTAAAAGTAAAACCAAGACAGAAGAAGGCTTGTCTTTCGCCTTAAAGATCGGATAAGCCTAATGCCATGAAACGCAACCGCACAAAATTGGTCAGAAAAAAACGCGTCTCAAAGCGCTTACAAGGTCAACGTCTTTCCTCGGCTCTTGCTTTTTTCCGGGACCGAAAATCAGGCCCCCCCAAACCTGCAAATCGACTTGCGCACCGGACGGCCACCATGGCGATTTTCCAAAATTTAGAAGCACTCCACAGCGCTCTTATTTCTGTTCCTGGGTGGGAAGAAACGCCCCCAGATGCTTTAGAAGCCCTGGAAACGAAAGGGCTTGCCCATGATCACATCCGGATAAAAGGCCGGGGGGCTCTTTTGCGTGTGCCACGCTTTGGGCAATTTGGCGATGATGCCGAGGCTAATTTTATCTATCAAAGCACGGGCTTTGAACGCTGTGTCGCCAGTGGCCGCACCCCACAGCTGATGGGAACGCTGCCCTTGTCAGAAACTTTGCCCTTTGGCGCTTTCATTGTCGAAGAAATCATTGGCCGCCGTCCCTCCCTGCCCCAGGATATGCCCGCGCTGGCCAATTGTTTGGCCGCTGTTCATGCTCTGCCCATGCCCCCAGAAGACGCGCGCGCGCCCCTCGCCGATCACCAAGATCCCGTTGAGGAACTTTTGCGCCTGATTGAACGGCATATCAAATTCGTCGAGCCTTCTGGCATGCCCGCAATGGCGCGTGAGCAAGTGATGAAAGAAATGACTTGGGCGCGAAATTTTCTGGCCAAAGTCCAAGACACCCAAATAAAACAGCCGCAAACCCTGGTTCTCACAGATACACATCCTGGTAATTTTCTCATCACAGCCCAAGGCGCGGCCATCGCCGTTGATCTCGAAAAAACCCTTTATGGCGCGCCTGCGGTGGATATCGCCCATGCCAGCCTTTTCACCTCAACAACATGGGATCCCGAAATCGGCAAGGCCCTAACCGTCGAAGAAATCGGTGCGTTCTATCGCCATTATCTCAACGCTTTGCGCAATCTTGGGGCTGGTGACCTCGCCCAGCAGATCAGGCCCTGGCTTTTGCCCATGCGGCGTTTAACCTGGCTACGGACCACGAGCTGGTTCGCCCGCTGGACCGCTGAGATCAAAGAAAAAGATCAGACGGACACTGTGTCTCTTTCCTCTTCCCCCCAAGACCTTGCGTCGCAAAATCCCCCTGCCAGCCAATCCGCAGGAGGACCGACATTACGCAGTACAGATCCGACCGTGATGGCTGCGGCCCAAGACCGAATCGCCCAATGTTTCAACCCCAGAGTGATTGCCAATATCCGAATGGAGTGGCTGGGACCTGGAAGCTTAAAAGATCATTTCTGAGAAAATTCATATTTTATAAAGATGTGGTGTTTTTTTGCACTGCGGGATAAATTTTAGCCTATAAATCAATATTATCCTTAAGAGGGATCATCTGCGACGATAGCGGTTCTAAAGTTTCATACTCTTTGTATATCAACAAAGGCATAATACAGTCATAAAACTGCCATCACAAAGACATATTCTTCCGGCATGCAACATCCTATAAAGGCATGGCGGTCTCCTATCTTTTGGTCCGTCTTGCGGCAAAAATAAAGATAAGGTGCATTTCTCCTGATCCAAACGAAAAGCAAAATGCTATAAAACAAGGGACTGGCAACACTCTTCCGATTTGCGGCAAAAGTCTCATTCTGCCCTTCACATCCTTATGGCGCGCCTCGGCAAAGACCCAATGGCCGTCTATTTCTGTTATTGCAGGTCAACATCATGTTATCAAAGCTTACCATCAGCACAAAACTTGTGATTGTCTTAGTGGCGATGCTTGTATTTCTCCTTACGGGGACGATTGGAGGCGCAACATACTATATTTCTCAAATGGTTCGCGATGATATGATAGCGATCGCCCATCAAGTCGGCTTAAAAGAAAAAGAAAAGATTCAATCAGAAATTAAAATGAATATCAAAGCGGCTGAACAGCTGGCCTCTTCTTTAAATGCTCTGATTGATCGTCCCAATATTGATCGAGAGGCGATGACATCCATCGTCGAAGGCACCCTTTTAAGCAACAAAGATCTCAATGGAAGCTGGGGAATCATTGCAAGCGATGCTTTAGATGGCCGCAACCAAGAATTTTCAAATAAAAATGCAACTTATAGAGAAGATGGCTCCTGGCGCCCTTACTTTTTTCCTGTTCAAGACGGCTATAAAGCAGAAGCCTGTTCAAGCATTGACCAACGCAATGATGACACGCTTTGGTATTGGGGGGCTGTCGATAGCGGCCAAACCTACGTCACAGAGCCTTTCACATGGGTCCTTGAGAATGGAGAAACAGCGACAGGGATAAGCTTTTCATCCCCTTTACGTAAAAAAGGTACTGTGATTGGTGCCGCTGGCAATGATATTATGCTGACATTGCTTGCAGAACGCCTCCGATCTGTTCAGCCTTTTGGGGTTGGGTCTGTTTATCTTCTCTCCCAAAAAGCGATTTGGATCAATCACTCTGACATGTCTTTCATTGGGAAACACTGGTCTGCAAACCGTAATTCTGAAGAATCACAGCACCAAGACACTGTTCTCCAAGCCATTGCCGCTGGTCAAGAAACCGCCTATACTGCTTTTTCAAAGCACCATGGTGAAGAGGTTTATCGTCTTTACATCCCTGTCACCATTCAAGAGTCTGGTGCAAAATGGTCCCTAGTCGTTAATATTCCTGTTTCCATCATCAATCAAAAAGCAGAGCAGGTAATCCAATGGGGCCTTATTCTAGGCTGCGTTCTTATTGTTCTTCTTTCGGTCACTTTACTCTTCGTCGGAAACCGGATGATTCGCCAACCTTTGACACAAACAGTCAAATGCATCCATAAATTCGGCGAAGGCCAGCTGGATGCTGAGATTCCAAATTGTGACCGCCTTGATGAAGTGGGTGAGATCAACCGGGCCTTAGTGACATACCGGGACAACGCCATCCATATGAAAGCCCTGGAGGAAGAACGCCTTGAGGCCAACAAAAAGGCTGCGGCAGAACGAAAACGTGCCCGTTTGCAAATGGCTGATGATTTCGAGAAAGCCGTTGGTGCTGTGGTTGTCGATGTGTCCGAGGCCGCTGACAAAATGACAGAAACGGCCCAGCATATGACAAATTTGGCCAATGATGCCTCGGCGCAATCTTCGGAGGTCGCCGATATCGCCGAAGAAGCCGCTGCCAACTCCCAGGCTGTTTCTTCGGCCACCGATGAACTGAGTGCTTCTATTCGGGAGATTAGTGGCCGGCTCCAAGAAGCCTCTAAGATCGTCCGCCAGGCATCCGATGAATCGCAGCGCACCGATGGTCTCGTGAAATCACTGTCAGAAGCCACAGACCGCATTGGGGAAGTTTCTGAACTTATTTCTGGTATTGCAGACCAAACCAATCTCCTGGCTTTGAATGCCACCATCGAAGCCGCGCGGGCCGGAGATGCTGGGAAAGGTTTTGCGGTTGTTGCCGGTGAAGTCAAAACACTGGCCCAGAAAACCGCCAAAGCAACAGAGGAAATCAGCCAACAAATCTCAACAATCCAGACGGAAACCCGGACAGCCGTCTCTGCCATTAGCTCCATCTCTGGCATTATTTTGCGTATTGACGAGATCACAGCCGTCATTTCAGCTGCGGTCGAAGAGCAAAATGCGGCAACGGGAGAAATTGCGCGGAATGTCAATGAAACGGCTGACGGCACCCAACGTGTTTCCGAATATATCAGCCAAGTCCAGCATATTGTTGGGGAGACTAAGAATTCTTCCCTCGCCGTCCAACACGCCTCTTCACAGCTGTCAACACAATCATCGGACCTCCAAGGTCAGTTGGGTCTCTTCTTGGACACTGTCCGAGGGTCAGGCCTTTAGAGCAAAGCTGGTTAAAGTGGCTTCACTTTAACCATGCGCTTTGCTCTAGCCGCCGCTTGAAAAGAACAGGGTCTTTCACCATGAAAGGCCTATAATCGCAAAGGACAAAGGGGCACGCATCCCTTTGTCCTTTGCTTTAAGAAGACGGTTTTCCAAGCCTCTATAAGGACTCTTGTGTTTTTTTTAAAAGAATACACTATATAAAGGGTCAAGAAAAAAATACCCTTTTCTTTCATTTTTCTTTTTACTTTCAATATCTAAGCCTAAGAGCTGAGTCGTTCCATGCCATGGCGCTCCTTTTCCCATAAATGGAGACTCCATTGCCATGTTTCTATTTAATATTATCCCTATGTAACAATATGTTACAGCTTTTTTCTCTTGTGATGCAAAAACTTCTTTCCAATTTCTTTCATTTTGTTAACTATAAATGAGCAGGCATTCTGGGTGCTCCAGAAAGGCTGGCCCTTATCATCAAGAACAGCATGCCCACTCTTACGTCTCCTAAGATGTCAAGAGAGTGTTCCATGATAATGCGTATCTTTTTGGAAAAGATGCCCACCAAGTCGATCTCAAATGACAGCAAGACCCAGAAACAGAAAAAGCGAAGCATGATCCGATGCATCTCATCATCGCATGCGTTTTACTTCATTCTTTAAGTCAAGGAAACACTGTAAGCTTTTGTTTTTGCCGCAAAACGGATCAAAGGGATGACCCTCTCCTTTGGTCGCAAGAAGGATTCATCCTTACCAACGCTGCCCTAAAGCATGCCTGCCCATCTGAACCGTGAAAAGGTGAAGATTTTCTAATTTTGCTTTTTGAAAACATTTTGTGAGTGCTCTTTTTATGTCTGGCGTCCCGCCTTTTGCTCTTCAACTGGATAAAGCAGGTTTGAAACGATGGTTGCTCGGCGTCCTCGGCGCGGCAATTTTCGTGGGAAGCCTGTGTGTGTTTTTCTGTGGCACACTGGCTTTAGCCGCACCAGGATGGTTGCCAGAGGGCGCTTTACAAGAATTGCAGTCTTACGATGATCAGGGCAATGCTTTAAGATTTCTGGATCGCCTCTTATTGGTCAGCGCCTTGATCATTATGCTCTTGGGCGGTGGGGTTTGCTGGCGCTTATGGCGTCATTTGCAGGCAACAAGACGGCATTTGGCAAAGGCTGAAGCGGACCGGCACGCCTTATCTTGGGTTTTAGAGCAAAGCCAAACAGGTTTTTTACTCCCCCCTGGCCAAGACACGCCACAGCACATCCATGAGAATGATCGCAGCCAGTTTCTTTGGCGCGATTTCTTGGATCCAACCGCTTTGAAAATCCCAGCCCACAGGCTTCCCGATCCGGGCACAGCGCTGCCCCTCAGATCCGCTTGTCAATTTGGTCACTTAGTCCCCGCCAATTCTGTCCGTCCCTTGCATCATCTCTATCAAATTCTGACAGATCCACAGCGGGCCCAGCTTGACACCGCTCTCACAGAGTTACAGACGACAGGCCAGGCTTTTGATCTTTCTTTTGATCTTGAGGCCTTAACAGCGGACTCCCGACGGCCAGAAGATCAAACCGTTTCCGCAGGGCACCGTCTGCATCTCCAAGGGCGTTGCACCCAGCTAGACCATAATGGCGCAACCGCAACGCATATCAGAACATCCCCAAAACTTGGCCAAACTTTGTATCTTTTAACCCTTTCACGGGACCCTTTCACGGCACCAAATGAGCGCCTTCAAGAGGACCTTCAGCATTTAGCGGGGGAAAATCGCAGTTTTGCCCGTTTGCTGGATCACCTTCCCTTGCCCATTTGGATGCGCGATGCGGAAGGTCGTTTGATCTATTGGAATAAACTTTATAGCGATATCACCAGCAGCGATGTCGTTGGCAAAGAAATTTTCGACAGCCCCCTTGCCAGCCGGGTGCGGACTCTGGAACGCCCCCTGTCTGAGAGCCATCATCTGGCCCATGAGGGCGCGTTCCATTTATATGACTTTACAGAAATGCCTTTGCCCACGCTTCCTTTCGCGCCCACCCAACAAGATCTTAGCTTCAAAGCGAAAAAAAGCTTACAAAACACAGCAAAACAGCAGAAAGTCTCTTCCCGCGCGGCTTCAATGGCGACAGATGCAAAAGCCTCTGGCCTTGGTCGCGCAGCACAGCTTGGTTTTGGTTTCGATCTCACCGCTTTAGAAAACAGCCAACAAGAACTCTCCCGCCATTTGGCCGCCCATAATGAGCTTCTCGAAAATTTGACCACCCCCATTGAGATCTATGGCCCTGATAAGCGTTTGAAGTTCTTTAATTCTGCGTTCCAGAAAATGGCGCGCCTGACCACAGCCGATGAAACAAAATGGCTTAAGAATGAGCCCTTGATGAGCGAAATGCTGGAAATGCTGCGCGAACGTCGCCGCTTGCCAGAATATGCTGATTTCCCAGCTTTTAAGAAATCACGCTCGAAATTATTCACAAATATCATCGAGCCTTTAGAGGATCTTCTTCATTTACCCGATGGCAGCACATGGCGCATGTGGATGGCGCCGCATCCTTTGGGCGGGCTGATTTTCACCTATGAGAATGTCACCGATAAGCTTTCTTTAGAACGTCGGTATAATACGCTCGCCGCCGTGCGCGAAGAAACCATCAATCATCTTTATGAGGCGGTTGCTGTTTTTGGCTCTGATGGTCGTTTGAAATTCCATAACCCCGTTTATCGTGATTTATGGAAACTCACCCCCATGATGCTCTCCCACGAGCCTCATATCACCGACATCATTGCCAATACCCAACATTTCTTTGACCGCAATAGCAACTGGCCCGATTATAAAGACTGGGCGGTGAATCGCGTGGCCGATCCCATGGTGGAAACGGGACGGTTTGAGCGGTCTGATAGTGCTGTGATCGATTATGCCTGTATCCCCTTGCCGGATGGTGGGGTGATGTTCTCTTTCTTGGACGTCTCTGATTCCATTAAGGCGCAAAAAGATCTGCAAGAACGCAATAACGCACTGCAACGCGCTGATCGCCTGCGCAATGAATTTGTTGCCAATCTTTCTGTTGAGCTGCACACCCCTCTCAATCAACTGGTGGGGCTTGCCAATATGCTTGCCAATCAGCTGTTCGGCACCCTGAGCGCTGAACAATATGAATGCGCGGGGAAAATTCTTGATTCTGCCAATAAGCTCGAAGGCATGATTAAGGATATTCTCGATCTGGCCACCATTGAAGGGGGGCAAATGGAGATTCATCCCAAGCGGTTCTATATTAATGACTTGCTGCAATCTTTGGTTAGCCTATGTTCTGAACGCGCCCGCCATGGTGAAATTGAGGTCCTTTTAGAATGCCCGTCTGATAATCTCCCTATGGATGCGGATGATCGTCTTCTCAAGCAAGCGTTTTACAAGCTGTTGGTCAATGCTTTGAAATATACCCCGCCTGGGGGCAAAGTGACCTTAGAGGCGAAAAGTTATCGTTGTAAAGACCGAGACCAACCCTGTTCCTCACCGCTCCAAACGGTTTCAGGGCTGGATATTCCTTGTATTGCCATTTCGGTGCGCGATACAGGGCCAGGCTTTCATGATAATGATTTGCGCAGATTATCAGGGGAAGAGACGCAGCTTATCCCAACATCTCTTGCTGGATCAGCGTTGCACAATCCGAAACAAACCGCGTTATTTTCCGATCCTTTGCCGCTGTTCCGCCATTTAGAAGAAGATGACGATCCCGAAGCGCTCAATGAGGTCGAAAGAGCCCTGGAAAAGGCCGTTGCTGATTTGACTGTGCCCTCTGATCAAGACATGCACGCTTTTGGTGTCTCTTCCCCATCCCATGATTTTATCCCCAGATCCTCGCGCCACCCGAAATCGATGGGAGAGGAGGATAAAGAGACCGGACAGAATAATATCGGCCTCACTTTAGCCCGGCGGTTTGTCGAATTGCATGGGGGCTGGCTTGAGGTCTCAAGTGACCGTGAGGGCAGTTGTGTGACCTGTATTTTGCCACGCCATTGTGTCGCTTTGGATGTTCACCCCGCTTATAAAAAATCTTTCCCCAATCAGGGCCAAAATCGCGTGATTGAAATTAAGGATGTCTTAGAGCAAAAATCAGAGAAAGCGGCCCAGTCTTTTTAAATCGCCTGGGCCCTAAAAAAACTCTCCTTGCAAAACAGAGCCAGCTCGACTATCGAGCTTCAAAGAAGGGTGATATTTTTGCGCGCCCTCTCCCCAAGACAGGCGCGCACCCAGCTCTGTCTGCCAAACCCCCTTCACCTTTATACGGAAACAAACGAAAAGGTTTCCAAAGGGCAAGCCAAGCCCTTTGGCTGCCAGAGGCAAAGGAAAATTCATGCCGTCTGATACTGCGTCCATGCGCCCTCCCGTGACTCGTTTCGCCCCAAGCCCGACTGGAAAGCTCCATGTTGGGAATGCGCGGGTGGCCCTGGTCAATTGGCTGATTGCGAAAGCGGCTGGAGGACAGTTTATTCTCCGCCTTGATGACACGGATGATGAGCGCTCGACAGAAGCCTTTGCACAAGCCATCCGGGACGATCTTTGCTGGCTTGGGTTGCTCTCGGACCAAGAATTTAAACAGTCAGACCGCCTTGCGCTTTATGACGAAGCGACGGAAAAACTCAAGGCCAGCGGTCGCCTCTATCCTTGCTATGAAACCCCAGAAGAGCTGTCTTTAAAACGCAAAGTCCAGCTTCAACAAGGGCGTCCTCCTATTTATGACCGTGCCGCCCTGTCTTTAAGCGATGACGATAAAGCAAAATTCGAAGCCGAAGGCCGTAAACCCCATTGGCGCTTTAAAATGGCTCCAGGAGAGATTGCTTGGACCGATCATGTACGTGGCCCCGTCAAATTTGATGCCGCGAAACTGTCCGATCCGGTGCTGATTCGCGCCGATGGGCGTCCTCTCTATCACCTACCTTCGGTTGTCGATGATATTGAGATGGGGGTCACCCATGTTCTTCGCGGGGAAGATCATGTCGACAATACGGCCATGCATGTTCAGCTTTTCCAAGCCCTTGGGGCGCAAGAGCCAGAATTTGCCCATTTATCCTTGATGACCGATCAAGAGGGTAAGGGCTTATCGAAGCGCACTGGCAGTCTTTCCCTCGAATCCTTACGGGAAGAAGGGGTTGAGGCGATGGCGATCCTCAGCTATCTTGCACGTATTGGAACATCAGAACCTGTTGAACCTAAGATTAAGGTTGAAGATATCCGCGATGGTTTTGCCATTCAACAATTTGGCCGCGCAACGCCTAAATTCGACCCGCGTGAACTGCATTTGCTCAATGCACGCATTCTCCATGAACTGCCCTATACACAAATTGCACCGCGCTTAGAAAGTGACGGTCTGTCCATCGAAGAAGACTTTTGGTTGGCGGTGCGCCCTAATCTTTCTAAACTCAGCGATGTTGCCGATTGGCTTAAAATCTGCTCCCAGGATCTCTGCCCTGTCATTGCAGACGAAGATAAAGCTTTTATGGACCAGGCTTTGGCCTTGTTACCGGCGGGTCCTTGGGATGGCGAGACTTGGGGTGTTTGGACAAAAGCCCTCAAAGGGGAAACCGGGCGCAAAGGGAAAGGCTTGTTCATGCCATTGCGCAAAGCCATTACAGGCTTAGAGCATGGCCCCGAACTCGCTGGGCTATTGCCCCTTATCGGCGAAGACCGGGTTAAAAAAAGGCTGCAAGGACAAACCGCCTAAAAGAGGACGCAAAAGGGGGCAGAAGACCACGCCCCCATCCTTGCGTAACATCAAAAAGGAGGACATATGGCCCTGTCCAGCGCATGGCAAAGATGGTTTGGCCGTTGGATGCCAAGCCATATCAAAGAGATCAGTGGCGATCGCGAACGCCCGATCCAGCTGGCTTATGTGATCTCCGTTTTGACGGTGTTCCTCGCCATTATCATGGTGTTGGATAATAATCTGAATACGCTACCACCAGAATTTGCCGAATTTACCCAGCTGTCCATTATCCTCACCGCCATTTTATGCGCCATTGCCCTGACTGGATTTGGCGCTTTGATGCTCGGTTGGTATTTAATCGGTCGCTTGATCATTATGCTCTATGCCATCGGTCTGGTCGCGGCCATGACCAAAATGATGGGCATGGGAACCGGCGCGGATTTAATCGGTGCAATCGGGTTGGTCTTTGCCCCAGCCCTGATCTTTGCCCGGAGCGAGCTTATCCCCATGCTCTGCTCTGTTGCCGTTGGCACCCTCACCATGATCCTTGCCCAGGCCCATATCCATTTTTATGGTCCCTTGTTCCTTCTGCCCCCTGATGAGCTGATCATTATTCGCTATAGCGTCATGGCGGTTGCGGTCTGTATTGGGTTTTTTGTGATTTTCCTGCATTATTCGGCTGAAATTGCCAAAACTGCTCTTCTACAAGAAAAAGAACGCAGCGAGGCTTTGCTCCTGAATATCCTACCGCCTTCCGTCGCTGAAAGGCTGAAAGCGGGAGAAAGCCCCATCGCCGATTCGGTTCCCAATGCAGCGGTGTTATTCGCAGATATTGTCGGCTTCACATCCCTGTCTTCGACCCGCCCGCCTGCTGAAATCGTCAGCTTATTGGATCAAATCTTCAGCACTTTTGACAGCTTTGCGGCGAAGCATGGGGTTGAGAAAATCAAAACCATTGGCGATGGCTATCTGGCTGTCGGCGGTTTGGTCGATCCTGTCAATGGTCATCAGACTGACCCTGGCAAAGGCAAAGCGAAAAAACGCCGTCGTCCGAAGAAGCCCTTGCAGGCAACTGCTGCCATGGCTTTGGATATGATGGCCTATATCGAGACCTTCCGCCAAGAGGGCCATGGCGATATCAATCTCCGCATTGGCCTTCATTGTGGGCCGGTTGTGGCGGGGGTGATTGGCCAGCATAAATTTGCTTATGATCTCTGGGGCGATAC
>DDLW01000321.1 GCA_002340345.1 Alphaproteobacteria bacterium UBA2562 | reverse complement strand
ATTATGCAGAGGTCTTTCAGAGGTAAATCGAGGTGGCCAGCATTTTGCTTTTCGTCTGAATGAGAAAAAATGCTGCCCATTTTTGTTTTTGCCGCAAAACGGATCAAAGGGATGAACCTATCACGTTGCCCTTTGCTTTAGAAGCGATTAAGACGCATTCTTAGATTAATGTGAGAATGACTTGCAATAACATTTTATGATGTTAGACCATAGAAACCCTAAAAAAGTAAAGTATTTTTTACAGCCCGTTGTTGCCCCTTTAGAAAAAAACAGAAGATCATTTTCCTTTTATCGCAAAATTAAGCAAATAATGGCTGTAGATTCTAGAACAAAAGGCAAAATGTTGTAAATTTTTCGCACAGTAAAAATGCGCTTAAGCAAGACACTTAAGCGCATTCAACCTTAGAATATAGTGAAAAGATTCAGAACTTTTCTCAAAGAGAGTCAAAGCTAAAACCTGTTTGAAAGTTATCTTGCGCGGCTCTCAAGGCTGCCGCAGAGCGTTGCTTGAAGGACTGACTTTCAACAAGCGTGTTAATGCCAACACCACGCCATGTCTGGTGATTTACCAAATCAACCGCCACAGCCGCAGCATTTGCATCTAAGAGACGCGATTGCGCGTGGTCCATCAGCATGGCTTTATTTTCTGTATTTGAAAGTGTTTGTTCATAATTATTCTGGGTAGCGCCAAGATAAGCTCTTGCTCTTATAACTTGTTCTATAGCGAAATCTGTTCGTGTTATCGCACGGTCAGCCAGGGATTTCGTTGTGATATTCACATCATTATTCAAGGCCAAACCTTCGAGGGTCGCATTAAAACGCGGTAGCGTCAGATGCTGGGCTAAAGGCAAAGACGAATGCGACCGCAAATTAAGAGCCGCAGCATCCATACGTCGCACCACATCTGTTTGCGCACTCACATCAATATCATTGATCAAAAAGTTATTTCGGCGACCAACAGTTGTTGCGGCAAAGCCAAATTTCAGCGTTTCGGGGCGACTCGTTACCACAGCGCCAATATCGAAATTATCGACAACTTGTACGGTTGTGCCGGTCTCTTCAAAGGTCACGGCCACGTTTAAAATAAAATCTTCACTCAGCGATAAACTGACAGACCGCGTATAAACACCTTCGCCAAGAGGGCCGTTTGGATCATCATCAGCCCCATCAATCCCATTGAAAGGCGTTGAATCAATTCCATTAATATAAGACCAGCCCATGCTTTCTGAACCACGGACAGAGATATTTTGAGGTGTTGTGCCAGGGCCGCCACCGCCATTGGCAAAAGCCCCAAAACTATCAAAGCCAATACCAATGAACCCACCTGTGAGGCCACGATAGCCAAGATTGGAGCTACCGCCCCCTGGATGGGCTGGTGACGTCGAAGGATCATAGGTATCACCATCAACGAGGAAAAAGGAAAAGCCACCGCCATAGAGGCGGCTGGTCTCATCGATATCGCCACGCGCGCTAAAGGAAAAATCAACATTCAGACCGCTATCGGTCAAAAACGCTTGATCGCTGGCAAAAAGCCCTTCTGTACTCCCATCAAACCCATCCAGCAAAGTCATCGCCCCCCCGCCAACAGAGGTTGACGCGCCGCCCCACATATAGGTTTGATCCGGCAAAGTACTGCTATCGAAGGTGCTGTCAAAGACAATGGGTGCGTAAATCGTTTCAAGAAGAGAGGTTTTGCCGAATTTCGTATCTTTGGCCTCGCGATCAATTTCTGTCATCAGGGCCTGGAATTCGACATTGAGCATGGCCCTTTCTGTGCCAGACAAATGATCACTGCCCGCTTGTACGGCTAAAGCGCGCATTCTTGTGAGAGCATTCTGGATTACAGACAGACCTTGTTCGGCGATTTGGACCGCGCTTGTCGCTGCTGAGAGATTTTGCGTAATCGATCTTAATTCGACGGTCTCAAGCTGCATACGCGACCCAATGGCAAGGCTCGCCGCATCATCGGCAGCATTATTGACCCGCCGCCCAGAAGATAATTGCGTCACCGAGTCTTGGACAGCATGGCTCGAATTCACCAGCCCGCGATGGGCGATCATGGCCGCAATGTCATAATCAGCAAGTGTCATGGCTACCTTCCCCTTTCGGAAGACAGCGAACAACTTTTCCTTTTAAGAAGGAATTGCAGTCCTGCACGCATATTGCGTCTCTGTCACCGAAAAACATCTACCTGAAGTCTTTCTAAAATAGCACATATTTTTCTGAATCCAAGTGCTTTTAGGCACAGATGATGCCTTGAGCTTAATAAAAGCTAATATAGCGGAATTTTTTTTGAAACAAACATGACATAAGATGAGAGTTCAAATTAATGTAAAAATCTATCTTTATAATTTTCCGATAATAATAGAAATTATCAATCTATAAAATTTTACAAGACATCGACTGAAAACAACAAAATGGATTATAAAGTCTCAATAAACATTATAGTCTTCTCGGCAAATATAATTTTTAAAGGTCGGTTCAATCTCCCTCATTCCGGGCATACTCACTTTTTGGGGTCGAACCTCCCTTGACGACAGGCTATGCTATGATCGCATGCGTCATTACGCCATGCCGCCATTCACGCGCAGCGTTTGGCCGTTCACCCACCCCCCATCTGGCCCCGCTAAAAAAGACACACTCTTTGCAATATCCTCTGCTGTTGCCAAGCGTTCTAAGGGGTTGTTTTGTGAAAGCGCCTTGATGTCGTCATCGCTCTTGCCTTCTAAGAAGAGATCCGTGGCTGTCGGTCCAGGTGCAACCGCATTCACCGTAATAGACCGCCCCCGGAGTTCCTTTGCGGCAATGGCTGTTAAAGCATCAACCGCTGCTTTTGTCGCCGTATAAACACCATAATGTGGCATATTAACGGCAACAACAGTACTGGACAAGTTGATGATCCGAGCGCCCTGTTGAAGCCTTTTCATCGCTTCACGCAGACAGTAAATCACCCCCTTCACATTCACATCCAAAAGCGCATTAATATCGTCATCTCTGACATCCGCAAGAGATGACAGAGACAGGATCCCTGCATTATTGACAACAACTTCTGGTGTGCCAAGCTGAGCCTCAACAACATTGAAAAGACGTGTCACATCCTCTGATTTCGAAACATCGGCTTGAAATGCAACAGCAAAGCCATCTTGGTCAGCGATATCACGGCATACTTCCTGTGCCGCGGCACCATGTCTTACGTAATTAAGGGCAATTGTAAACCCATCTCTTGCCAATCGTTTGCCAATGCCTTGCGATCCCCCCGTGACAAGAGCAATTTTTGTCGTTTGCTGGGCCATTCTTCTCTCTCCTCCAGAATCTTTCCTTGAAAAGAGATTTATCATCTTTTGTTTCTCAAACAATATCTCTATATTGGCACAGACTGTTTGCTTTTTCCGCACAATAGATCGCCAAGGCCATGGATCGCATAGAAGAAATGCGCATTTTCACCCGTGTCGTTGAAGCCCGCGGGTTTCGGAAAGCGGCCAGTGATCTTGCTCTCCCCCCGTCTTCGGTCACCGAAAGTGTCAAGCGGAGCGAAAGGCGTCTCGGAAAACGTCTTCTGGCGTCTCGGAAAACGTCTTCTGGATCGTACAACACGGATGGTCTCCCCAACCGCCGAAGGGCAAGAATGGTATTATCATTGTTTACGGCTTCTTGCTGATTTTGAAGATGCCGAGGCCAGTCTTCGTGACAATGCCCCCAAAGGACGCGTTCGCCTTGATGTGAACGGCCCTCTTTTTCGTCATTTTCTGCTGCCCAATCTTCCACCCTTTTTGGCCCAATATCCCGAGCTTGAGCTGGTCATTTCTGAGACAGAGACACTCATTGACCTCGTCGGGGAGGGGGTGGACTGCGTCCTACGGGCAGGCCCCCTGACAGAAAGTGGTTTAATCCAGCGCCCTCTTGCCCTGTTACCTGAAATAACAGCGGCGGCCCCCTGCTATCTAGAGAGAGTGGGCCCCCTGCACACTCTGGCGGATCTGAACCAAAACCATAAAATGATCGGGTTTTTCTCAAGCCGTAAACAAGCCGTTCTTTCCCTTGAATTCACGGAAAAGACCCAAATCATCGAGCGTCGCATTCCCCTTGCCCTCACAGTCACAGGTGCAGATTCAATGATCGAAGCTGCGAAAATGGGGCTTGGTATTATGCAAGCACCACGCTACCGCATGCATGAGGCGCTTAAGAAGGGTACATTGGTCGAAATTCTACCAGACCACCCCCCTGAAGCGCTCCCAATTTCAATCCTCTATCCCGAAGGTCGCAGAACCTCACCGAGGGTAAGCGTCCTGATCGATTGGCTTCTCCAGATCGACTTCAGAGTCTGACACCGCATACACATTGGGGTGTCATCCTGTTTTTGGTCTTCAGTAAGGTTGCGAGGCCTTAGAGCATTTTGCGTGATGATAGATTCACACAAAATGCTCTATCTTATT
>DDLW01000107.1 GCA_002340345.1 Alphaproteobacteria bacterium UBA2562 | reverse complement strand
CCGGAGTCCGCCTAAAAAGGAAGGAGAAAGCCGAAAACAACCCTAAAGTGCCACTTATAGAGCCAAATTCGGCCAAAATAACCTGCAAAAACAGAAGCCGAAAAAGACAAACAGAAAAATCAACCATTATGCAGAGGTCTTTCTAATAAGAAAAACGGACGTTCGAGCAAAGGGCAAAAGGATAAGCCGATCCTTAAAATATTTGTTTTTTCTAGGAAATCGTAGAGAATATCCTAAAGGCTTGCCTGAAACAGCATATGGTCAAGGAGAGATTTCAAGGGGCGGAAGGCTTTGATTGTTCTTTTAAATATGCGCCATATGAAACAAAGGTTCGTGCAATGTCCCAAACAAAAGCGCCCCATCGAATCCAATTGATCGCGCTGTGCTCTCATGCACCGTCTGCGATAAATTGCAGCTTTTGTGACAGACGGTATATGAGAAATGTCGATTCTGAGATCTTAAGATCTTAGAATGGATACTCTCTATCCGAGACTGTTTTTGCGATCATATTTTGGTCTTTGCCACAGGATAAACCATGTTAGATAACTTTGAGAAATGTCAGTTCTCTGCGGGACAAACTATTTTTTCCGAAGGCGATGACGGCGTGGAAATGTTTATTATTGATTCAGGCCGTGTCCGTATCTGGCGGGGAGCCGCAGGGAAAGAGCATGTTCTCGGCTATATAGAACAAGGCAGTATTTTCGGTGAAATGGCCTTGATTAACAACAAACCAAGAATAGCCTCTGCCACAGCCGATTCAGATGTGGTCTGCTTTGTTGTTTCCAAACAAGACTTTCAAGAAAGATATCAAAATGTAAATTCTTTTGTGAAAACAATTGTGAAAATACTTGCTATTAATGTAAATTCTCTTAGTGACTATATAGAAGAAAACAACGAGACAAACCAATAATACAACAAGAACAATTAAAAAAAGAAAGAGGGCTTGCCCATAGAACAGGCACAAGCCCTCTTTTCTTCTTTTAGTCTTTAAAGAGCTGTAAAATCGACTTCATAAGCCGCATTATGGGGTGGTTCGCCTTTATGTTTTTTAATCGCGGCGATAACAGCATCGGTATCAACATCTTCCGGCACATTCTGAACTTCATAAACAATAGAAGAGCCACTGGTTGGTCCTGGATCGGCAAGACGATGCGCCTTTTCAACCAAGCCTTCTCCGGCAACTTTGATCATCACAGTGCTCATCATGTATCTCCTTTTCGTTTCAGCCGACATTTATGACGCAAAATATAGAGCAAGGTCAAAGTCATCTGATGGCACATTACGCCCAAAACGCCTTTGGGTATCCTTGCGCAAATTCAATAAGATATAGCGCATGTCTTATGATCATCTTATGGGACATGCGCTATATACTCAAAACCGGCTGCGTTGTTTTGGTAATCATGTGAGACGCAAAACCGGGCCAAACATCTTTAGAGCAAAGGACAAAAGGATGAATGCATCCTTTTGGTCCATTTTGCGGAAAAACAAAACCTTACAGCATTTTCTCTGATCCAAGATGAAAGCAAAATGCTGTCATCCTCAGCAAGGGGAAATGTCGCCTTTTCCATAACGCAAACATTGATCAAATAATAGTCATATTTTGAAAAATGATCTATTTGATTATTTTCTATGCAAATCAATATAGCTGTGATAGCTTATCCTGTTAACCCAGAAAAGTACTATGGTTATTTGGTCGCATTGTAGAACCATTCTAAAATATCTAAGCTTACTCCGCATATCATAAACACAAGCTGGCTCCCTTCTTTTTCGCAAAGTCTTAATTCCCAAAAGACCCAAAAAAAGAAGACCAACCCCAGCTTTCCCAAAAGAAAGGAGACGCTAAGATGAAACTAAAACCTTATGCCCTTGCCGCAGTCGCTCTCGCCTTCTTGCAAGCCCCGATGGCACTTGCAACGGACAGCCTCCTGGAAGAAGCGCAAGAAACCTTCAAACCCATCCCAACCTCTATTCCCGAAATCAAAGGCAATACAATCACAAAAGCCAAAATAGAGCTGGGGAAAATGCTTTTCTTTGATCCCCGCCTGTCTGCCAGCCATTTGATTTCTTGCAATAGCTGTCACAATCTTGGCATGGGGGGCGATGATAATCTCGAAACCTCCATTGGCCATGGCTGGGCAAAAGGCCCACGCAACGCCCCCACAGTGCTCAACGCCGTGTTTAACATTGCACAATTCTGGGATGGTCGCGCAGAAGACCTCAAAGCACAAGCAAAAGGCCCCATCCAAGCCGGCGTTGAAATGAACAACACACCCGATATGGTCGAAAAAACATTGGCCAGCATGCCAGGCTATGTCGATGCTTTCAAAGCCGCTTTCCACGGCGAAGAAAACCCCATCACCTTTGATAATATGGCAAAAGCTATCGAAGCCTTTGAAGCCACTTTGATTACCGCTGGCTCAAGATTCGACGAATATCTAGAAGGCAATCAGACCGCGCTGACAGACCATGAAAAGACAGGCCTACAGCTCTTCATCGATAAAGGCTGCGCGGCGTGCCATGCTGGCGTCAATATTGGCGGACAAGACTACCATCCCTTTGGCGTTGTTGAGAAACCCGGCGCTGACATCCTGCCCGCCGACGATAAAGGGCGTTTCGCTGTCACAAAAACAGCCGATGATGCTTATGTTTTCCGGGCCGGTCCTTTGCGGAATATCGCTTTAACAGCCCCCTATTTCCATAGCGGCAATGTCTGGAGCTTAGAGCAAGCGGTCGCCATTATGGGAGAAAGCCAACTTGGCGAAAAACTCACGGACGAAGATGTCAAAGCGATCACAGCATTCTTAGAGACCCTGACAGGGGATCAGCCAGAAATCACCTATCCTATTCTTCCGGTGAGCACAGCTGAAACACCAAAACCATCAACGCAAACACCACAGCCTGCAAAAGCCCATTAAGAGTAAGATCGCAAAGAGAAAATCACAGCAAGGGTCAGATATCTGGCCCTTGCTCATTTCCACAGATAATAATACCCAAAAAGAATCCCAATAAGAACGGGTTGATGGCCAAGATAAATCCAGAGTGCTTTTCGTCCCATCCAGAGCAGGGGGTGAGACAGACGTGTTTGCGGCTTCCAAGACGCAAATGCGATCCCAAGCGGATGATAAACCATCGCCCATCGTAAAATCTGCCCAAGGCCTAACCCTACCCAAAACACTCCTAACCAAGGGACTAAAGGCACATAATCGACGGTTGGAAGAAGCGTCTTGGAAAGACCAATCCATTGTAGCCAAAGGGCATCCATCCGTTCAAAGCCAACATCAAACCCTTCCAAAGCCAAAGGGATCGTGGCCAAACAAAAAATAATCCTTGGCCTCACCGTGAGTAGAAATTGTGACAACACAAGCGCAAGAGTCAAAAAGTGTAAAACACCAAAAAAGATCCATTGCTGAGGAATGAAAAGATAACTCACCAGGCTGATGGCTATGGCCGGCAATGCCACTTTCATGACCTGCGCGGTCTGTATTCCACCTTTTCCCCGCCGGGCCGCTAATGGCAAACTTATCCCTGCAATAAGCAAGAAAGCTGACAAAATCACGGTTCTTGCGGCCAGCCAGGCGGGATCGGTTAAAATCCCCAGCGTGGCCAAACCAAAGCTCTCCAGATCCCATGCCAGGTGATAGAGAATCATTGCACAAACAGCGAGGCCTCGTGCAAGATCAAGGGCTGCAACCCTCAAAGGCCCAGGTCGCTTTTGACGATGAGACGGGGACTGTTCTAAAGAGGTCTGCACCAAAAATCCTATTCTTGCAAGGCCATGAGGTGAATTCCGAAAGCCACACTCTGAGACCATAAAGATCCGCATTTTGTCAAATCTTTAAGGCCCCATGACCGCAAAACGGACCAAAAGGAAACCTATCCTTTTGCCCTTTGCTCTCATGCTAATCTTTGCTCAAAATATTTCTGGGTGGGTATTTGAAGGTCATGCTGCCAATGAATTCTTCGCGGGAGACCTCTTTGTTATCATCATGGTCATAAAGGGCGACAAACCAAAAACTTGGGGCAAGCCATTCTTTCCTAGAGACTTTTGTGTCTAAATTACGGTCAAGCCTACGGAAATCTTTTCGTACATCCCGCCGCCATATCATATCTGTAATCTTATCTTTCAATTCCCGCCCGAGAAAACCCATATATTCGCCTTCTGTTATAATGCCATCTTTATTCGCATCCAGTTCTTTGAAGCGATTTTGCCGCCATAGAAGACTTTCTTGTTCTGTCACAATGCCATTTTTATCAACGTCCATCGCATCGAAATGGGCATTGGCCTTTTCCACCAAAGATTTCATGACCGGATTCTCTTTTGCAAAGAAACCATTCGCAGAGAGCTGGCCGGAAAACATCATGCATAAAACTCCCCCCAAGAGGCTTGCTGTTATGCCATTTTTTCTCTGAACCATCCTGGCTTTCCTTAGAGCAAAGGGTCAAAGGATGCCCCCATCCTTTTCAAATTGAGAGACTTTTTCTTGAAAACGTCTCCTGATGTCGCGTCATACCAACCGACAAAAATAGAACCCTATAGTCGGTTGGTATAAGCGAAAGAATGTTAGGGTTTGTATCCCAAACAGACTACGCTCATTTTATGAAAAAATCTTGTTGCAGCAAACATGCGGCTGACTGTCTGGGACTCCATCCTGGTAAAAGGCTTTATTTCATGGCTATAAAAATCAGATAGCCGATCGTTGGCATGATGACACCGGCAACAGCAGAAAGATAAGCGTAACGCAACAAAATATATTTATGATTGAGAACCTTGCCAATTTGATGCAGATCACGGATCAACAATTCCCGTGCCCCATGTTCGCTATTCAAGCGCCCTTCCAAATGTTCAACAAAACAATCTTCAGACATGGTGGTAAAAAAACCAAAAAACAGCGAATTCGGAATGGCCTCAACAGCGCTCTTTTTGTGGCGCGGCCATAGTCGTGGCAGCAGAGTGACAAGTGCGAGCAGAACCGACACAGTGCCAAAAGAATAAAAGGCGACCAAAATCCAAAGTAATTCGGGGCGAATGCCGTCATCGCTAGAGAGTTTCGTTAAAAATAAAGTCATGCCGATCACCATGACACCAATCAAAATATTAGCTTTCTGATCAGCCATAATATTAAGTTGAGTCTGATTCTGATGCGCGGTTCGCAATGTATAAATAATATCATGATCGTTCGTTTTTTTGTCCGTGATCAGATCCTGAACGGTCATTCCCACTCACCCCCTTTAAGACTATTTTTGAATTTAAACACACTATCGTGAATCAAGCTGAGGCGCATGACTTAATAGCAACCGACAGAGTTTACGACTCTTTGGTTGATATTTTGCTCAA
>DDLW01000064.1 GCA_002340345.1 Alphaproteobacteria bacterium UBA2562 | reverse complement strand
CCTGTTGCGCTGAGGATGACGTTGACTTCATCGTCATGGTGGCCCTTGAGATAGTTTCGGCCCTAGAGCATTTCATTTTTATCTTGAATCAGTGGAAATGCTCTATGTCTTTATTTTTGCCGCAAAACGCATGGTTAAAGTGTTTCCACTTTAACCAGCTTTGCTCTAGGTCCCTAAAAAAACGCACAGCTTGCGCAAGGGGAAACCGTCGAACGTGTCAGCGTTTTTTCCCGTAAACGCCGATATTCCGGATCATTATAAACGTCCAGAACATGACGATCTGTGATATCGCCAATTGGGAACTGCGCTTGGCCATCCATACAGCAATGGGCAACAGTGCCCGTGGCTGTGATCGATAATTCAAACCAGCGCAAACAGCCAACATTTGGAACCGCGGCGCTCTCGGTCTCAGCCTGCCCCAGCCAGTCGCCACGCGTAAAGATGGCTGATTCAAAATTAGGAAAACGGGTTTTCACCCAGCTCTCAAAATTCTCGTCATCAGCAGACCCGTCTCCAACACGGGACAGCACGATTCTTGTTTTCAGCGTGCCTTTTTGAGAGGCGGCATGGAGATTTTCTAGATTTGATAAAGTGCGTGCGAAAGGCAGCTTCATGATGTCTTGATAGCGTTCTGGATCATGGTGATTCACCGAGATCCAAAAATATTTAAGCCTAGGAATCGCTGATAATTTTTCAATGCTCTGTGGCGTCAAAGGGGATGCATTGCTGGTTAAAGTCAGATGCGCTTGGGGCAATTTGCGCTGGCAGAGATCCAAAACATCCCAGATGCGTTTATCGAGAAAAGGCTCATTGACTTTAAAAGGAGAGAGCTGAAAAGACAGAGGAATTGCTGTCAAATCCTCAATGACTTTTTCAATGAGTGCCATGGGCATTTTCGTGCCTTTGCGTGTCAAAACCGGCGATGGGCAGAATTCGCAAGCCGCATTGCAGTGGGCAAAGGTTTCCAAATGAACATGGGCTGGAAAGTCCATAAAAGAACCCAGCCTGCTTTGCTCGAGACTGAGTTGAT
Source organism: Alphaproteobacteria bacterium UBA2562 (assembly GCA_002340345.1). Taxonomy (GTDB): domain Bacteria; phylum Pseudomonadota; class Alphaproteobacteria; order UBA2562; family UBA2562; genus UBA2562. The sequence continues at coordinate 11,032 of DDLW01000064.1, read as the reverse complement.
AAGAAGCATGTTCCCAGTTCTGCGTGGTGTGTGTCAGGTTGGTCAAAGCGATTTTATTGTTTTGATCCAAGCGCGCAGCCATATGGAAGGCGGCCACGGCTTCGCCAATCCGACCGAGCGCCCGCAAGGCAAGCCCATGATTGTTCGCGAGATCCGATTGTTTGGTGTGGTTTGAGTCTTTTGCGGCATGGTGACGTACGCTGGCTAAATGGGTTTCTGCTTCTTTCATATGCCCAGAATGGAGCAAAACAATGCCCATGATATAGCGTGCTTCCCAGGCATGGGGATGGCCTGGATCTATTTGTTCGAAAATAGTCTTTGCCAAAGCAAAGGCCGCATTGTGGTCGCCTTGTTGCAAATGCTGTATGGCGGTGCGCAGGGCCTGTTCAGAGGATAGGGAGGTCGTGCCGGGGGTGTAGGCTTGGGTTTTGGGGCTGTCTTGCTGTTCGCCGGGTGTTATGGACGCCAAAGTTTGGGAGCCTGTTGATACCATCTTTGCGGTTCCTTCCAAAATGTGGCCTCAAGAACAGAGTCAAGCCCATGAGAGCAAAGCACAGGGAATGTTCCCTGAGTCGTTTTCGTCTTGCGAAAAAACGCAGGGACAAAGTGATCTCATTTTAAGGTGCGGTGCTCTCATGCCGTGATCCAAACGAAAGATGCAGGCAGTATTTCTTACTATATATTGCGTCTTGGCGATATGTCCATTTGTCATCAGACATGTTTGCAAAGGAGTATTACGAAATCTTGACATGAAAGGCACAATAATACAGGGATTATTGTGCCTTTGTTCTGTTTTTTGCTGTTATTGTGAGCCGCAGCGATGGCGGAAGAATCGCGAAAAACGCACATGAACCGCGCTTTCCCCTCGGGCCCTGTTGGGTCTAAGCTTTAATCCAAATGGCTTCGATCGGGTCAAATAAGTCTGCGAGGTCTTTGATTTTTTGGATAAGACTCGCGGTCATGGCGGTCCCGGCCTTAAAGGTAAGGCTTTGATTCAGAATTAAATCCCGCGATAGCACAGAATTCACAGGAAGATCATCCAGCTGGACCTTCTGTTCGCGCACACCAGAATTCACCATCATAGGGGCGCTGATGGTTGTGCTCTGCTTTGATGTTGTGTCGCCAGAGTCTTTGAAATTGAGACTAGACACATTCACCCGACGATACTCATCGGCGGATTTTGGGTTTGGATTTTCGGTTAAAAGAACATGGGTCCGGGTCACAAGCGCTTTTTTCGACACAGGCTTGATGAGAAAGGCATTCACATCCAATTGGATGGCAAGCCCAACCAGTTCGCGATCGGAATGTCCTGTTAACATGGCAAAGGGGATGTCGCGTCTGATATTTCGAGCGCCGACCCGTATGGCTTTTAAGAGTTCCAAGCCATTCATTTTTGGCATGTTAAAATCGGCAATCACACAATCGGTTTCCTTGGCCTCACCAGAGAGGAGATCGAGGGCTTCAGCACCATCTTTCGCTTGGAAAAGGGTACCCATCCCGAGACTCCGTAGCATATTTGCGACGATTGTCCGGCTGAAGGTCTCATCATCCACGACGAGAAAAGTACGCTGTGACAGATTTAATTCAGTCATTCTTGCCCACCATAAGACTTGGGTCTTCCGGCCTTATTTAGGCCCGCCAGAGCAAAACCAGTTCAGACAGGGTCATCTGAGCTATATATTTTGCTTTTAAAACAATAAACGAGAGTCTTTCAGCCTGTTCTAAACAAAAATGAGAGACTCTGGCGCAAAGGCCGATCCACCAAGGCCATATAGCCCCATATAAAGCGTCGTCAAAAGGCTGTCATGTTATAGTTTTTCGATAAAGTCTTTGACAGCGTTAAATTCTTGGCGCGCCTGGCCGACCAATGTTGTCAATTCTGTCCAATCTGCCTCCAAGGCACAAGCTTCTGTTTGCGCAAGCAAGTCTCCTAAGTCATTTGCCGCAGCATTCCGCGCAGCACTTTTAGCAGCATGGGCGACAGATTTCGTTTCCACCCTATCTTGGGCCCGCGCATGGGTTTCTAAAGTTGCAAAGAGCGGGTCGAAGGTTTCCAGGAAAAAATTCAGAATTTCTTTCAGCCCTTCGGGATCATCCTCTCCTAAAAGATCAGCCAGGCCCTCCATATTCACAGGGGGCGTTTCACGCTGTTGTGGGACGGGCTGGCTTGCTGATGCTGGGCTCTCATCATTATCTGAGATCTTTTGTGCGGCAGGGACGTCTGAAACAGACGCCTCTTCAGGGAGCAACCTTGGAGAGAATACCGCAGAAGGCGACGTTTGGACAGGGTGCCAAGGCCGTCCAGGCCGATTCTCAAGCCATTTAACGAGGGTGACAGACAGGGCTTCAATTTTCACAGGCTTGGTGAGGAAGTCATCCATCCCAGCGTTTAGCGCTTTTTGACGATCAGCCTCCATTGCGTTGCCCGTCATGGCGACAAGGGGCAAGGCATGGCGGTTTTGCTCTTTTTCCCAGAGCCGGAATTTTTGGGTGAATTCAAGCCCATCCATAATGGGCATAGACACATCGACCAGCAGGAGGCAATAGTCTTGCGATGTCGCTTTTTCGAGAGCCTCAAGGCCATTTTCCGCAAAGTCGTGATCAAGCCCAAGCTTGGTCAATTGGCGCTTGGCAACGGTTCTGTTCATAGGGGTATCATCAATAATCAGAACCGGTGAACGCTGGCCGCCTTTATAGAGACGCGCTTTTTGTTCTTCAATATCAATATCCAAGCTTTTCTCGACGCCGCTATCTGTAAGGCGACCGGTGACAAATCGCAAAGCATGGGGCAGGTCAGCCTCCACAAGAGGCTTTCTTAAGACAACATGATAGTCAGCCCTATAGGCGGCATGCCAATGTTCGGGTTTATCTTTTGCAACCAGGGCAATCATGGCTGTTTGGGGGGACTGTAACTTTTCCCGCAAGGTGATGGCATTCCCGTCCGGGAGGACGAGGTCTGAGGCGACAACGGTATAAGGCTGCCCTGTTTGTTCGGCCTGTTGGAAGTGAGCCAAAGCATCGGTGATGGAATTGGCAAAATCGAGCCGTGAGCCATCGGCAGCCCGATGAGAACTGCCCTTTTTGGCTTTGCGCGTCACCAAGAGCACAGAAATCCCAGACAAATCGGCTGTCTTTGTGTCCTGATCGTCTTCTTCCAGCACCTCGACGGGGATCCGGCACCAGAAGGTTGCTCCTAATCCAGGACAGCCGCTGGCGCCGACAGAGCCGCCCATCATTTCTGCGATCCGCTTACAGATCGCGAGCCCAAGGCCGGTCCCACCAAATTTTCGTGTGGTTGAGCTATCTTCTTGGGAAAAGGCTTCGAACAATGTGGCGCCTTTTTCAGGGGCAAAGCCATGGCCGGTATCGATACATTCATAGCGGAGCCACATTCGGCCTTGCGCGTCCCGGCCTTCTTGGGTCAAAGAGAGGCAAATGCCCCCTTCATTGGTGAATTTGACGGCGTTTGAGACAAAATTCATAATAACTTGGCGCAAGCGGAAAGCATCCGATCGCGCGCGTTTGGGGACGCCTGGGCCGATATAGTGGGTTAGGGAAATGCCCCTTTGGGTGGCACGCGAGAGGAGTAAGGCCTCGACTTCATGTAAAACAGCCGCTGGCTGCATGTCGAGATATTCAATTTCGATTTTACCAGCTTCGATTTTTGAAAAGTCGAGAATATCACCAATAATGCCCAGAAGCGTTTGGGCTGAAACTTCGGCATTTTGGATCAGTTCTTGCTGTTCCCCATCCAGCCCGGTGAAGCTGAGCAATTCAAGATTCCCAATCACCCCATTGAGAGGGGTGCGGATCTCATGGCTCATGGTGGCGAGGAAGGAGGATTTTGCTTGGCTGGCGGCGCGGGCGGCTTCATTGGCTTTTTCCAAAGCGATGGCCCGTCTTTGGGCCTGTTCCGCATCTTTGGAGAGAAGGTCAATCGGCAAGCCAACCCCTTTATAGACCCCCCGATCGGTGATAATAAAGCCAGAGGTCAAAGCATTCGGATGTTCTGTGGCGATTCTTTTGGTAATAATATCAATGGGGGTTGAGACATCGACCACCAAAGGGCTTTTGTCCATTAATTTGTAAACAGGGCGCCGTTCATAGACCGAACGCCCAAAGGGCTGGCCAAATTTCGACAGCAAAGTGGCGCGATCAATCAAGCCTGTGACCTGATCATATTCATCGACAATGGCAAGGCAAGGCCGATCAGGTCGGTCCATCAGGGCCACAAACGCATTTTCACAGCTTGTGTCTGGGGTCAGAGCGGGTGCATCGACAACCAAATCACGCGCGACGAAATCGCTTGTTTGTTCATATTCAGATGTGTCGTCTTCCAGGTTTTCCATCGCCATTACGGAAATCACCTAAATGAAGTGGTTTGTGACGTCCCTGCCTCTTACAGCAAAGTTGGTTTTGGTCTTTCTCATGTCTTGGCATGAGGCAAAAGAATACTCTTCTCATGTGATCGTTCTTTTGCATGTCTGTGTGATCTTTTGAGATCATGGCCAGACTATTATTATTATGGTGCCATACTTTATAACATATAGGGTCTGTTCGACTTTTTCTTTGCTTTGCCAAACAGGGTGGAAAGCAAAGTCAATTTTATGACAAATGCCTTGCCTGAGGGACTTGGCAAAATATCAACCCAAAAGCCATCGACTTTGCCGGTTGGTCTTTGCCGGGACGCTTTATGGTCTGTCACATCTTTTAGGATGTCGCTCTTCTTTAAACGAGCTTGGTTACAATCGCGTGTGCGACACACAAAAAAACAGCCAATGCGCCCAAAGTTCTTACAGACGTGACACTCTTCTCATTTCTTTTGTTACGCATCGATGACAAAGATCGCCCATATGGCCACCTCGATTTACCTCGGATTTTGCGTTGCGAAGCCTCGGAAGTTATTGAAAAGCTTGAGACTGAAAATCAAGAAAAGAGGTCATGAGAGGTTTCCATATGGAAAGGAAGGCCTACGGTCATGAAGTCTTATAAAAATGCAAGGCGGTTTGACAGGATGAACAGGATGAGAAGTGAAGAAGAAAATATCGAGGGGGGGGAAGGGATGGTAAAGTGTCAAATTCTGAAATTTTTATGACATATGAAACTATTTTTAAAGATATATGTCTAAATTTATAAATATAGCCAGATCTAGAGAAATAAAAACATATTATCATTACAATATTTATGATTGTGCATGTCTTTGAATGTGTCCTGTCATAATATTATAATATTACAAATGCTTTTTTAGGGGGGGAAATCTTAAAAACGAGAGTCGTTTTATTATTTTCCTTGAAATAAAGAATAAATTCAGCTTTATAAAGAGTCCCGAATGCAGTGCCCCAAAAGAAAGAGTCATACCCAACCGACAAAAATAGACCTCTATCGCCCCCGCTTAAGCGCGTGCGGCGCTTGAGCAAAATATCAACAAGACGCTGTCGGTTGGGATAAAGCGTTCTCTCGCGCCCTGGGGCGGCAAAAGGGGATCTTTGGTGCGGGTGTGCATTGACTCTGGAATCCTCGAAAACCGGGCCAATCCACGCAATGTCCTTCTATTCTGGTTCAATGTTTCCAAATAAAAGACAGGCTTTAAGTGAATCTTTGGCTTGGATGACGGCAGGAGCAATAAAGTCTGCCATAACCATTATGCCCATGTAAGTTCAAAAGCTTAAGGCTTTTATTTTGAGAAGAAACTCTGTAGCCTATCGCCTCATGGACTTGATGAGATGGGTTCCATTGGAATGGCCACCTCGACTCACCTCGGATTTTGCGCGGTGAAGCCTCGGAAGTTATTAAAAAAGTTAAGACTGAAAATCAGGAAAAGAGGCCATTAGAGGTTTCCCTATGCAAGCGAGTAAAACAAAAAATAAACAAGAGCGCTATTATCGGGGATCATTAATGCAAGATCCAAATTCCGATCAAAATGACTCTGTGTATATGCCGATGCATCGCCGTTTATCTTTCAAACAGATGCGCAATACTGTCCTGATTGCTCTCACCATTGGGTTTCTTCTCAGCTGTATGCAGATCTTGCATGATTACAGCAATGTCGAGCGCGAAAGCCGTGGCCTTGTTGATCAAGTCCTCAACACGCTCCAGCAACCCGCCGCCGAGGCCGCTTATGGTCTGGATGAAACTTTGGCCAAACGGGTCACCGACGGTCTTTTCGAATATCGGCCCATTTATTTTGCCGAGATTCGCGATGATTTCGGTAATGTCTTAGCCCGCGAAGAACGCGCAAAAACCAAAGATAAGCATGAATGGCTGACCAATCTTATTTTTGATGATATTTCAGAAACGCCCCATCCGCTGATTCTCGATGGCCAAGAAAAAGTGGTGGGCGAAATCAGAGTGAAAGTCGATCGCTATGTCATGGCGGCTGATTTTATTGAACGCTCGAAATTGGTTATTCTCATGGGGGTCATCCGGAATATCGCCCTGGCTGGCTTTTTGATGGCCATGTTCTATATGTCGATCACAAAGCCTTTTATGGAAATGACCCGGGAATTATCCCTTGTAAACCCAGCACGACCCATTGAGCGCCCCATTAATGTGCCAAAAGGCCATGAAGATGACGAATTGGGGCTGTTAGCCCGGACAACAAATGGTCTTTTAGAGCAATTTGAACATTCTTTAGATGAAAATAAAAAGGTCCAAGAAAAACTCTCGGAAAGAGAAACGCGCCTTTCTGGCATTATGAACAATGTTGCCGATGCGATTATTACCATTGATGATGAAGGCATTATCGAGGATCTCAACCCGGCCTCTTTGCGCCTTTTTGACGTCGAAAAAGATCAAGCCATCGGGGCGAGCTTTTCAACCTTAGTGACCGATTTCGATTGGGAAGGGCTGGCCATGGTCCTGACCAATTATCGCGTGCGCAATGATCCCGATATTCTTGCCCATGCACCGGAAGAAATCACAGGCCGCCGTCAAGATGGATCAACCGTCGCCCTGTCTCTTTCCATTACGGAAATGAAACTGTCCGAACATTATGCGCGATTCATTTTTGTGGTGCGCGATATCACCCAGCGCAAGCAGTTTGAAGAACAGCTGATGTATATGGCGACCCACGATCCTTTGACGGATTTGCCCAACCGCACCCTCTTACAAGACCGCATTTCCCATGCTCTGACCCATGCGAGGCGCAAGCGGACATCTGTTGCGGTACTGTTTTTGGATCTCGACCGGTTTAAATTGGTCAATGATACCTTAGGCCATGATATCGGCGATCGTCTGCTCGAATCCGTGGCTTTGCGCCTCACCAACACGGTCCGGTCTTCTGACACGGTCGGGCGTTTGGGCGGGGATGAATTCCTGATTATTGCCGATGATATGGAAGCGCCAACCGTGGCCGCGCGGGTCGCAGAAAATATTTTAGAAGTCTTGAATAGACCTTTTAATATCGAAGGCAATCAACTTTTCATCACGCCCTCCATTGGGATTTCCGTCTATCCTGGGGATGGGACAGATATCCAGACCTTGCTGCGCCATGCGGACACGGCTATGTATAGCGCTAAGAATGAGGGCGGGAACACCTATCAATTCTTCATCCATAAAATGAATCAAGAGGCGGTGACCAGATTGTCGTTAGAGCGCAATCTGAGGGAAGCCCTAGAGAAAGACCAGTTCGAGCTCTATTTCCAACCTAAAGCCCGTGTTGATGATCTCATGCCCGTGGGGGTCGAAGCACTGATTCGCTGGCGCCACCCTGACCTTGGCTTTGTGAGCCCAACAGACTTTATTCCCATTGCCGAAGAAACGGGGTTGATTTTGCCGATTGGCGATTGGGTGTTACGCGCGGCCTTACAACAGATCAAAAGCTGGCAAGAACAAGGGCGGACCGTCTTGCCGATTGCCATCAATCTTTCCGCCCGGCAATTGACCCAAGAACAGCCTGTGATTGGGATTAAACGGCAATTAGAATATTTTAATGTTGACCCATGCTATTTAGAACTTGAGATCACAGAAACCATTATGATGGGCAGCTTGAATCGGACCGTTGAGATTCTAGGAGAATTCCGCTCCATGGGGTTGAAGATCTCGATTGATGATTTTGGCACGGGCTATTCATCCTTATCTTATTTGCGGCGCTTGCCCATTGATAGCCTCAAGATTGATCGGTCTTTCATTGATGAGGTGAATAGCAATCCGGATGATGCGGCGATTGCATCGACGATTATCGCCATGGGCCGCAAATTGAGTTTGAATGTGATCGCCGAAGGGATCGAGACCCCAGAACAGTTAGAATTTTTGCGCGACCAAGAATGTGGCACCATCCAAGGCTATTGGATGGCAAAGCCAATGCCAGCGAAAGAGTTGGAAAAATGGCTCGACGAGGGGGCAAAGCCCATCGGGTCTGCCCTGGAGATGTCTTAAAAGCGCGAAAAGTTTATAGGGCTGCCACTTTAACCAGCTTTGCTCTAGGAAAAGCCGCATTTTTCTTTGATCTTGGCGAGCGCTTGCAGATCATCGACATCCAAAATCGCGCCCCATTCGGATGTTGGGATCCGGGCATGATAGTGCGGGAAACGCCGTAAGACGCTGCGCCCGCCCTGGTCGCCGTCAATGGCCATCAAGTCTGGAAAGAAACGCGCATCCCAAAGGATCGGATGGCCCGGCTGTGGGCGGCTGTCAGGAGCCGGTCCCTCTTGGCCAGAATCTTGGAACACAGGCTGGCAGATCAAGCTTTGCTGGTCTGGCGCATAGCCATCGCGCACCGATTGGATAAGCGCGGTCGTGATGCCAGGCATATCCCCAAGAAAGACCATCACAGCCTCGCTCGTGGGGGACAGCGCTTTCAGGCCAGCCTGTAAAGACCGGGACAGGCCGTGATGGCTCTGTTGGTGGGTGATCATACGGAGCCTCTCCATGGTCTTCAGAGAGGGGCGGAGGGCTGTTTGGATCCGTTCAGCTTCCGGACCCAAGACGAGCAGGATCTCGGCAAAATCGACAGCCATGACCCTATGCAGCACATGGGCCAAGACAGGGTGCGCATGGGCGTCTCCGGCCCGTCGCAAAGGGATGAGGAGTTTATGCTTTTCTGCCGCAGAGCCCCTGTTTCGTGCGCTGACCGCGCGTCCCACAGCCTGTTGTGCCGCCTCTTCCGCCCTGTCTTGGGCCTGGCGCATCCGGTGCGAAAAACCAGCCGCGAGAATAAGCGCTGCGATCTTGGGGGCGCCTTTAGGCACGCTGGAACGGCTCATGCTTGCCCCGCAAAAGTGCAATGATCTCGGCCATGATCGAAATCGCAATTTCAGCAGGCGTCAAACCGCCAATATCCAAGCCAATTGGCGCATGGATGCGAGCGAGCTGTTCTTGTGTCAGGCCTTGCTGTTTCAAACGTTCACAGCGTTTCTGGTGGTTTTTTCGGCTGCTCAAGGCGCCGACATACAGGGTGTTCGCCGCGAGCGCCTTATGAAACGCGGGGTCATCCAGCTTAGGATCGTGGCTGAGGCAGATCACAGCGCTGCGCTCTGTGAGCTTTTCTGCCGAGAGCACCGCGTCCGGCCAGTCTTCGACCACAGTGATGTCCGGAAAGCGGTCTTCCGTCGCCCAAAGACCACGGGGATCGATGACCGTGACAGCAAACCCCGCCAGGCCAGCAAGAACACAGAGATGCTGGGCAATATGGACCGCCCCAATCATATAAAGATGCAGGGGCGGTTCAAAAACATGCAGAAAATAGCGTTGGTCCTCTTGCACGATCAAGCGCCCGACATCTTGGCTGATGGATGTTGCAAAGGGCGCGATCGCAAAGGGCAGGGCGGTGTCGCCTTGTAAGACCGTCTTTTGGGTCTCGTCGAGAAGCCATGATGTCACAGGATCTCCTGGCTTTTCAGGCAAATGGCGCAAAAGCCAACAGCTTTGTGCTTGTGCTTGGCGCGCGTGCAGGCTGTGGAAAATCGCTGCGGGGAGCCTTTCCAAAAGGATCTCAATCTGTCCCCCACAAGGCAAACCAACCTGCCAAGCATTTTCATTCGAAACGCCATATTTCAGAAAGCGCGGGCTTTGATCTTCCTCTTCAAGCAGGCTCAGGGCTTCATGGATCACCGCCGATTCGACACAGCCCCCAGAAACAGAGCCTTCGAAATGTCCCTCTTGGTCAATGATCATCATGCTGCCTGCCTTACGCGGCGCGCTGCCCCAGCATTTGAGCACCGTGGCAAGAACAACCTGATGGCCCGCTTGCAGGCTGTCATCTGCTTTTTTAAGAAGATCATTGATATCTGAGGATTTGACCATAAAAATACCTTCTCATTCAGAGGAAAGTCTCCAAGAGGCTCCGTCTGTCGTGCTTTGCTCGAAAAGCGGGTGAGCGCGCAAACCAAAGACCTTGCAGGGTGATATAAACAGAAAAAGAGATTTTCCAATGATTTTTTCAGTGTCGATTGCGCTTTGCAACATTACATAATAAAGAGGGCGATACACCCTTACAGGGCCCCCTGATGTAAAATGGCTTTTCTCAATCATAGAGTGCTTTTGAAACCGCCTTCCCATGACGACAGAAACAACGAGCTGACCCCGATGACAACAAAGATTATCATTTTTATTTTGTGCCTGGCCGGTATTTGGTACGGCTTCAAATTATTGGGGCGCCACGCGGATGCACGTTTGTGGCGCGAAGACAGGGAACCCCTGCGCCAACGCCGCCAGTCCCCCTTCACCCACCGCCCACAGCCCGAACGGGAAAAAGCCCCGGAAAGAGCCGCCGACCCTGATGCCGAAGACATGATCAAATGCCAAAGCTGCGGCTCTTATGTCTCTGCACAACATGCAACAGCCTGTGGCCGTGCCGACTGCCCTTATACCTAAGCGCGAGAGCAGGGAGCTTTTGAGAGGGCTCCCGAAAAGCTTTTTGACAGATTTTTTCTTCATTCTTTATATAGGATCCTGCGCAAGATCATTGGACAGTTTTGTGAGGAAGAATAACAATTTTTACAAAATATGAGATATGGGATCAAGATGAAAGTCTCGCTTGCGCGTTATAAGGGGCCTTTTGGAAAAGGCCCCTTAAGATCCCTTAAAACTTTTT
>DDLW01000249.1 GCA_002340345.1 Alphaproteobacteria bacterium UBA2562 | reverse complement strand
CCTGTTGCGCTGAGGATGACGTTGACTTCATCGTCATGGTGGCCCTTGAGATAGTTTCGGCCCTAGAGCATTTCATTTTTATCTTGAATCAGTGGAAATGCTCTATGTCTTTATTTTTGCCGCAAAACGCATGGTTAAAGTGTTTCCACTTTAACCAGTTTTGCTCTCATGCGGTTTGCCAGTTGGTCTTAGACCCAACTTTGCTTTATAACCCTTTTGACCGCAATGGACGCTTTTCTCCTGAAATAACACATAAGGATGTGACATCGTGACTTTTGAAGCCTTGCAAAGCGAAATTGAAAAAGCTTGGGATGACAAAGACAGCTTATCCCCAGAAACCGGGGGCGCTGTGCGCGAAGCTGTAGAAACAGCTTTGGATGCTTTGGACAGCGGGGCGCTGCGGGTTGCTGAAAAAAAAGACTCTGGGTGGGTTGTCAATCAATGGGCTAAAAAAGCTGTCTTACTCTCTTTCCGCTTGTTCGATATGTCGCCTATTCCTGGTGGCCCGATTGGTCCTGCCGAGCGGGGTGCCGCGCAATGGTTTGACAAGGTCCCGTCTAAATTTGCGGGTTGGGATGAGATTGCTTTCAGGAATGCCGGTTTCCGGGCTGTCCCAAATTGCGTTGTCCGTAGATCGGCTTATATTGCGCCTGGGGTTGTTTTGATGCCATCCTTTGTCAATCTTGGCGCTTATGTGGACGAAGGGACAATGGTTGATACCTGGGCAACGGTTGGTTCTTGCGCGCAAATTGGTAAGAATTGCCACATTTCCGGTGGTGCTGGCATCGGCGGTGTCTTAGAGCCCCTCCAAGCAGAGCCTGTGATCATCGAAGATAATTGTTTCATCGGCGCCCGCTCTGAAGTTGCAGAAGGGGTGATTGTCGGCGAAGGATCGGTCCTGTCCATGGGGGTTTATCTCGGACAATCGACAAAAATCATTGACCGCGAAACAGGCGATATCACATATGGTAAGGTTCCTCCTTATTCTGTCGTGGTGCCGGGGAGCTTGCCTGGGAAAGCCCTTCCCAATGGTGAGGCGGGGCCATCCCTTTATTGTGCGGTCATTGTGAAACATGTTGATGCGAAAACACGGGCAAAAACATCAATCAATGACCTCTTGCGGTCTTAAGTCCAAAGCCAGTTTTGCCAGGGCCTTCCAGCTTTATGGGAGGCCAAAAACTGGGGGGTATTCCCGAAAACCAACCGACAAAAAATAAAACCTACAGCCGGTTGGTTAAGCCTGTGCGGCGCTTGAGCAAAAGATCAACCTTTAAGCCCATGCGGCGCTTGAGCACAATATCAACCGAAGAGTCGGAAAGACTCTGTCGGTTGATATTATTGAAACGCTTAAGACTAAAATCGCCAAAAAGAAGTCATGAGAGCTTTCCAACCGTTTGAACAGATATTATTTTCACTGTTTTTCCCCATGCGGCCTTTCCAGGCTTTGAAGGTCTTAGAATGTCACTCTCCTCCGATTCCCGCCAAGAGACCCATACCGATGTGTCTTTATCTTCCGACTATCCCCTAGACCCTGTTGCCTTTGCCGCAGATCTTATCCGCTGCCCAAGTGTGACACCAGAAGATGCTGGGGCTTTGGACTGTTTGCAAAAAGTCCTCGAAAGCTTAGGCTTCGCCTGTACGCGCCTGCCCTTTCGTGAAGAAAACACGGACCCAGTGGACAATCTCTATGCGCGTCTGGGCAATCACGGCGAGAATTTTTGCTTTGCCGGCCACACGGATGTTGTGCCTGTTGGCGCTGTGTCGGCCTGGAGTGTCGATCCTTTTGCCGCAGAACGGCTCAATGGCTATCTCTATGGACGCGGCGCTGTGGATATGAAAAGCGCCATCGCTTGTTGGGTGGCCGCCGTTGCACTGTTTTTACAAGAGCACAAGAATGACCTGCCTGGATCCATAAGCCTTTTAATCACCGGGGATGAAGAAGGCCCGGCTGTGAATGGCACCAAAAAAGTCTTGAAATGGTTAGAGGCGCGTCGCGAAAAATTAGATGCCTGTTTGGTTGGCGAGCCAACCAATCCTAAAACATTAGGCGAAATGATCAAAATCGGGCGGCGCGGGAGCTTATCTGGTGTTTTAACCGCCATCGGCATACAAGGCCATGTCGCCTATCCACATTTAGCGGATAACCCCATCAACCGCCTTGTCAAGATGGTGGCAGCCATAACAGAAACACCGCTCGATGAAGGCAATGCGCATTTTCAGCCTTCTAATCTGGTCGTCACCAGCATTGATGTCGGCAATACAGCCAGCAATGTTATCCCAGCACGGGCAACAGCGCGTTTTAACATTCGTTTCTGCGATGAGCACACCCGCGACAGCTTAGAACGATGGCTCCGTGAAAGATTGGACTCTGTTGAAGGGCCTTATGATCTAGAGCTCACGCTGAATGGCGACTCTTTTTTAACACCTCCAGGGCGCTTATCCGATGTGATGCAAGAGGCTGTCACGACGATCACAGGGGAAACGCCCGTGCTTTCGACCAGTGGCGGCACCTCGGATGCACGCTTCATTAAAGATTACTGCCCCGTTGCTGAATTTGGTTTGACAGGTCAAACCATGCATAAGGTGGATGAACGTGTGGCCATTAAGGATATTCATGCTTTGACAGAAATTTATCGCCAAATTTTGGAGCGCTATTTTAAGACCACGCCCAAGATCAACCGTTAAAAGGGCATGGAGGCAAAATAAAGAGCATATGAGCCTTTTTGTTCAAATCTTTATTTTGCCTCTGCCGGTCAAAGACACTGTCCTTTGGAATGCTTTTAATTTGTTTCCGCCCCACTGTAAAATGCCTTCGAAGGAACCCCTTCTCCCATGGTTGGCTTCAAGCAAATAATGTTTTACCTCCAAGGCGCATTGATTTTATCGCGCTTTAATCCTACTGGCAAAATCTTCTTCCCTAAAGGAAGAGAAGCTTGCATACAATCATTCCAAGTTGCCATTATTCTTTTGCCTGTATACTTTTATCAAACTTTTTTATCTCGCAAAGAAGACAATATCAGCGATATTTATTTCTATTTAGTCCAATTTATTGGATATATATTAATATGGACCGCCTTCCCTCTGATTTTATATTATGTAATAAGGTTTTTGGGCCGTGAGGAAAATTTTTTTAATGGCTTGACGCTCTTGAATTGGAGTATTCTGGTTCAAAATCTTTATGTGATACCTTTCTCGCTTCTATTTGCTTTCGGTATACTGCCACCAGACCTGATCATTTTGTTCTTTGCTTTGCTGCTTTATGTGCAAATATATCAAGGTTATGTCTTGAAAGTGGGCTTTGAAATTAATGCGCTGGCAGCCGCAATGTTAGTGCTCGCTGATTTTACTTTAAGATTGTATCTGGACAATCTTATTTCTCGGATCCTGCTTGGATAAGCGTGAAGCCTCCCTCTTAGGCCCCCCCCTTAAGGGAAAAGCTGCCTTGTTTCCTGTTTGTGATAGGACTCTCAAAAATGATCAAATATGCGCTGCGTTGTGATTTGCAGCATGAATTTGAGGCTTGGTTCCAAAATTCAGATCGTTTTGATGAACAAAAGGCGGCAGGATCCATACACTGTCCGGTCTGCGGCAGCCATGCTGTCGAAAAAGCGCCCATGGCCCCAAGAATTAACAATGGCAGCTTAACCGCACAAAGCAGCGCAAGTGACGATCAACGCGCTGCTTTGCGCCAAGCGGCCCTTGAACTGCGTCAGGCTGTTGAGGAAAAATGTGATTATGTTGGGACTAATTTTGCAGAAGAGGCCCGTAAAATCCATTATGGCGAAGTCGATGAACGCAATATTTATGGGGAAGCCAGCCTAGAAGAGAGTAAAGAGCTGAGTGACGAAGGCATTGAGGTCATGATTCTGCCCTGGACCGAACAAAATGATGCTTAAAATTTCTCCTTATGCGTGTTACGAAACCTTATTTCTCTCCTTTATTTCTGTCATAATTTTTTAATATTTCCGATTCGTTCGCCATAAAATATCTTTATATGAATCTAAAAAGAGATTTTTCCCCAGAATTTCAGACAAAAAAACAAACAAGGCGAGAATATTTTTCCGCATATTATTTTTTTTGTATATTTAATATTCTGCCATTTGCATGGCAGAATAAATTTCAATTTCTAGGTTTTACCATGACTATTTGATAGACTCTAAAGCATTGATAGTAAATATAATATTTGACCCAATTCTATCGACGGTCCTGTTTTCTTTGTCGTGCGGCAGTGCCGAATTTAAGAAAAAAAAAGACCTTATCTTGCGTGCTGAAATGAAGCGCTTAAAAATTCTGTCAAGCAGAAATGTCATTATTTACTTGACGCATTTACAGCTTAATCCCATCTTAACCATAACGGAGGTGGGCCATGGTAGCATTTCACGAAGACCAAAGTTACAGTGAAGATTACCTTCCCAAGGATGGAACGCTACAATCTGTCACAAAAAAACAAGGATCAACCAAATTACTTGCCGTGATCGATTCTGCTGGCGATGTCATTGCTTATGTTCCTGAAGCCATGGGACAAGAAGACGCAGAATCCCATGCTGTTCTATTTGCAGAAGCGCCGCGTCTTTTGGACTTGGTACGCTTTGCTGCGGAACATCTGAATGAAAATTCACATCCAGGTCTCATGAAAGCTTTCCAAAGTTACTGCAATGAAGTCTTGGATCGTGTCGAAGATAGTGTTGTCATTTCTTAAAGAAAAGCTTTTGGGGCTGAGAGCAAAGGGTCAAAGGATAAATTTATCCCTTTGATCCCTAGCGTTTTAAGATGTTTCTAAACGCTCATAAAGGATGGAGCGGGCAATGACGGATAACAGACAGCAAAACCGCAATGGCGAAGGAACGGCTGGCTTTTATCGTCAGGGTCGTCCAGCACGTCCTATGGCACATCTCGCCTCAGCTGAAGAGATTTTCGCACCGAAACGAAATGCTTCACGCCCAACACACCGCCAGCACTCTACAGAAAAAGCTTCTTTTACTCTCCCGCCTGTTCCCTCTCCCCCTGCGCGGTCTTTGTCGCTCAAACAGAGCGCCGCACGGCAGGGAGACCCTAATCTTGACAAAATGGTCACTGTGGTCGACAGCTCTGGCGCTGTTTTAGCCTATGTGCCAACCGATATGGGCCAGGAAACAGCCCAAGCTCATGCGGCCTTGATTGCTGAAGCGCCGCGTTTGCTTGATCTTGTGCGTTTTGGAGCCAGCAAAATTTCCGAACAAGGCAACCCAGAGGCCATTGCCGCCTTTGCTGCCTATTGTCGCGAAATTGTCAAACGGGTTGATGATGTCATTGGCGCCGAACCCTCCCAGGCCATGACAGGGTCTGTGGATGTTTTAAACGGAAAACTGGCGTCGTCTCCGCAAGATATTAATCCCTTTTCTGAAAGCCTGTTGGCCTTCACAAAAGATCATGGCCAAAAGACAGATACATAAAGCCAGAGAAAAACAGCGCAGCTTTTCGCTAGAGCCTTTCACTTTTATATTGAATCAATGGAAAGGCTC
>DDLW01000176.1 GCA_002340345.1 Alphaproteobacteria bacterium UBA2562 | reverse complement strand
CCGGAGTCCGCCTAAAAAGGAAGGAGAAAGCCGAAAACAACCCTAAAGTGCCACTTATAGAGCCAAATTCGGCCAAAATAACCTGCAAAAACAGAAGCCGAAAAAGACAAACAGAAAAATCAACCATTATGCAGAGGTCTTACGTCGTGATATCTTGGCATCAAAAACGGTCGAAGCTACCTCTAATGCGCGCGGCAACGATCTTGACCAGATCATCCGTGCTTATGAGAGCGCCAGCCATGAAGCTTTAAAAGAACTCACCCTGTGGACGCTCACCCAACTCTCTCAAGAAAAATAAGATTTTGTATGTGTATAGATAAAGCCATGGTTTCCAAAGGGCCAAGTCCTTTGGCCGCCGGAAGCCTTTTTCGCTTACGCGAAATGTAAGCGACTTTTTCGAGAAAAAGTCTCTCAAAAAGCTTTTTTAGGACGGATTCCCGAGACCTGTGAATGTGGTTGCCCTTAAGGTTTCAGCCGCACCTTGGACGATGGAAGGCGTTCCACCGGCTTGGGATCCAGGATCCTGATAGCTTTGCGGTGTTTGCAATTGGTTGTTTAGACCCTCTTCATCAAGGACGCGAATCTCGCTGTCATAGCCGACCTCTGGCACCAGAGGATTGCCAGCCCCTGTTTGCGCGGCTGTCACATCCCGAGCTTCCCGGATGGCCTGTTCCAGCAATTCCTGCTCGGTCAATTGCCGTCCGACCTCTTCTCTGATGACAGGTTGTTCATCAATGGCTGGCGGTGCGACACTATTTGGCACAGCACCGAGAGCTTCTTGCTCTGGGTTCTGATTCGGGTCACTTAAGGTCTCAAGACTGCGTTCGGCCAAGCCTGTGGTTGGTCCTTGGGCCAGCTGTTCCGCTTCAGAAAGATCACGGCCGGGGGCATCATTACTATTGAGCGCCAGACTGTTAAAGTTAGGTTCTGGCTGGGCCTCATTCTCAAAGAGCGCATTGCCAATCGCAGGCGCATCGGTCCGGTCGCCGGAGGTGGCAACAGGGGTGATGGCTTGGGGCTGATCTTCGGCGCTGCGTTGGGCAATACCGATGGCATTATCAGCCGTAACAACAGCACCAGGCAATTCGGAGGGCTCACTTGGACGGAAAGCCGCATCCGCTTCTTGGCCCAGACCTTCACGCACAGGCGCTTGTGGCCCGCTTACGGTTTCAGGCCGGTCCCCAGGGAAGGCTGGGGGGGTTGGCTGCGGATTGTTACTGTCAATGCTGCGCTCTGGCGTGGCGAGGGTTGGATTGGGTTCGGTGGCCAGCTGTCGTGCATTATCCTCGGTCCGGGGCTGTTCCAGGATTTCTGGATTGGCTTCGACAGTACTACGTTTATTCTCCCGGCGCGCAGGGGCATTGAAGGCTTCTTCGGGATCGGCCTCGGGTTCATATTCTGGGGCATTGCCGACAGGCGGCACAGGTCCTGGGTCACGCCCTTCGATTTGGCGCTCGAGGCTATATTCGGTAAGGGCCTCAATTTTGATGACTTCTTCGGGATCAGAGGCGGTGACATCAAAGGGCGTGTTCCCGGCGATGCCTGTGCTTGTGGTGACGGCACCCGCGATGGTATAGGCGAGACGGCCTTCATCATCATTGTCAGAGAAAGTCTCAACGGGATTATTGGCCCGTTGCAGCGCGATTTCGGGACCGCCTTGGAAGCTTGGATCGCCTATGGTGTGGATGTTCTCTGGAATATCTGTTGTGTTAAAGGCCAGATCATCCAAATTATCAGCAGGCTGCTGGGTGAGAGCACGCCCCTGATCTGTGGGCGGTGGTGCAAAACGCTCGGGCTCTGGGGCGAAATCTTCACGATTGTCCCGGGGCCGATAAGGCGCATTGGCGGGTTCTGTGCCGGCATTCAAAGCCTCGAAGGGCGGAAGATCTGGGGCAGAGGGCGTGAGAACCGCATTGATTTCAGGGGCCAAATTGGGCACAGCACCAGGGCCTTGGAAGGGCTCGGGCAGAGGGCCTTCGAGGGGATCCGCGCTGTCTTGGAAATCTTGGCTGTTGGGAAGGGATTGGCCGAGTCCAGGGACCGGCAAGCCAAAGCCATCTTCCCCGATGGGCTGTGGGGTAAAGCTTTCTTGGGGATCCGCCGCAGGGACAAGATTCTCGCGATAGCTTGCGCCGATATCTTGGGGACGCGCGGCTGAGGAGCCAAGACCGCCACCGGGGCCAGGCCCTGCGGCCAGGGCAGCGGTTGGGGCGCGTTCTGTTGAGGTGCCAACAAAGGCTTCGAGTCCAGCGCCGACAAGATTGGGGGTGTCGCTGCCATTGACACCGGCGAGCTGGCTATTGCCTTGCTGGGCATCTTGGGTCAAGCCACGGCCATTATTGCCGACAGCATTGGAAAAGCCAGGTTGAGCGACGAGCAAGGGCGAGAAAATTGCGGCATCAAACCCCGTCGCAGCATCCCCTGTGGGCACGTTCGGCACGGCTCCGGCAGGGGTTAAGGCGCCATTGCTGAGCTGTTGTGTTTCTGCCAAGGGCTGGCCTTGGGCGACGGCCACAGACCGCAGAATGGCTTCGGCATCATCCAGGGGACCGGTGCCAAAATCGTCGCTATTGGAGAAAGTGAAAGGATCTCCCCCGGTCAAGCCAAAGGCCCCTGCGATGCCAGCATTGGGATCTTGCGCAATCTCTGCGAGGGGATCATTGCCGGTGGTGCCGAAGGGTGACGCTTGGTCACGCAGGGTTTCAACAACGGTTTGGCGCTCCTGGCGGTCTTCGATTAAGACATCGCTGGCAGCCCCGTTATTGACACGGCTTTCGGCGGCATTTTCAACCCGAAAGGCAGGGGGTAGAGGCTCTTGACCTTCTCCGGGTGCGAAATTGGGAACCTCTGGGTTGACGGTTTGTTGACTTTGTTCTTGGGCGGTAACGTCGGCATCTTGCTGGTCAAAGCGCTGCCGCGCTTCCAAGAAGGCAGATGCATTGCGATCGCTTTCTTGGCCAATGGTTGTTTCTTGGGGCCGCAGGGCTTGGGCATGCACCGAAATACCGGCCAGAGCGTTTGGATTGCTCGGAACGGTTTCTTGGCCTTGGGCTTCTTGGGTGATGAAGAGCGGTTGATTAAGAGGGCGCGAGATCACCGGCTCTTGTTGATTGGCGGTGCTATTGTCAGGGGCTTTTTGGGCTGAATTTTCAAGGGCAACGGGCTGCGAGAGTTGGGCCTGTCTTTGGGCCGTTGCGGGATCGACACGCGCTGTATTTTCACTTGCGGAGCGAGTCTCCGCAGGTTTCTGAGTGTCCTTTTGACCCAAAACAGGTTGGGTTGCGGGATTTAACGCAATGGGGATCGGCGGTATTGTGACCGAATCAACCATGGCTCTTACTCCTCATAACAGGCGAGCGAAGCCCTTGTTTGGGCGGCGGCATAGCCTGAAAATATAGCGCATCTAACAAAGTCTCTTATGGGTCGAGATCTCTTGAATTTGCTGAGAACCCTCTTTTTCTCAAGAGGTTTCCCTGTCATTTCCAGCCAAGAAATCTTTTCAAGAACACCCCTGGCACGATTTCACATCGCTCTTAATCCTTGCCAGCGGCCTTCAATCCTTACCAAAGGTCTCTTTTTCTAAACCCACTTTTGTCCCAACAGAACCTAAAAGACGTTTCTGTCAAGCTTTGAATCGCAATTTGCGTGTTTTGAGATGCTTTTTTCTGTGTCTGTGCGCTCTAAACCGCCGCGCTTTAGGGCTTGTTAACTCTGTTGCGGCACAGTGCACACTTAAAGGAACGCTGTAAAGGCTAAAGACCCCTCAAAAACAAGCTGGAGTCTTACAAGCCTTGAGATGTCTATTTAAGGAGAATCAGACATGGGCGCAACAGAATTAGAAATCGTCGATGCGATCATTGATCAAGCAGAAGCCGCAGGCCTGTTGGTCGATCAAACCGAGGCAAAAGTTTTGGCAAAAAAAGAGGCTGATAAGCTCTTCACCACTTTCCTCGATGCCAGCACAAAAAACACGATGGCCGCCGTAAAAGTGGCCTGAGGCCTCAATATGACTATAGACTGAGACTGTCTTTATAATCTTGCCAAGCCCCCCCTTTGGCAAAGGCCAGCCTCAACGCTAAAAGCTTTAAAGGCCCCCTACACATCTTCGGCCAGAAGATCGCGATAGCGCATATCTGACCCTAAAATGTGATTGACCAGCCAATCCCGTAAAAAGGCATGCACCGATTCAGACAAAAGGACCGGCGTTGTCACACCGATCGCATAAGTCTGTCTCACCGCTGAAAGCCATTGCTCAAAGGCTCTATGTTCCTTTTTATGGGCGGCCAAATCAGCATAACCGGCTTTTTCCAGTCTTTTTTCTTCCTCGGAAAAATGCTCTTTCACATAAACGGCCAGCTCTTCGAAGGCCCAGCTGACCAACGCATGGTCACACTCTTCTTCTGAGAGCTTGTTGATCATCATCAATGTTTTATGTTGTGCATCCAAAGCAGGAACATGGACGCTATAGTCTTGTTTCCAAACAAGTTTCTCGCGCATATCCGCTTACTCCATCATCATCGGCAG
Organism: Alphaproteobacteria bacterium UBA2562; assembly: GCA_002340345.1. Classification (GTDB taxonomy): domain Bacteria; phylum Pseudomonadota; class Alphaproteobacteria; order UBA2562; family UBA2562; genus UBA2562. The sequence continues at coordinate 16,577 of DDLW01000176.1, read as the reverse complement.
CCACAGCGACAAAACCGGGAAAAGAACCAACAGCGCCAAACGCACCACATCTGCGAGAAGAAAAGCAATGACCCCACGGCTAATCGTGGGCAGGGTCAGGCCTGGGGTTCCCGCCATGATCACAAACAGATTCATTCCAACCGGCGGTGTGATCAGGCCAACTTCCACAACAGACACCATGATGATCCCAAACCAGATCGGGTCAAAATTAAGATCCACAATCAGGGGATAAACAAAAGGCAAGGTCAGTAAAATCATGGACAATGCATCCATGAAACAGCCTAAAATGATATAGAAAACAATCAATAACACCAAAATCAGCATCGGTGGCCAGCCGAGGGCAGAGACTTGCTCCACCAGCATTTGCGGCAGACCTGTGGTCTCAATAAAATAGTTAAAAAGCGCCGTGCCAATCAGGATCATAAAGATCATGCCGCTGGTCGAAGCGGTTTCCGTCAGACATTCAAAAAAGATATTTTTTGTCAGCCGTTTCTTGACCAACGCTAAAAGAAAAGCCCCTAAAGCCCCAATCGCTGCCGCTTCGGTTGGCGAAAACCATCCCAGATAAATACCGCCAATCACCACCGCAAAAAGCAGAGCCACCGACCAAACATTTTTCAGCGCCGTGACCCTTCCCATCCATTTCACGCGGTCCGCAGGCGGGCCAAGCTTGGGATTGCGCCAGGTCTGCACATACACCGCCAACATATAAAGTACAGTCGCCAAAATGCCAGGAATGATCGCCGCCGCAAACATCTTCCCGATAGATTGCTCGGTCAAAATCGCATAAATCACCATAATCACCGAAGGCGGAATCAGAACACCTAAGGTTCCCCCCGCCGCAATCGTCGCCGCCGCCAAACCATCATCATAGCCCCGTGCTCGCATTTCCGGCATGGCCACCCGGCACATGGTGGCCGCTGTCGCCAAGGAAGAGCCGCAAATCGCGCCAAAGGCCGCACAGGCCCCGACACTCGCCATGGCCAACCCCCCGCGATAATGGCCTATAAAAGCTTGCACCGCTTCATAAAGAGATTTCGACAAACCCGCACGCGCGGCAAAAACCCCCATTAGGACAAACAGAGGAATCACAGACAGGCTATAGGGGAAAATCGCTTCGAAAGGCACGGAGCCCATAATAAAGGCGACACTGTCATAACCATTCAGCATCAGCCCTCCAACGGCGCCAACAATGCCCATGGCAATGGCCACAGGCACCCTTAAAGCGATAAGGCCGAGAAGAATGAAAAACGCAATGCCCCCAAGAAGGGCTGGAGAAAAGGACATTATGCAGCCTCCTTAAGGGGTTTTGCTGTCACAGCGCTGCGGCCCGTGAGCGCTGTGTAAAGGGCTTCCACCGCCATATGCACACACACCAAGGCAGAAAGAGCTGAACCAAAAAGCAGGGGCAGCCAATAATAGATTTTGGGAATGCCGAGATTCATTGAAATGTCGCCATACGCGACTTGCAACATCGCCTGATCATACCCAAACAGAGCAATCGCCCCCATGAGGCCCGTTGCTAAAAAGGCCGCGAGGAGTTTACTGACCGCATTCATGCGCCGCCCGAACCGATCCACAAGCAGGGTGACCGAAACATGGCTCTGGCTGAGAAAACCGTAGGGAATCGCGAGATAGGCTGCGCTCATGACCATGAGTTGAACGAGATCCACAGTGCCGAAAATGCCGTCTTGGCCAATCTGGCGTAAGAGGATATCTGCGGCACTCACCACAACAGCGCCGAGCAGAAAAATCATGCCCACCCAAGCCGTCACACGGGTGATGTGGAAAAGAATGCGGTGAAAATGTTCGATCATTTTTGCCTCCGGCGGCCAAAGGCCCCCAAGGGAATTTGGGGGCCTTTAGAATCCCTGGACTTGGGAGAGCGTTAGTTTTCATATTTCGCGACAAAGTCTTGCGCTTTTTTGTACAAAGCCCGGGCGTCTTTCACACCCTTCTTTTCAGCTTCGGCAAGATAGTCATCGATCATGGGGGCCAGGGCTTCGCGCCATTTGGCACGCTCGTCATCGCTCAAAGTCAAGACAGGGTTGCCCTTTTTCTGAACATCAGCAACCCCGGCCTGATCCCACTTATTCCACCAAGGACCAAATTTATTGACCAAGACTTGCCCCGAAGCCTCATCGATGGCTTTTTGAATATCTGCGGGCAGAGACTTATATTTGCGCTCATTCATGACGAAAAAGAAGCTCGTCGTATAGGCTTTGGCATCTAAGTGATAATCGAGCACTTCATAAAGCTTAAAGCCATGAATCCCGTCATAAGGAAAAACATTGCCGTCCAGAACGCCTTTTTGCAGGTTCTCATAGACCTGGGTTGGCGGCAGGCCAACTGGATTCGCGCCCAGAGATTTCAACATCATCGAAACAGCCTGGGACGGGGTGCGAAGCCGAAGACCTTTCAGATCTTCCATGGTTTTCACTTGCTTTTCGCGCGTATGGATCAAGCCTGGATTATGCGCATGCAACGCTAAAACTTTCAGGCCTTTATATTCAGAGGCCAGATCCCCCTCCTGGTATAAATCCCAAAGCGCGCGCGAGGCCGCATCGGCCGTCTTTGTCAGGAAAGGCAAGTCCATAATCAATGTGCGCGGCAACCGCCCCCGTGGAAACCCTGTCAAACCATGGGCAATATCCACAACGCCAGCACGGGCCTGATCCAATTGTTTCGCAACATGGCCAAAAGCAGACCCTGCTGGATAAATCTCAAATTTAACTTTGCCTTCTGTTTTTTCTTCGACCTCTTTTGTCCAGGAGGCCAGAAAATCCGAATGGGTAGGATGAGACGAAGGCAAAAAATGGCTAATCTTCAAGGTTATGGTTTCTGCTTGCGCAGAATTTACAGCCAAAACGCCTAGCACTGCGAAAGAAGCAGCCAAGATTTTTTTCATGCAATACACTCCCAAGGTGAATGCCTGTGAAGGCTCCTTATTCAAGGTGAAATTAATTTTTGTTTCTTTTGTAACTATTATCAACCCCTCGAAAATGAAATTCAAGCTGTTTCTCTAGAAAATGAATAATTAATCAAAAACAATAGATTAATATGGCATTTTAAGAGTATATCTCTTACGCATATTTGTTGTTGCAGTGCATCTATCTATGAAAAGGTAACAAATTAAACTTTTGTGGCGCGCATATCTTCCTGACTTTATCCCCAGAAGAGCAGAACTGCACTCGAAAAGAGTAAAGATAGAAATTCATGCAAAAATAAAGGGCAAAGCCTCTTCAGGAACGCCCTGATCACGTTTTGCCCTGAGAGTCTTCTTTTTGAGTTTTTTCAAAGACCCGCGATAAGGGCCTCCATCATCGGATCTGCGAGGTCGAGCTGGCGCAAATGATCGGCTGTATTGCAGACATAATCCCAATTTGGTCCCGCACTCCCAATCGCCTGGCGCACAATGCCGGCAATTACCTTGGGATCTTTACCCGCATAATATTGCCGGTGGTCAGGTCGGGCGACAAATGTAAAGGCCGAAACACTTTGATTCCACGTCGCTTTTCCTGCCGCATCCTCCTGTAAAAGACGCAAAGACACCTTCGCCGGGCGATAGACCATGGTTACCATCTCCCGATCCCAAAGATAAGGCAAAGCAATATCCGCCTCGTCTTCAGCAATTCGAAAGGCGATGCCAAGGCAGCTGCCCCCTTCATCCAGTCCCAGAACCAGACCTGGTTGCTCTGCGGTGCCGCGGTAATGTTCAGATTTGATGCAAAACGCCCGATGATAGCCTTGAAGTTCTGCTTTTCGCTGTTCAACAAACCGAAAGCCTGGATTCCAAATCAAAGAGCCATAGCCAAAGACCCACAGATCTTCGGTTGGATCACGGCGAAAAACCTCTGGGTCATAGGCTATATGGCGTTTCGGATTGGCGACAAGATCACGCCCTTCTTCTCCCGCCACGATCGAGAGACTCTCTTCGGCTTCCGCGGGATCCTCATCTTCGGAAACAGACACAGAAGTGGAATCCTCAATAGACATGTTGGCCTCCTGTGACAAAAATTTCTGTGCCAGAGATATAACGGCTTTCTGGGGCACAGAGCCAATAAATCGTCGCTGCAACATCCTGCGGCTCTCCAAGTTTTTGCAGCGGAATCCGGGGGACCAAGGCTTCATATTCTGGAGTCAGCATGGCCGTTTCGATTTCCCCTGGAGAGACCGCATTGACCCGGACCCCCAATTGCCCAAATTCAACCGCCAATTCCCGGGTCAAGGCTGACAAACCCGCTTTTGACGTCGAATAGGCCGAGCCGGCAAAAGGATGAATCGCATGGCCAGCAATCGAGGTAATATTCACCACCGCCCCTTTGGCCCGCGCCAAGGGCGCCGCAAGACCGCGACAGAGAAGCAATGGCGCGAAAAAGTTCAATTCAAAGACCGATGCCCAATGGTTCAAATCGCCATTGAGGCAGCCTAATCGCTCTTTAAACGCTGTTTTGGGGGAAATAGCCGCATTATTCACCAAAGCCTGTAAGGCTTGTCCTTGCAAAACTTCTTTCGCACGTTCGACAAAATGTTCGGTGCTGCTGCGATGTGAGAGATCTGTGGGGATATGCGCCATCCAGAGAGGATATTTTTCTTGACGTTCGGCAATATCCTCCCGCGAACATGTGATGATCCGCCAGCCTTTCGCCATAAAATGTTGTGCGGTGGCTTCGCCAATGCCACGACTTGCCCCTGTAATGACCGCAATAGGAGCATTTTCTGCTTGGGTATCAGCCGCACTGGCGGCGTCTGCAATCGGGATCTCTGGCGATTCTGTCATCGTTTAAACCTAGTTTTTTCAGGATCTTTTGGTCCTGGTTTCCAAAGGACAGGTCCTTTGGCCGCCGGAGGCATGTTTATAAAATCCTTTGGATTTTATCGTTTGCGCTCAATCGGCGTATGATTTGGGCTTCCCTCGGCCGCCAGTCCTTGGACTCCACAGGCGCCCGGCGTCCAAACGGTAAAATGCGTGTTCTCTTCCTCCCCTCTCATATTTCGCGCTGATAGCGTTCTCCCAACTCTTTCGCAATCGGATCATGATAAGGATCTTGGTGAACAATGATATCCGCCCCTGGGAAGGCTTTCCGCAATTGATATTCCACCGCATCGGCGACCGCATGGGCCCGCAAAAGCGATAATTCTGGATCCATCTCAAGATGAAGCTGGATAAAAATCTCCCGCCCTGAGCTACGCGTCCTAAGATCATGCAAAGCCAGTACATCCGGATGCTCAAAAGCCAGCGCAACAATCTTCTGACGATCCCCATCGGACAATTCACGATCCATCAACTCATCATAAGACGCCCGTAGGATCGACCATGCGTTATAAAGAATATAAACGGCAATCAGCAGACCGATCACCGGATCAGCATACCAAAGGCTTTTTGCTTCAAAGACAAGATTCGACGACAAGACAAGCGCACAAATCACCCCGACATTCACCAGCAGATCCCCTTTATAATGCAAACTATCGGCATCAATGGCGAGGGATTTGGTCTGGCGCCGCACATAATTCTGATAAAGCACCAAGAGAATCGTGAGGCCGATGGACAATAACATGACGATGATCCCCAACCCGCCTTCTGCGACAGGCTGCGGGTCGAGGAGGCGTCTGCTCGCTTCTATCGCTAAGAACAGGCCGGATCCGGCAATGAAGGTCGCTTGCGCTAGAGCAGACAGGGCTTCTGCTTTCCCATGACCGAAACGATGTTCTTTATCAGCAGGTTGGAGAGCCTGGCGCACGGCAAAAAGATTCAGCAAAGAGGCCGCCGCATCGAGGACAGAATCCATCAAAGTGGAGAGCATGGACACGGAATCTGTCCACAGCCAGGCAAGCAGCTTAACCCCAATCAGGCAACTGGCCACCCCGACAGATGCATAGGTGGCAAAGCGCATGAGCCTTGCTTCGCGGGCTCTTTTGCTCTCTGTTTGGGTGTCTGCTTCCGGCGTTTTTCTGCTGGCCTCTGTTTGTTGCCTCTCCTCAGACATCCCCCTCCTCCATTTTCTTTCTGTCGGCTCTTTTCCAGGCTTAAGGCCAAATTTAAGGATAAAGCGCTTGTTTGTGCCAAAGGTCCCTATGGCCCTGTTCCTCAGACTTGGTTTCTTTCGTAAAAACAAAGCGGTCATGCAGTCTATAGTCGCGATCTTGCCAAAATTCAATCCGTTCAGGGCAAATCCGAAAACCAGACCAATGGTCCGGGCGCGGTACATTGCCAATATTGAATTTCGCGGTATAAAGCGCCACCTGCTTTTCCAAGGCCCAGCGCCCTTCCAAAGGCCGCGATTGCGCTGAGGCCCAGGCGCCAATTTGGCTGCCTCGGGACCGGCTGGCAAAATAAGCGTCGGCTTCATCGGTTGTAACGGGGGATACCGCCCCTTGAATGCGAATTTGCCGGCGTAGGGACTTCCAATGGAAACAGAGACCGGCCTTAGGCGTTTGCGCCAAATCTTGGCCTTTTTGGCTTTCCAAATTGGTGTAAAAAACAAAGCCGCGCGGGTCTGCTTCTTGCGGATCAAGCCCTTTCAACAGCACCATGCGCACCGATGGCATGCCTTGTGGATCCACGGTCGCAAGGGCCATGGCATTGGGATCATTGGGTTCTGTTTTCTCTGCCTCTGCCATCCAAAGAGCAAAAAGATCAAAGGGATCTTCTGAAGAAGATGCCTGTGCTAAGGATAAATTTGACATTTCATCAGCTTTCGTCATACGCATATCCGATCTTAATGACCGTGCAAGAAGGGGCGGGCTGCCCTCTTTACCATAAGAAGGCCTGCCTTGGTCAAAGAATCATGGCCCGTATCCTCTTGACGGCAATAAGGTTTCGAAAAGAAACCACGAGTCTATTATTTTGTTGCAAAATGAAAGCGACCAAGTGATCCCATTTGATCGCGCTTTGCTCCCAGGGAGGTTTTTAAAAATGGATGTCAAAGATTGTGCTGCGATTGTTACCGGTGCCGCTGGCGGCCTTGGTGCTGCAACGGCCAAAGCCCTCGCGGCGCAAGGTGCTAAGGTTGCGCTGTTGGATTTAGATCTGGACGGCGCCACCCAAATGGCGAAAGAGTGCAATGGGCTTGCCATACGCTGTGATGTCGCCAGTGCCAGCAGTGCCCAAGAGGCCATCGAAAAGGCCAAAGCCGCCCATGGGCCTGCCCGTCTCTTGGTCAATTGCGCGGGTATTGCCCCCCCAAAGCGCATTGTCACCCGCGATGGCCCGCAAGATCTGGAAGAGTTTCGTAAAACCATCGAAGTCAATCTGATTGGCACCTTTAATATGATGCGTCTTGCCGCAGCGGATATGATTGCCTTAGAGCCTCTTGCTGATGGCGAGCGTGGGGTGATTGTCAACACCTCCTCTGTGGCCGCTTATGAAGGTCAGATTGGCCAAGCCGCTTATGCTTCTTCTAAGGGGGCTGTGCGCAGTTTGACCCTTCCTGCCGCGCGGGAATTCTCCTCGAAAGGGGTACGCGTCAATGCCATTGCTCCTGGGATCTTCGCCACACCAATGTTGCTGAATGTTGTTCCTAAGGATGTGCAAAAAACCCTCGCTGCCTCTGTGCCTTTCCCGAAGAGACTCGGCGATCCAGACGAATTTGCCGCCCTTGTTCTTTTCATGGCCCGGACCGTCATGATGAATGGTGAAACCGTGCGCTTGGATGGAGCGATCCGAATGGAGCCTAAGTAAAAAACCGACGGAATACAGCACCCGTAGATGATACGCAAAGCTGCTCTTCCACCAAAACCGCAATAAACATAAAGAGATCACATCAGTTCAGCCTTGTTCTTTAAGAGTAGAATAGGATAAGGTAGGCCTTCATTAGGAAACCTGCTCTATAGGGATATACGAGAGCTTCTTTCTCGATAATAAACTTTAAGATCAGGTTTCCAAGGCTGTTGTGAGTCTCTGGAATCATCAAAGTAACATTTAAGCGTCACACGGGTTCTGTTACGGCCATAGGAAAAACAATCTCCTTTGTCTATAGACCCTCACAAAAATACAGATTTTCATATCGGCCACCTATCGACTATCAATTTAAAGTAGAAGGCAACATTCCTGTCGAAAATCACCCTCGGTTGTCTTGAAGGCTGAACAGAAAACCTATATCATGGAAAGTCTCTTTTATACTTCTATGAATTAAAGGGTCTTTGCATCTTCTTTAAATTGATAGACCCCTTTGAGCGCCTTTCTGCTTCGTTTTTAGAGGCAAAAAGGATCTCAGCCCTTTGTCTTACCGCAAGACTTCTATTTTAAACGATCCCGTTTAGAATAGCTTTGCTCTCGTGGTTCGAACGAAACGGAAGAGTCCGGCATCAGCCGGGCCTTTCGGGTCGATAATTCGAACCATAACAAAAAGATAGCGCGTGGATTGGGCGGACCTTCGAGGGATCGAAGTGTCGGAGTCAATCCACGAGAGCCTTTCACTTTTATCTTGAATCAGTGGAAAGGCTCTCTGTTTTTGCCGCAAAACGCATGATTAAAGTGATGCCACTTTAACCAGCTTTGCTCTAGTGGTTCAATCCAAACAAAAGAACCTGACATGTGCCAGGCCTTTTGCTTGGAAGAATTGAACCAAAATAAATCATGATCTCGCGGATGAGGCCGACCTTCGAGCAATCGAAATGTCGGAATCAGCCCAGGACAGTTTCCCCTGTAATAACATAGTTTGCAGGTGAGGCTTTTGGTCTTCTTTCTCAGGATTACGTCGGACATGTCCACAGATAAGAAAATTTTGATCCTTCCAGGCGACGGCATTGGCCCCGAAGTCATGACACAAGTACGGCGTGTCATGGATTGGTTCGAAAAAAAACATAGCTTAGGGTTTAAAGTCACAGAAGGCCTGGTTGGCGGTGCCTCCTATGACGTCCATGGGGTGCCTCTCACCGACAGCACTTTGGCCCAGGCTCTGGACGCCGATGCGGTTCTGTTTGGAGCGGTCGGTGGACCTCAATATGACGATCTCCCTTTTGACAAGAAACCAGAGCGTGGCCTGCTCGCTTTACGCAAAGAAATGCAGCTCTACGCCAATTTGCGTCCCGCCATCGTCTTTGAAGCCATGACAGATGCCTCGGCCCTAAAGCCTGATGTTGTCTCCGGGCTGGATATTTTGATTTTGCGCGAACTCACCGGCGGCGTCTATTTTGGTGAGCCCCGTGGGATCAGTGACCTTCCCGATGGCCAGCGCAAAGGGGTGAACACCCAAGTTTACACCACCAACGAGATCTTGCGCATTGCGAAAGTCGCCTTCGAACTTGCCCGCAAAAGAGGCTCGAAAGTCTGCTCGACAGAAAAAAGCAATGTCATGGAAAGCGGCTTGCTGTGGCGCGAAGAGGTCCAAAAACTTCGGGATGCCGACTATACGGATATCGATCTCTCCCATATGTATGCCGATAATTGTGCCATGCAGCTTGTGCGTGAGCCTAAGCAGTTTGACGTCATTCTGACCGACAACCTCTTTGGCGATATGCTGTCTGACTTGGCAGCCGCCTGCACCGGTTCCCTTGGCATGTTGCCTTCGGCGTCGCTCGGCGATCCCGACGCGCAAGGCCGCCGCCGCGGCCTTTACGAGCCTGTCCATGGCAGTGCCCCCGATATTACCGGGCAAAATAAAGCCAACCCCATCGCCATGATTCTTAGCTATGCTATGATGTTGCGCTATTCTTTCGATCTTGGCGAGCAAGCTGATATGGTTGAAAATGCTGTCAAAAATGTCTTGAACAGCGGCGTGCGCACCCCAGACATTATGGGGCCTGGCACAGCAAAAGTCTCCACCAGCACCATGGGCGATGCCTTGCTGCGGGAATTGGACAAAAGCTAAAAAGGTCTGTTAACCTGCCTTCTTTGGACATAAGATAAAACCGCGCTCCCCCTGTACTGCAAAGACAGGGGGATGGGTGTTTTTACGCTGGTGAAAAAACAAATGACGAGAGCAAAGTTGGTTAAAGTGACATCACTTTAACCAACTTTGCTCTATCAGGGAGCCTTTTGGAAAAGGTCCCTTGATACCCCCCTAAAACTTTTCTTGAAAAATCTCTTGAATTTCGCGTGGAAGAAAATTTGCTTTAGGTCTTGGGGTCTTCAAAAGAATGCTGTAGAAAGCGGGTACAGCATTATGCTTTGAAGCGATCCAGGAGAATTTTTGACTCTGATAATGCTATATATCTTTGTTTTTGCCGTAAAATAGGCAGCATCAGTATGAAAAAAGCCCTTGCTGACAAGGAAGACCTCCAGGCCAATGCGGATATTGATCTTGGTGCGAAAATACGCACGGTCAGAAAAGCAAAACAGCTGACATTACAACAAGTCAGTGACCGCAGCGGCGTCTCCATTGCCACCCTCAGCAAAATTGAAAATGGCCAAGCGGTCGGGTCTTTGAACACCGTGTATAAGATTGCGCGCGGGCTGGGGATTTTGGTTGTCGATCTGGTGGCGCCCCATGAAGCGGCCCTGACACGCCAGGGCCGCTTGGCCGTCAATAAAAATGACAGCGCCTTATGCCATAAGACAGATTTCTATGATTATTTTATTCATGCGAACAGCTTAAATTCGAAGCGCATGGTGCCACTTGTCATGCATATCCATACAGAAACCCCGCCGCCTTTGGAAGATTGGAGCCAGCATGCGGGGGAAGAATTCGTCTATATCATCACAGGTTCCATCGCTTTCCATTGCGAGGAATATGCCCCCGTCACGCTGGAGCCTGGGGAAAGCCTCTATTTTGATTCTGCCATGCGCCATGCCTTTGTGAAAACAAGCACAGTGGACGCTGTGATTCTCTCGATTGCCACATCAGCCCCCTGAAAAAGTTTTTGGAAAGACTTTTCCCCAAATTCGCGCCAACGAAATCTATTTCTCGGAAAGAAACCCAATCACCTCGTCCAAAGCGGCAACATGACAATAAATCATATTGATAATCTCAAGCTCTTTCCGATGGAGCTCATCGGTTCCCGCCGCACAGCAATCTTCAACAACAATCGTATTAAAGCTCTCATCGGCAAGGCTGCGCACCGTTGAGGACACACATTGATCCGTGAAAATGCCCGCCACAATCACATTTTGGATGTCCATATTGCGCAAAATCAGCCTGAGATTGGTTCCGGTCAAAGCACTGTCGGTGGTCTTACAGACCACGATCTCGTCCTTTTGCGGCGCCAACTCTGGCACAATTTGGGAGTCTTCTCTGTCCTTTGGCAGCAGGAGATAATTCCAACCGGGCTTTTTCTGGCTAAGAGAACGATCACGGCCATTTTCTTTTAGGCATGCAATGCGCGCAAATAAAACTTCAACGCCTTTTTCCCGGCAAATCTCGATCAATTTTGCGGTTTGCGGGATGACCAAAGCCTTCATCCGCGTCAAAAAAGGGGCCCACCGCGCCGCCTCAACAGGATCGCTTGGCGTCTCAAGATAAGTCTTTTGGATATCGATCACCAACAAAGCCGTCTCTTCAGGACGCAAATTGAGATCTTCTGGCTGATCGGCGGTTTCATAATAAAAGGACCGATAGCTGGTTTTCCAATTCATGGCGACGTCTCCCTGGTTTTAACGGATCAAACGGATGAATTCATCCTTTTGCCTTTTGCTCTAAGGGTGATCAAAGTCCCGATCTCTCTGGCTGGGAACAGCCCCCCTGGGCGCAGGATCAGAACCGCAATCATGGCCAAAGCGAGCACAATTTCGGTCAAGCCAATCACTTGCCCTGAAAATAATTCTGCTCGGTTCAAGCCATTCTCGACCGTTCGCAGCCCTTCGAACGTGCCCGTCACAATCAGCGTTCCCATCACAGCACCGCTTACCGTGCGCGGACCGCCAATAATCAACATGCCCAAAATGACAAAGGTCTCTTTGAGGAAAAACGCTTTCGGCGCGAAAGACGTGATGAAATGGCCCCAGAGCCCACCGCCAATGCCCGCTAAAAACGCCCCTAAGATAAAGGCCATCCAGCGCATCTGCGGAATGTTAGAGCCTATGGCCGCCGCAGCGATCTCGTCGCTTCGGCTGGCCCGCAACAAAAGGCCGATCCGAGACTCCTTAAAGATCATGCCAACCCAAATCGCGAGAACAGCGGCACTCGCCGCCAGCAGCAGTCCTGTATATTTCGGTAATCCAAAAAGAGTTCTCGGACCATTGGTGACCTCGCTCCAATGCAACATCACAGTGTGCAACACCACGAGCAAAGCAAAAGACGTAATCACCGCCGCCGCATCAGAAAGCCGCATCAAGGGATAAGAGACAAGTGCAGCAATCACCGCCGCGATCAGCCCGCCAACAAGGATCGCCAACAAAGGATCTAAAGACAGACCCGCCAAAACAGGATAAAGCTCGGGAAGGGCCATATTTTTCATTTGCGAAGGGATGGTGAACAAGGCGGCACTATAAGCGCCCACCCCCATAAAGCCGATATGCGCAAAAGACAAAATCCCCGAATTGCCCATAAAGACCTGTAGTCCCATCACCAGAACAATATTAATACACAGATTGATCGTCACCCTTTCCATCAGACGATCGCCGATCAACGACGCGCCCCCCGCCAAGAGAACAACACAGCCCGTCAAAAAGGCCAAAGTGAGCCAGTGACGTCTTAGAAAATAGGACATATTCATGTGCGATCTCCTGAGGCTGGCCCCTTAATCAAGCCCTGGGGGCGCCATAACAGGACAAGGATGACAAAGCTAAAGGTAAAGGCATCGCGGAATTTCAGAAGATCTTGGGGCAATAGATAATTCAGGCCCGTGTCAATGAAGGCCAGCAAAAAGCCTCCTAAGACCGCGCCTTCCAAGCTGCGCATCCCCCCTAAGACCGTGGCAATAAAAGCAATCAATAAGGGCTCTAAACCAACGCCTGGCACCACCGAGCCAATGCGCCCAAGCCATAAAAGGCTGGCAACACCGGCCAGAAGGCCGCTGATCGCAAAAGCCGAGGAAATAACAAGATTTGCCGGAACACCCAGCATGCGCGCCATGCGGAAATTGGTTGCCGCCGCCCGCATGGCCAAGCCGATAATGGTATAGCGCATGACGAACAAGAACAGGCTCAGCAAAATAAAGGCGGCCAGGATGGTGATCAAATTGCGGGCTGGGGTGACAACGCCAAGAAATTCTACCGTTGTTGAAAACAGATCTGGCAAAGGGATTGGTCTTGGGCGTGGCGACACCAACAAAAGGGCCGCATTCTGTAGCAACGTTGAAAATGCAAAGGAGGTGATCAGAACAGCGGTCACGGATTTGGCTCGGACCGGACGAAAAGCGATATAATCCGTCGCAATCCCCGTTGCAATCGCAGCAAGCACGCCCATAAAGGCCATCACCAACCACGGCAGGCCAGAGCCGCTCATCAAATAGAGGACATAGCCGGCAATCATAATCAATTCACCATAGGCGAAATTGACCAGCCGCAAAATCCCATAGACGATCACCAGACCTAAGGCCATCAGGGCATAAGCGCCGCCGAGGCTCAAAACATCAATAAGAAACTGAATGACCGTTGTCACATCCCGCCTCCGAGATAAAGCGCGTTAAGGTCCTGGCGCGCCGCAATGTCAGAAGCACGTCCCTCGGTCGCAATTTTGCCCTGCCGCAAGACAAAAGCAGAATCTGCGACTTGCAAAGCTTTGGTCGCATTTTGTTCAACCAAGAGAATGGTGGTGCCCAGGGCTTTAAGTTCAGCAATCATCGCGAACAATTGATCTACCACAACAGGGGCAAGACCAAGAGAGGGCTCGTCCAGTAACAGCACTTTCGGGCGCGCCATCATCGCCCGGGCAATCACCAACATTTGCTGCTCCCCCCCCGATAGGGTCCCAGCGGCTTGCTCTTTGCGCTCCTGTAAGCGCGGGAAGAGGGCGAACAAACGCTCTCGGTCTGACGCCACCCCGCTTTTATCGCGCAAGCGTGTATAAGCCCCAAGGCGGAGATTTTCATCGACGGTCAAATCCGGAAAGACATCGCGGGTTTCCGGCACCATGGCAAGGCCCGCTTGCACCATCTGTTCCGGCTTTTTGCCAGTGACATCGACGCCATCAAAAAGGATTTTGCCTTTTGCGACGGGCAAAGCGCCCGCAATCGCCAATAAGGTCGAACTTTTCCCCGCGCCATTCGCACCCAATAAAGTCGCCAAGGCCCCAGGAGCAACGGAAAAGCGAATGCCCTTCACCGCCGCAATCGATCCATAGCGGACCTCTAAATCAATGACCTCAAGCACCTCTCTTGTCTCCCTCTCCCGGCGCTGTGCCCAAATAGGCCGAGATCACAGCGGGATCCTGGATCACCTCTGCGGCAGACCCTTCGGCAATGGTTTGCCCAGAGGCAATCACATGTACCCGGTGGCAAAGCTGGGTGATCAAATGCATGTCATGGTCAATAATCAACAGGCCAAGCCCATAGGCTTTTGGTAAATCTGACAATAAGGTCATAAGATCCGCAGATTCTTGCTCATTCATGCCCGCTGCGGGCTCATCAAGGAGCAGAAAATGCGGATTGGCAATGAGCGCCCGCGCAATCTCAACCCGGCGTTTTTGCCCATAGCTTAAATCTCCGGCCAAATCTTCCGCCCGGTCCCACAGGCCAAACATCTCTAAAAGTGAGCGGGATTTTTTATGGGCCTCAAGACGGCGTGTGCCACGCACAAGAGTCGAAATTTCAACATTTTCTTGCACAGAAAGATCGTCAAAAAGCCTCACGATCTGGAAAGACCGCATTACCCCCGCCAACGCAATCTCACGCGGGGTCAAACCCGACAGCGACTGCCCCTTTAAGGAGATCTGTCCCCTTGCGATCGGCACTTGTCCCGTAATGGCATTCACACAGGTTGTTTTTCCAGAGCCATTGGGGCCAATAAGGCCCAGAATTTCGCCTTCAGCAAGGCGCAAAGACAGCTGATCGAGGGCCATTAAGCCGCTAAATTGCACGGAAAGGGTTTGAACATCTAAAGAGGCTGTGGTCATGTCGCACCCCTGAAAAGCCTGCCGGGGCGTATCACCACCCCGGCAGAGCAAATGACATTATGGCGCAGGAGGGTTCTCAGGACGACGCCAACCAAGGAAAGACGGCTTGCCGCCCGATAAAGAGACAAGAACCGCCGATTTATCCGGCGCATGACCTTCCGCCGCATTTTTATAAGACAGCTTGCCGGTCAACAGATCGAATTCGTTGGTTTCCAGCACTTTTGCCACAGCCGCCCCATCGGTCGTTCCGGCAATTTTCACCGCTTCCGCCATCAGCATGATGGTGTCCCATCCCGTGGCCACGAAAGACGTATCTGGCGCCGCGCCAAATTTCTTCTTATAGAGCTCAACGAATTTCGGCATATCCGCATGACCTTCTTTGTCCATCCATGTGTGGGTAACAAAGAAAATGTCATTTCCGAGCTTCTCGCCCAAAGCCTCATGCAGGGCCGGATCATCATAGGAATCGCCGCCCAGAACCGGGGCATCATAACCAACTTCGCGCAAAGCCCGCACCATCATGCCAACATCCGCCCCATAAGAGGAAATGAAGATCACATCCGGCTTTTTCTCTAAAGCTTGCAAGCGGGACAGCTGGGCCGAGAAATCATTGTCGCCATTGGTATAGCTGTCTTCGAGCAGAATGGTCCCGCCCAAAGCCTTAAAGTGCGAGACAAAATATTTTGACAAAGATTTCGTATAAGCAATGAATTGGTCTGTGACCACATAAGCGGTCTTCCAACCGCGCTCTTTAAAGGCATAGTCCGCAGCAACCGCCCCCATCGTCGTGTTCCACATGGACAGGGTAAATTGCTTGTCCCCTAAAGACCAAGCGCTATAAAGCGGATCAGAGGCGCAAGTGGAAATCCCAACAAGACCGGCATTCTGGGCTTCGCGGCTCGCAGGGCCACCGAAATCGAAATCACAGGGCGCGACCATCAGCTCTGCCCCGTCATCGATCAGTTCGATCGCGACATTGCCAACCGTCACCGCATCCGATTTGCCATCAATATTGACAAAGCGCACTTTCTTGCCAAGCAGCCCACCATTGTCATTGAGATAATCTACGGCCACTTGGGCCCCGCGAAATCCTGGTTCATCCAGGGGCGCCTGCACACCGGTGAGGCTTAAAGCCCCGCCGATTAAGATCTCGTCAGCAGCTTGTGCTGTGGGCAAGCCTAAAGGAAGGGCGAGGGCCGCCCCCAGAGTGGTTGCAAAAACCGCCGCAGAGCGGCTTCTAGACTTTAATTTAGAAAACATGATCGGCTCCTATGTCATTTGCCGTCGATTTTTTAAAGTGTCTAAAGCATTCCAGAGGGATCCGTGATGATATGTGTCTGACCCACGCGATTTCCTAACAAGCTTTTGGAATATTTGATCTTATAGCGGATCTTCACATAGTTTTTTGCATACGCTCATACTGATCATAAAAGGCAATTTTTCTTTTTCAATAAAAAATTTCATCTTACGAAAATAATCTGGAAAAATGAAGAAATACTAGTAAAGACCTCTGCATAATGGTTGATTTTTCTGTTTGTCTTTTTCGGCTTCTGTTTTTGCAGGTTATTTTGGCCGAATTTGGCTCTATAAGTGGCACTTTAGGGTTGTTTTCGGCTTTCTCCTTCCTTTTTAGGCGGACTCCGG
>DDLW01000237.1 GCA_002340345.1 Alphaproteobacteria bacterium UBA2562 | reverse complement strand
TAGATCAATACAATATTGGCACAGCGCTCTCCTGTAAAGGCATTGCTGAGGGTGTCGAGAATTCTAATTATTTACTGCAAACGGACCAGGGGAATTTTATTCTAACCCTGTATGAAAAACGCGTCTGTAAAGATGATCTCCCGTTCTTCATTGACCTGATGCGCCATCTCGCAGAACAAGACATTCCTTGCCCAATCCCTGTTCCAGGGCAAGATGGCCAAGCCCTCAGAGAGCTTTGCGGACGTCCGGCGGCCATTATCACCTTTTTGCCCGGCATGTCTCCAAACAAAATGTCCATAGACCATTGCATTGGCGTTGGCGCTGCCTTAGGGCATATGCATCAAGCTGGGCAAACCTTCCCTTTACAGAGGCCAAATAACCTGTCTGTCGCTGGATGGCGCCCCTTATTCGAAGCTTGCGCTGACCAAGCTGATAGTGTCATGCCCGGCTTAAAACAAGAGATTTCCCAAGACCTCGCTGCCATTGAACATGCTTGGCCCAGTGCCAAAACCCACACCGACATGCCTATCGGTGTCATTCATGCGGATCTCTTCCCTGATAATATTTTCTTTATCGGCGATTCTCTTTCCGGCATCATTGATTTCTATTTCGCTTGCACGGATTTTCTTTGCTACGACATTGCGATCTGCCTTAACGCTTGGTGTTTTGAGCAAGATGGGTCTTTTAATGTCACAAAAGCAAAACGCCTCTTGCAAGCCTATGGCGAACACCGCCCTTTAAGCGAGACAGAACGCAACTTATTGCCTTTATTTGCAAGGGGCAGCGCCATGCGTTTCTTGCTCACAAGGCTGTATGACTGGTTGAACCAAACAAGCGGTGCCTTGGTCAAACCCAAAGACCCTATTGAATATTTACGAAAATTAAGATTTCATCGCCATGTTGCCGGCCCTGGAGATTATGGCTTATAAACATATACTTAAAAGGAAAGCTTTCATGGCTTCTTCGCATTTGACTGCCGCCACTTTAAAAGACGCCGAGACCCATATTGTCATTTACACTGACGGCGCTTGCAGCGGCAACCCAGGGCCCGGTGGCTGGGGATTGTTTTTAAACTTTCAAGGCCATGAAAAAGAGCTGTGTGGCGGAGAAGCAGAAACAACAAATAATAGGATGGAGCTCTTAGCCGCTATCGCAGGCCTAGAAGCTGTCAAAAAAACGGATATCCCAATCATTCTCTATACAGATAGTCGTTATGTCTGCGATGGGATTGAAAAATGGATCACAGGATGGAAACAAAAAAACTGGAAAACAGCAGCGAAAAAACCTGTTAAAAATGTTGATTTATGGCAACGGCTTGACCTTGCCCGACAAGATCTTCAAATAGACTGGCGCTGGGTGCGCGGACATGCTGGCGAGCCTGGCAATGAACGCGCCGATACCCTTGCACGCCAGGGCTTGCATCAAGCCCAGAAAGAAGGAAAAGCTATTCTTCCCCCTCTTCCAGCACGTTCTATCCCAGCGGATGCCGAATTGTAATATTCACAAGCGCCCCAATGAAGACAAGCCTCAATATTTTCCATAAAGCCGCATGAAAACGCGGTGATCACGCTCTCTTTGTATCCCTGCCGTTGAAGGGACCCTTGTAAGAGGTGCCGCATACTCAATTTCTGCCTCATAACCTTTGAGAGATTGCAGTCGCAGGCCCGCCCCTCCAGACGCTAAAGTGCGCTGCTTTTTCGCAAGACCCGCTGAATTATCCCAAGCAGAAGCCACATCAAAAAAACTATAGAACTGCAATTGGTCAAGAATAGCTGAATTCACCGCAAAATCATAACGAAGCTCCATGGCCAATCCCAAGCCATCCTCTCCGACAATAGAAGACGCATCATAACCGCGCCCTATTGTCGACCCACCATAGCTGATTTCCGCTGTGGCAGGCAAAGCTGTCGGCGCATATTGCCCGCTAAAGGATGACAGCAAGCTTAGACCATGTAAGAGCCCGCTAAGAGACTGATAATGCGTTCCTTCTAAATGAAAAGTCTGATACCACCCTTCGGCGTCTGGTCTTGAAAGAAGCTCTGCCCCCGATTCATAGGACCCTAAAGCCGGTAGACCTTGCGTGTAGGTAAGCTTGAGCAATGTCGAACCGCTATTCGCCCCTTTGCGACCGAGAACACCACGCACATACATATAGTGGTTACGTTCATCGGTCAGACGTGTATTAAAGAAATCTAGGTCTGTTCGAGCCTCTTGCATTGTGAAGCCCGTTTCCATGCCAAGAGCAAACTCTCTTCGCCGTGCAAAGGTATGATTGCCAAAAAACGTCAGCGCCGTACTTTCGGAATTGGTTTTCCATCGTTTCAATTCACGGCCAGGACGAGTCGAAGAATAATAAAGCGTCATCCCAGCTTCTGTTTTCATATCATTACCAATGGGCTGTTTATATCCGAAACTGCCGGAAAGAACTTCACCATCCTCAAATGTTGCATAAACACTGCCAGAAAGAACTTCGCCCATCCCGAAAGCAGAATTCACAGAGAACCCAGAATTAATGCTCCAAGGACCCGCATATTCGGAGGCACGATTGCTGATCTCTGCAAAGACTTCATGGGGGGTGTAATCGAGCACAACAACAAGAGCAGAAGCCCCTGTATTACTTTCGCTGGGCTGCAAGACACCTTGCACATCCATTCCAGGATAATCATCAGAAAGCAAAAGGAACTTTTCAAGCTCATTAACATGTAGCGGCTGGACGCGCGTGAGAGGCTGCAAGCGATTTTCAAGCTGTGTCCGGAATTTATCAGTCCCACCTTCCACAACGACTCGATCAATATAGCCTTCAACAATTTGGATTTTATAACGCCCATCACTCACATCTTGGGGCGGAATAAAAGCAAATGTTAAAACATAACCGTCTCTCCGATAATGAGATTCAATATTATTCGCAATATCATACAGCTCACCAAAAGTGATCATACGACCTTCTAAATCAGCATAATAAGGCCGTAATTCTGCAATGTCATAGATTGTCACCCCTTCTAGAGTAATCTTATTCAGCTCTGTTTCCTGATCTGCCATATCTTCAGGGGGGCGTTGGCCACCAGGAATCTGGAGTTTAATTTCGAATCCGAGATCTGGAATCTCGGCCGGATCCGAACGGCGGCGACCAGGCTCCACATCACCAGGAAGGGCCTGAGGACTGTTTTGAAAGGTCTGTAATTGCTGGGCTGGGGTCTGCGCTTGCCCTTCGGAGATAACACAACAAAAGCATAGAAACAGCAAAGACAGAGCCCAGGGCGAAAGAAGGCCCTGTCTTTGTCTTTTCGCGATCCTAACATCAAATCCCTTTGACGCGGCCATGCCCCAATGCTCCAAGATTGGATGTTTTGTTCCGTTTATATCGAACATCCCTTAAACCCACTATAAGCCCCAAAAACTCTTTTCAAAGAGCCTTTAAGATCATGGTCTTGAGTGTAATGCCTTTTGGATTGACACCAAAAGAAACACTCTAATTTATTGTTTTAAAGCAAAGGCCAAAGTGATGGGATCATCCCTT
>DDLW01000224.1 GCA_002340345.1 Alphaproteobacteria bacterium UBA2562 | reverse complement strand
GATGTCATCAGAGGCTGGCCTCTTGTCCCAGCCAGCAGAGTGAATCATAAAAAAACAAACAAAGAAAGCCCACTCACGATTCTAAAAACACGGAACCACTATAGTGACTCGCAGGAAACGGAACGGGTATCAGCCGGGCCTTGCGGGTCGATCATTCGAACTATAACAGAGAGAGTGCGCGTGGATTGGGCTGACCTTCGAGGATCGAAGTGTCTGAGTCAATCCACTAGTCGCGCGGTCTGCCTGAATCAAGGGTTTCGATATGGTGGAGAATGTGACGTGTGACCCAAAGGGTGCACAGGGCACTCACACATCCCGCTGCCAGCAAAAGCCACCAATTCCAAGGATGTCCGAAAAGAGACCATAGCACAGTCACTAAAAAACCATCGCCAGTACAGCCTAAAAGCAAAAAAATATAATACAAAACCGTTAGGCTCTGCCGACAATCGGTCTGTGGGGACTGTTTGGCATCGGGGTCGGACAGGGATCGCCTCTGCGCCACACACTCACCATAAAGCATGCTGATATGTTGTTTTAATTTTTCAGCCATTTCAGGTGTTAGCAAAAGACTCATTCAAAAACCTAAGTAAGAGTGGGGCTTGTTACAACAGAACATCGGCAGGGCGTTGGCTTACATTATCTGTGAAAATGGAAAAACTTTAAACTATCATGCTCTCAAAAACAGCAGAGCGTAATGCTGGTGAGAGCATTTCTCCTCCGTCAAGGGAAATGCGGCAGAGCTCTCCCCGCCCATAAGACCGACCTTCAAAGCTTTCGCACTCTAAAGGCAGGCCTCACGGTTAGAGCATTTCGCTTTTAACTTGAAGCCAGAAAAATGCTCTATATCTTTGTTTTTACTGCAAAACACATGGTTAAAGGGGCTTCCACTTCAACCAACTTTACCATAAAACGGGCAGAGCTCTTTTGCCATCAAGGCCGTTTTCACTTTTGATTTTAGCGCGTGGCCACAGGCTTGTCGCCTTTATAATCATAGAAGCCACGTTTGGTTTTGCGGCCGAGCCAACCAGCTTCCACATATTTCACCAAAAGCGGGCAAGGACGATATTTAGAATCGGCCAGCCCTTCATACAGCACATACATAATGGATAAGCATGTATCAAGACCAATAAAGTCACCAAGTTCCAAAGGTCCCATGGGGTGGTTCGCACCGAGCTTCATGGCAACATCGATCGCTTCGACATGGCCAACACCCTCATACAGAGCATAGACAGCTTCGTTGATCATGGGCAGCAGAATGCGGTTCACGATAAAGGCGGGGAAATCTTCGGCAGCAACAGGGGTTTTGCCCATTTTTTCTGCGAGATCACGAATAACGGTGAATGTGTCTTCATCCGTTGCAATCCCACGGATAAGCTCAACCAATTTCATGACCGGCACGGGATTCATGAAATGCATGCCCATGAAGCGCTCTGGCCGGTCTGTGCCTGCGGCCAAACGGGTAATCGAAATAGAAGATGTATTCGTCGCTAGTAAGCAGTCGCTTTTAATAACGGGAACAATTTGTTTAAGAATATCTTTTTTGATGTCTTCTTTTTCGGTCGCGCTTTCGATGACAAGATCACAAGAGGCGAAATCCGCATATTTCGTGGTTGTGACAATGCGTTTGACCGTATCATCGGCTTGTTCTTGTGTGATTTTTTCTTTTGTGACCATACGGGTCAGGTTTTTTTGGATCGAGGCCATACCACGATCGAGCTGCTCTTGGCCAACATCGAGCAAAAAGACTTCATGGCCGGATTGAGAGGCCACATGCGCAATACCGCTGCCCATTTGGCCAGAACCGACAACACCAATCGTTTTGATAACCGTCATTTTTTCTTCCAATCGTCCGGTTTCCATCTGCCGCCTTACCCGCATTGGTTAAAGCGTTGCATGATTTTTGTGATGTTTAAGGCATTTTGCGTGATTCTATCACCACACATAATGCTCTATGTCTTTGTTTCTACCGCAAAACGAAAGCGATCAAGGGGATACAGCTGATTGCGCGCCCATCCCACTTTGCTCTTTAAAGATATCGTTTTGCTGCCCCGACTCACGAGGTAACTCTTTGTTTGTGCCTTGACGTTTCCATGTGGACGAAATCACATCATGATTTTGCCCAACAAACCCTGGAGCCTTTTGCGTGATGATTGACGTACACAAAAGGCTCTATCTTATTGTTTTTGCCGCAAGACGCATGATTAAAGTGATGCCACTTTAACCAGCTTTGCTCTAGAGGAGTCCTATTTTTATCCTGGAGACAATCGCAAGAGGTCCATAGCACTCTTTCGATAGAGACCTCTTGAGATTTTGCCCCGTTATTTGTTTTTGTGCACCGCATCAGAGAAATTTGCAATCCCATAATAGGACGATTGTTATTGTTAATTTGGGAAAGAGGTCAAAAATACGCGCTCACATAAGATTGACAGCATTTTTTTTGAGTCAAAATAAAAGCAAAAGACTATATTTCATAAATATTTTCAAAAAGATAGCAAAAAACCGGTGGGACTCAAATATCCCACCGGCTTTGAGACTTTAAGCTTTATCAAGTTCCGCTGAAAGCTCTGGCACGACTTTAAAAAGATCCGCCACCAGACCATAATCGGCGACTTGGAAAATCGGTGCTTCTTCATCTTTATTGATGGCAACGATAATCTTACTGTCTTTCATGCCGGCCAAATGCTGGATTGCCCCAGAAATACCAACAGCGATATAAAGATCTGGGGCAACGACTTTGCCGGTTTGCCCGACTTGATAGTCATTGGGCACGAAACCAGAATCAACAGCCGCCCGCGACGCGCCAACAGCGGCCCCAAGCTTGTCGGCGATGTCTTCCAGCATGGCAAAATTATCGCCATTTTGCATGCCGCGGCCCCCTGAAATGACAATTTTTGCCGCTGTCAGTTCTGGCCGTTCGGATTTTGTCAGCTCTTGGCCCACAAAATCGGAGTGCGCGTTTTCTGCCGCAGCAGAGACCGCTTCAACCGCCGCAGAACCGCCCTCGGTCGGACAAGCATCAAAAGCCGTGCCTCGGACGGTAATGACCTTGATGGGGTCCGTGGACTGGACGGTGGCAATGGCATTGCCGGCATAAATGGGCCGACGGAAGGTGTCGGGCCCTTCCACCCCAATGATTTCAGAGAGTTGGCCGACATCGAGAAGAGCGGCAACACGCGGCATAATATTCTTGCCAAAAGTTGTCGCTGGGGCAACTAGGTGAAGATAGTCTTTACCAAGAGTCGCCAAGAGAGGGGCCAAGGCCTCGGCAAGCGCATGTTCAAATGCCGAATCATCGGCCACCAGCACTTTTGCAACGCCTGGGATTTTGGCTGCACTTTGCGCAACCGCATCACAGCCAGTTCCCGCCACAAGAATATGGATGTCGCCACCCATTTCCCCAGCCGCCGTGACACTATTGAGAGTTGCAGGCTTTAAAGTCTTATTATCATGTTCAGCAACGATCAGAATCGACATCAGATCACCTTTGCTTCGTTTTTCAGCTTATCGACCAGGGTGGCTATATCGGGCACTTTAATGCCGGCCTCCCGCTTTGGTGGTTCTTCCACTTTAAGAAGCGTAATTGTCGGCGTAACAGGGACGCCCAAATCCGCAGCGGTCATCTGATCAATCGGTTTTTTCTTCGCTTTCATGATATTGGGCAGTGACGCATAGCGCGGTTCATTGAGGCGGAGATCTGTGGTGACAATGGCCGGCAGTTTCAAAGCCACCGTTTCCAAACCACCATCGATTTCGCGGGTGACATCGCACCAGCCATCGCCTTTGCTGCCCCCGATCGCCAGCTTAGACGCAAAAGTTCCCTGGGGCCATCCCAAGAGCGCCGCAAGCATTTGACCGGTTTGATTGCAGTCATCATCGATGGCTTGCTTTCCAAGAATGACCAAATCAGGATTTTCTTTGTCAATGAGCGCTTTAAGAAGCTTTGCGACGGCAAGCGGTTGCAGTTCGCCATCTTCCAGGACCTGAATGGCGCGATCGGCACCCATCGCCAGCGCTGTCCGCAATGTTTCTTGGGTTTGTTTCACCCCCATTGAGACCGCGATGACTTCCGTTGCCGTGCCAGCTTCTTTCAAGCGAATGGCCTCTTCGACGGCAATTTCGTCGAAGGGGTTCATTGACATCTTGACATTTGCTGTCTCGACGCCTGACTGGTCCGCTTTCACCCGGATTTTAACGTTGTAATCGACAACGCGCTTGACGGGGACCAAGACCTTCATAGCATTTCCTGTTGTTGAGGGTTTGAAGAGAGAGCATATCTGGGGATTTCAGCACAAAAGCGTTTGCTTTTTTCGCGACAATCCAGGCTGCACGCCTTAACCCAGAATATCCCAGAGGTGAGAGCAAAGGGCAAAAGAATAGAGTGATCCCTTTGGTCGGCTTTGCGATAAACGAAAGACTGACCGCATTGTTTCTGATTCAGGGAAAAAGCACAATATTGTCAGTGATATTTTGAAAAGCTCTGCATCGTGATCGGGTCTGATTGCCACGCCCATGGCGTGAAGTCTTTGAGGGGACCTTCTTATCATCACGGCAGAGAGTCTCTGAAGGTTCCACAAAAACCTTCAAAATTTTTCTCTATAATAGGCTTTATCATAAAGAGAAAAATATGTCATTGGCAAAGAAAAATCTTTTTTCTTTTCCATAAACTTCCGTAAGGGAAGTGACGGTGACCTCAAAAGGCAAAGAATGCTGGTTTCAGTTTGTGTTCACTGGGTTTATATTGTCAGAGCTTTTCCTGTTACCACTTTTGAGACCATGAGTATTTTGAGGATCCCAAACATGGAAATCAGCAAATCATGTTTGCGGCCATATTTCAAGTCAGAATAAAGCCTTTTAAGCGCTAAAATCGTAATATAATTTCAACTCAACCGCTCTTCCCCTGGGATGCGGCCAGAAGAGTCCCTAAGATCTCATAAGACTCTGTGATTTCCGAAGGCGTAAAGCCACAAAATCCCAAAAGCAAACCCTGGGTCCGTGGCGATGCCGCATAATAAGACGACAAAGGCGGACAAGACAGCCCTCTTCGAGCGGCCTCCTGGGATAGGGTCTGGTCGCATAAGCTGTCTGGCAAGGACAACAGCACATGCATGCCAGCACGATGGTCCTCAATATGGACGTCAAAGCGCTTTTCTTCTTGTAACAAAGCCATCAAACGGGCCCGTCGCTCGGCATACAGGCGCCGCACCCGTCGAATATGGCGAAAAAAATGCCCCTCTGCGATAAAAAGACCAAGCGCCCGCTGGCCAGCTATAGAGGCTTTCGACCCATAAACGGCCATTGTATGCGCAAACTTTGGCACAAGCGGTTTCGGCACGACAATAAACCCCAAGCGCAAAGCATGGGAGAAAATCTTTGAAAAACTCCCGATATAGAGACTCCGATTCTGTGTGTCTAAGCTGGTCAGGGCGGGAATCGGTTGGCCCGCATAGCGGAATTCGCTGTCATAATCATCCTCCACAATCCAAGCCGCGTCTGTCTCTGCCCAGCGCAAGAACTGATTCCGCCGGCCTTGCAACATCGCGCCCCCAAGGGGGAATTGCGAAGACGGCGCCAAAATCACGATTTTCGGAGACGCCATCTCTGGTTTCAGAGAATCTGGTTCAACAGAAGGCGGCTTTGCCCCTTGTGCATCCCGGTCGAGAAACAGACAGTTCAAACCAAAATCCCGGACAAAAGCATAAAGAGGCGGATAGCCAGGATTTTCCAAAGCAATGCTGTCCCCAGCCTTTAGAAATGTCCGGATACACAATTCTAAGGCTTCACTTGCCCCCGCTGTGATGAGGATTTGTTCCGGGACAGCCTCGACCCCGCGCCATTCTTTCAGATACCGACAAATTTCCTGGCGCAACAGACCATCCCCAAAAGCAGGGCCGGGCAGGAGCAAAGCCTGGGGCTCTGTTCTGGCCAAACGCGCATAGAACCGCCCCCATTGCTGGACAGGAAAAAGGCGCAAATCCGGAAATCCAGGATGAAAAGGACGGGGCGTTGGCCTACGGTCAACATCCTTTGACGCTCCAGGCTCTGACGCTGTAAGGGGCGGCCTCCCCTGTTTTTTGTCCGCGCTTTGGATCCCGAGAGGCGCCCCAGAAGAGGCCCCAGAAAAGACGGGGGGAATCCGCTCGATCGGCCCAATTTCAGAAACAAAGGTGCCAGACCCTTTGCGGCTTTCGACAAAGCCTTCGGCAAGGAGCTGATCATAGACAGACAGAATGGTCGCCCGGGAGACACTCAATTCTTCTGCCATTTTGCGAGAGGCTGGCAATCTTTCTCCAGGCCGCAAGCTGCCCTGCACAATGCGGCTGCGTAATTCTTCATAGATTTGCTCAAAGAGAGTCACCGGGGCTTTCGGATCAAGCTGAAAGCCAAAAAGCGGGCTCTCCGTCCTTATTGGTTTGCTCATATCAAAATTGGCATGCTTATTTTATAGAAAATTGGCTCTTTTGATCATACCAAATATTCTTTAAAGCTCAAAGTCCCCTGATCGAAAGCACAGCGCCTTAAGAGCAAAGACAGAGAACCTTTCCCCTCCTTCACATGAAAAACGCAAGGCTCTCACCCGTTTCCCCCCCAATACGCTTATTTAAGACCTCTGCATAAT
>DDLW01000001.1 GCA_002340345.1 Alphaproteobacteria bacterium UBA2562 | reverse complement strand
TGATCGCGCTTTGCTCTAGAATAAGATTTTTTGAAAAAAGATTGAGTCCCTTGATTTCAGTCACTTTTGATTATTTTGCGATTGCGTAAAAATATCATTTGTCAAAAAAATCATGATAGGATTCAATGGTCTCCGAAAATACGATACGCTCTTGTGACATATGAAAAATTGGGGTAGAGGAAGCCGAGAATGCCAGTTCATTTCCATCGCCGTAGACGCGTTTGGCCCCGAGTCGTTTTGGCCATTATCATTTTTTTGATGATCCCAACGCTTATTTTGGCTGGCATAATAACTTTCCAAAAAATACGTCCGACATTAACGGCCTTCAAAGCGCCTGCATTGACTGTAAATGATTATAAAGAAAGTGCTTTTCGTGTTGTTATCGCCGCTGATGGTACGGCAAGATTAAGAAAATCTGTCTCTTGGCAGGATAAGAATGCTGGTAAAATTGAGCTTCTCATAGATGTTCCGTCTGAGTTTGAAAATAATCCTAAAGAAAAAAGGCCTGTTTTATTTCTTGTCTCTGGTTTACGGAAAGGGCAAAGGAATATTGAATCTTTTCCAGGGCTTGGTAATAATGTATTGATCGGCTTTGAATATCCTATGCCAAATAAAATTAAATTTGAAAATGCTTTTGGCCTTGAAGAAACGCCAAGATTCTATAGCGAGATTATGCAAACGCCAGGTCAAATTGCGGCTGCGTTGCAATGGATTACAGAACAATCTTGGGCAGAGCAAGAAAGAATTACTGTTGTTGCGGCGAGTCTTGGGAGTTTCATAACACCAGCTGCTCTTCATCTTTGGAATTCCCTAGAGGAAGCTCAAAGACATCAAAAGAATTATGCATTGGTCATCGGTTATGGGGGGGCTGACTTATCTTTGCTTTTTAGCAGTATTTTTGCGCGCGAAGGGCTAGGAGGGGTCGTCGGGGATGTTGCCGCCTATAGCGCTGCGGGTCTCTTAGATCCTTTAGAGCCAGCCTATCATCTTCCCCATATGCAAGCTCAAAAGACTCTTATTCTCTCTGGCAAGACAGATGGTGTGATCCCAGAACAATCTGTCATTTTACTTGAGAAATTGGCCGCCCAGCCAAAAGATATTCGGCGTTTAAAAGGGGGCCATGTTGGTGATGAAGAAAACGCAAATCGCATTGCGACGCAGGCAATGTTTGAATGGCTTGCGCAAGAAGCACTCATTAACCCTGTTCCTGAAACAGTAAACGGATTTTACGAGCAAAAGGCGTCTCAATAAGTGGTATTCTGAATGGATATCTTCAAGGGTAAACCTCTTACTTTGCCCTTTGCTCTAAAGGGTTCCTTTGGGCCTGATTGGCACGCTTTTCTGGGAAGGACGCGTATAAGATTGTGCGTCCCGCGTTTGTTTAAGGCGTGCCCGTCGTACTTCCGTTTCAATACGGTCGACTTTCATACCATCTTCGTCGATGATGACGCCGTAAAGTGTATCGATTTCGTCAACATCGTAATGGAAGCTCTGTGCATCGCGTCGCACGGGCACGAGGGCGCGGTCTAGAGGGTCGCCAATGCCGCCACCGCCAGATGTGAGGATTTCTAGCTTTTGTTTCGCAGGGAAATGGGCCACACATTCTCTTTGCCTTGTCTGTGGCGTATGCTGGGACCTGATGGGGGGCGAGAGAGAGGGCGAAGACGAACGACCGATGCGAATTTCTGTCGAGGCTGCCGCCGCGCCTTCGACATCACTTTTCACACCTTCTTTGCCGTGATCGGCCATTAAGGTGAGGAGGGCCGTGCCCCGCCTGAGTTCAAGGGCCAATTCCAGACCAAATCCTCCTCTTTGCCGTCCAGATCCAGCAGATCCATCTCTGACACGATAACGTTCAAAGAGTAAAGGATAGCGCTTTTCCAAACGTTCTATCGACGGAAAACGGCAATGTTCGTCAAGCGGCATGACAGCATTGGTACCATCATGGTGATCATGCGCCCCAAGCCCGGCTGGCACGATAAAACTCAGCTGGTAAGAATCACCATCGCGAGGATCACTGCCGCATAAAGCAATCCATGGCCAGCTTCCAGCGGGGGGCGCTGGGAAAAGTTCAGACTTTGCCTTTGAAAAGGCAATAAAGACGGCTTCCATAACGCGTCTACGCACTTCTGCGAGCCCAGAAACAGCGCGTGGCGCTTCAGCTGCGAGAAAACTTTTCTTCGGCGGTTCTATCATAAGAGAGTCAAAAAAACCGGCATTACAAGGCAATTCCGGAAAGAGATGTTTGAGGGCTAAAGCAATAGCAGATTTGGTGACGGGAAGAGGGGCATTCACACAACCCGTTTGTGGTGCACTCGACCGTGCAAGATTAAACAGCATGTTATGGCCGTGTTTATCAAGGGTCAGAACGACTTGGAGGGCTTCTGCGCTTGTGCGATCTGAGTCTACTTTTGCACGGCTTTTATAAGTGCCATTCGGAATCCGATTAAGGCATTGTGCTGTAATCTCTTTTGCGCCTTCTCTTAAACCAGTCATCACATCTTGCACGACAGAAACACCATAGCCTTCTGTCAAGGACGTGATCATTCTTAAACCGCGTGACATGGCACTTGTTTGGGCCCGAAGATCCGCTTGGGCCTGTTCTGCATTGCGGCAATTGCTGGTGATCAGCATTTCAAGGTCAACAACAGGACGTCCTGCCTTGAAAAGTTTCAAGGGGCTTAAGCATAATCCTTCTTGTTGGAGGTCCGTTGCCCCAGGCACAACCCCGCCATAAGCCCCACCGCCAAAGTCTGGCCAATGGGCACTAACCCCAATCCAGGCAACAATAGAGCCCCCATGATAATGGGGGGCGGCAAGATGGATATCGACAAGGCTCCCAGCCCCCATAAAAGGATCATTAAAGATATAAAGGTCCCCAGCTTCGGGGTGTGGGGCTTTTTGATCCTGAATGGCCTTGATCAGCCCCTTCATCGCGTAATGTTGTTCTGCAAAATAAGCAGGCCATACGGAGTCCGCTTGGACAATAATACCACCATCTTCCCCTGAAAATAACCCACAGGCACGTCGTCCTTCTGTGGTTAAGGATTGGCTGAAAGCCCAACGTGCGAAGAGAGCATCCATTTCCTCGCAGATCCCTTGCATGGCATTGCGGACAAGCGCAAATCCTGTGGGATTGACACTGACGGGCATGGATTTTTCCTCCCTCATAAAACGCTCGGATCAAGCCTTGAATAAGATTTAGTTTTATTTCACAGCATTTTGCTTTTATTCTGACTCAGAAAAAATGCTGCCCGTTTTTGTTTGTGCCGCAAAACGGATCAAAGGGGGGGGACCCATCACTTTGCCCTTTGCTCTAAACCGTACTATTGCAGCGATCTTGCTTTACGTTTGGGTGCGAATGGTAATGGTGAGATTACCGGCTTCGTCATTTTTGACATGGTCAAGAGGGGCCACAATGATGGTGCTGTCCATTTGTT
The DNA here is from genome assembly GCA_002340345.1 of Alphaproteobacteria bacterium UBA2562. Lineage (GTDB taxonomy): Bacteria > Pseudomonadota > Alphaproteobacteria > UBA2562 > UBA2562 > UBA2562. Next base: position 8,353 of record DDLW01000001.1, on the reverse strand, counting down.
CGATCACGCAAGGCCCAAGAAAGCTACTGCCAGCCCTGAGACTTTCTCTTCTGTAGATGGGTGTTTCTTGGAGGCCATCACGGAACCAGACATGTCTTTTGCCAATCAGCGCATCTTCCATACTGGCTTTTTGTTTGCGTGCCCCTGTTAAAACAGAAAGACCAAGCCCCTTACGGCGGGCAATAATCGTTGTATGCAAATCAACGAGCATCACCGAAGATGGTTTTGGTTTGAGTCCAAATCTTTTTTCATAGGCTTGGCTGAACATGTCTCTCAGCCAGTCCTCATCAATCTCTGGATCTTCAAATCGAATTGAAAAAAGACTATCTTGCCCTGAAACTCTAAGATCCGCCATATGAGAAAAAGAGAGCCCTTCATAGGAAGCGCCATCACGCGCAATGGCTTGTTCCCCACGTTCCGTCTGTTCAACAAGGATTTCATGTACGATCTCGAAATCAAGACGATGAAGATATTGATCAATCGAACGTCTGAAGTCATGGCGCAAATCGGCGAGAAGACAGCCTAAAGCCGCTGTCAAACCGGGACGGGCCGGGATAACAATTTTGGGACCGCCTAAGAGCCTTGCAAGTTGACTCCCATAAAGCGGTCCGCCGCCGCCATGGAGAATCACAGGGGTTTCAGCTGGATTCAGCCCATGTTTGAGAGAAAAAAGCCGAATATACCGGGCCAGACAATCCGTTGCTAAGGTTAAAACAGCGCCAGCCGCTTCTTCTGCGGTCATGCTGAGTTTCAAGGCAATTTGCTCCTTAAAGATCTCTTTAACAGCGTCTAAATCGACTTTCTTGTCAGACCCATGGATCCTATTTGGGTTTAAACGACCGAGAATCAGTTCTGCATCCATTAAGGTCGGGCGTTTGCTCCCTTTACCGAAAGCAATCGGTCCTTTATCAAGCCTTGCCATCAGCGGACCAACCGCTAAAGCGCCTAAATGGTCAAATCCGATCAGCGCTTCTCCACCGAAAGGGTAAGCTTCACAATCAACCGCAAGATGGGGCAGGGGCAGACGAGAATCAAAACGATGCTCAACGGTTTGTTTGGTGTGACCTTCTTCAATAAGCGTTAAGTAACACTGTGTTGCGCCGACTTCGCAGCTAATCACAGTTTGAAGATTGGCGGAATGCGCGGTGTAAGCAACGGCCATCGCTGCGGCCGCGGGGGACGCGCCAACAAGATCGAGAGCGTGATAGGGTGCGCGTTCGGCAGAAACAGCACCACCATTACGCCGCATCAGCAGAAGATCGCCGTCAAAGTCTTTGTCTTTAAAGCTTTCTTTTAAGTGGCCAATGAAGGTTTCAACACCTTTTGAAAGACCAAGATTAGCTGTTGCGCCCGCACCGCGCTCAAATTCGCCAGCCGCATTAAGATAGCTATGGGCTGTCACCGTTGGCACATTCGGCCATATATCTTGGACAATTTCATAGGCACGCCATTCATGCATAGGATTGGCCCAAGCATTGAGGAAATGAATGACAACGGCCTCGGCGCCGCGTTTTTTGAGATGCTCAACGGCCCCTGCAACCGCTTCCTCATCAAGGGGCTCTAGAACCGTACCCGACGCATCGATCCGTTCAGAAACTTCCATTCTGCGGTCTCGCGGAATGAGGGCTTGCGGTGGGGAGGAGAATCCAAAACGTCGTGCACGTTCTCCGGTGCCAAGTTCTAACAAATCCCGAAAGCCATCGGTTGTGATCAGCCCCATTTTGGTGAGCTGGCGGTCGCGGAGGGCATTTTCAACAGAGTGGGTGGCATGAATGAATGCGGCAACATTTTCTAATGTGACACCGGACTGGCGCAAAGCAGCACTCTGTGCTTTCAAAGGGTCATCAAAGTCATTGAGAACTTTGGCATAACGGATTTGGCTATCGACACCATGGACATCCGTATGGACTGTGATCATATCGGTAAAACGATCTCCGACAGAGATACCAACGATCTTGTTTGCCACGCCAAAATCTCCTTATTTTTTTATCATGTTCAGCGAAAGCAAAGGCCGAAAACTTTGATGCCTTTAAAACCGAAATGTCATAGACTTTGCCGGTTGGTATAAGTAACTTCGGTTGTCTTGCGGTAAGATTATAAAAAATATAGCATTTTCGTTAAAAAATTACGAGAGTAGTGAAAATTTTCTCAAAAGGCAGCCCTTTTACCCTTGCGCTTATGATGTCACGCTGAAAGGGCAAGATAACGATTACAGATGGTTTTGTCCTCAGCAAGTGTTTCCATAGAGCCTTCATACTGAATATGGCCTTTTTCGATAATGTAAGCGCGGTCAGCGACTTTGCGGCTGAAGGCAAAATTCTGTTCAGAGAGAAGAACCGTCATGCCTTGGCTTTTTAGAGTCTGAAGAGCTTTTGCCATCTGGGCAACAATAATTGGTGAAAGACCTTCAGATGGTTCATCTAAAAGCAGTGTCTCTGGGTTCCCCATAAGCGTGCGGGCAATGCTCAGCATTTGCTGTTCTCCGCCACTCATTTTATCGGCATGGCGGTGGCGCATCTCTGCAAGATTAGGAAAAAGATCAAAAATTTTGTCAAAGCTCCATGTGGGCAGATGGGCATGGGAAGAGGGTTTTTGACCAACTTTCAAATTCTCTAGAACTGTGAGATCTGTAAAAATACGGCGATCTTCAGGAACATAACCTATGCCCAATTGAGAGATTTGATGGGGCGCAAATGTCATAAGGGATGTGCCGGAATAGTTTATGCATGTGGCGGTGCTGGGGATTAAACCCATGAGCGCGCGGAGGCAGCTTGTTTTTCCTGCCCCATTTCTGCCGAGAAGAACAGCAATTTCGCCAGCTTTGACATGAAGAGACACAGAATTGAGGACGCGCGCCCGACCGTAATATAAACTCAAATCTTCGACCTGAAGCAGAGACTCTTCAGAGACAGCCTTGTTATTCTTTTCCATTTTTGAATGAGTCCTTTAATGTGTCCTGGACATCATCATTATTTTCCTGATTGTGTGGAAGCGTATGGGGCTCTACATGATTTTTTTCGAAACTATTTTGGTCTTCAATATGAAGTCCAGCTAAAGATTCGACAAGATCTTGCTGATATTGCTCATGATTTTCGTCTCGGCCCATATGGTCTCGATTGCCTTCATATTCCCACTCATACATCTCAGGGTCGAACTCTTTTGTCTTTTTATATTGGTTGATGGATAAATATAAAAGCGCGCCTTCTATCAAAAATAACAAAGAGAATATTAAGTTTGCTGGATATTCTTTAATGAGTATTGTGGTAATCGCCAGAAATGCCATGGAAATTGTTTCGATCAGTAGGCCAAAAATTCTTGGCGTTATTTCTTTATTACCTATACATAATAATATAATCCAGGAGGCCATAGTATTCTCCGAATAAAATCAAGGACATTCAGCAGATATATGATATCTTAGAGTAAAATGTTGTAGGCCAAGTCTTGAGTCCTAAACAGACCAAAAGGGTGCTGACAGCTTAAGAGTCGCAAAGCTTTTAGAGAGGATCTTCTCCTAAATAGACAGCACGAACCTCTGGGTCTTGGGCGATCCTATCTGGCGGCCCTTCCACCAGAATTTGCCCCCTTACAAGGACAATAATGCGATCCGCATGACGGAAAACAACATCCATATCATGTTCTGTGAATAATAAGGCAATGTTTCTGTCTTGCGAAAGTCTGACAACATGCTCCATCAGGCTTTGCCGTTCCGCAACAGCCATGCCCGCCGTAGGCTCATCCATCAGAAGAATACGAGGATTCCCCGCAAGGGCCATGGCGAGCTCAACCCTTTTGACATCACCATAAGCAAGTTCCGCACACAAACGCTGGGAAAGGGCTCCCAAACCCACTTGCTCAATCAGGGCAGCTGTGTCCTCACGATAATAATGGTGGCTTGGTTTTATAAAATGGTAAGCTTGACCTTTAATCGCGAGAAAGGCCGCTTGAACGGCCATCTCAACGGTCAAAGATGCATAAGCGGCGGCGATTTGAAAACTACGCCCAATCCCAGCTTTGGCGATAAAAGGCGGCGGCTTGCCTGTGAGATCCATATCACCAAGATGAATATGTCCCTGGTCAGGTGAGAGTTGTCCCCCAATAAGATTAAAGCATGTTGATTTCCCAGCGCCATTAGGGCCAATCACAGCCAATTTCTCACCTTCAAAGAGAGAAAAGCTAACATTTTTAATGGCTTCAAAAGCGCCAAAATTCTTACAAAGCGCCTTAACTTTTAAAAGAGATGTGCGGGAAGAAGCCAAAGAAAGCGGGCTATCCATCCTTAAGATGACCTTTCAGTTTTCTCTGATCGTGCAGCTTTGCGAAGCGCAAAAACATGGATCAAACTTCCAACCAAGCCTCGTGGAAAGACAAGAACGAGGAAAACAATCGCACTGCCCATGAAAAAACGCCAATTTTCTGTTAAAGACATCACCGTTGTTTTCAAGAAGGTGAGAGCAGCACTGCCCATGAGAGGACCAAGCAGGGTTTGTATGCCCCCCATGAGGACCATACTAAGGCCATCAACAGAAAGAGGGATAGAGAGGATATGGGGGTCGATGCTCCCTTTGGCAAAGCTATAAAGACCCCCAGCCAACCCAGCACTGGCACCAGCAATCAGAAAAGCGGCCCAGCGCAAATGGCCAACATGAACACCATCGGCGGAAAGCCTTTTACTGCTATCCCGGGCTGCCCGTAAGAGTAAACCAAAAGGGGATAAAGTGATCTTATAGAGCAGAATAAACACAAAACCGATTAAACTCAGGGCAAAATAATAAAAGAGCAGACGATCTGAAAGTATTTTCGGGGGCCAGATTCCAATCAGACCATTATCTCCCCCTGTTAGCGCGACCCATTGGAACGCAATCGACCAAAGGATTTGAGCAAAGGCGAGGGTGAGCATGGCCAGATAGACACCGGACATGCGGGTACAAAACCAGCCGAAAAGTGCGGCGGCTATAAGGGGCAGTATTGGGCTGGCGAAAAGAGCAAGGGGCAGTCCAGCCTGGAAATGATGTGTCATCAGAGCCGCAGCATAGGCGCCAAGGCCAAAATAGGCGGCGTGACCAAAACTGATCATGCCACCGAACCCCATCAGGAAGTTGAGAGAGAAGGCAAAGAGTGCAAAGACCAAAATCTCAGTCAGAACAAAAATTTCAAAATCACCAAGACCTAAAGGTAAGAGCGCGCAAACGCCGAGTGTTATAAAAATCCTCGGAAGGGTTATGAATGTGAGATCATGCGGGCCTTCATTCTGTTTGCTATAAGTTTCGACCGTTTGATATTTGCCCAATAAACCATTGGGACGGATCATTAAAACAAAGGCCATGACTAAAAAAATAAACACAAGTGTGATTTTAGGAAAAATAAGAATTCCAAAGGCTTGTAGAAGTCCAATCAACAAAGCCGCTAAAAACGCCCCTGTAACACTGCCCATACCGCCAATCACAGTGACGACAAAGGCTTCGGCAATGATATTAATGTCCATTAAGCTGTTGGCAGGTTCTTTGGGAAGCTGCAGGGCGCCTGCGAGCCCTGCTAAAAAGGCTCCTAGAAATAAAACACTGCGAAACAGCCATGCTTGATTGATGCCAAGGGTTGCAACCGTTTCTCTGTCCTCTGTGGCCGCACGGACAAGGATTCCCCAGCGTGTTTTGTGGAAAAGCAACCATAACCCGCCCCAGATACAAGGGCCAATGAGGATCATAAACAGCTCATAACGGGGGAAGGACCATCCTAAAATCTCGATAGCCCCTTTAAATCCAGGGGCGCGTGGTCCTAAAAGATCCTCCCCGCCCCAGAGAAAGGGAACAAGATCCTGGACAATCAGAACAACGCCAAAAGTGGCTAATAGTTGAAAAAGTTCAGGAGATTTATAAAGCCAGCGGAGCAAGAAAAACTCTAAAAAGAGCCCGATAAGGCCAACAAAGACAGCTGTTAAGAGGATTCCAACCCAAAACCCCAAGGAACTGCCTAAAATCGCCATCAGACTCTCTGTCGCCGTATAGGCACAATAGGCACCAAGCATATATAAGGAGCCATGGGCGAAATTTACAATCCGCGTGACACCAAAAATAATGGTGAGACCGCTGGCAATTAAAAAAAGCGAGGAGGCAGAGGATAAACCGGTAAGAATTTGCGACAGAACAAATCCAAAATCCATCTTAGAAATCCTATCTTGCCGCCAGCTGTCAAAGGGGTGACTTTTGCGATCAAATGTTGACCTGACCGCAAAACCCACCAAGTATGCAAGGGAGTGGCGTTAAGGGGCTGGGCGTTTTTTTGCCGCGTCTTCCGCAGAAATCATATAGTCCTCTGCAGGGGCATAATGCCAATCGGACATGACCCCTAAACCATTTTGAATTTTTGTACGCCCGACCCAAGCGCCCATTGTTGCTTGGTGATCTTCTTTACGCACAAGAATTTTACCGATCGGCGTTTCAAGCTCTAGATCTTTTAGGGCAGAGATCATTGCTTCTGTCTCTAAGGATCCCGCTTTTTCAATCGCTTCTGCAATGATCGAAAGGGTTATATAGCCGACAAGCGATCCTAAATGCGGTTTTTCATCCCATCTGTTTTGGTAAGCCTCTTGAAAGGCTTTGTGGGCAGGGTCTTGGATTTCATGCCAAGGATATCCGGTCACGAGCCAGCCAACAGGCGCTTCTTCTTTAAAGCTGTCAATCCATTCAGGCTCTCCGGTCAGGAGGCTTACCACTTCGCGATCTTTGAAGAGAGTGCGGTCTTCACCTTCGCGTAAAAACTTTGCGAGATCACCACCAAACAGAACATTGAAAATGGCATCAGGTTTTTCGAGAAGCAAAGCTTGCACCGTGGCACCGGCATCAATTTTTCCAAGCGCGGGATATTGCTCCGCGACAATCTCCGCGTCAGGCATATGTTCGGTCACTAAGGCCTTAAAAGCTTTGGCGGCGGACTGGCCATATTCATAATTTGGCGCCACGATCGCCCAGCGTTTTTTACCAAGCTTTTTGGCAACATCAACCAGCATAGCCGTTTGCGTATAGGTGCTGGGGCGCACGCGGAATGTGAATTGATTGCCTTTTTCAAGGGTCAGCGCATCACTTAAAGGCTCTGCGGCAATAAAAATGATTTCTTTTTGTTGGGCAAAATCGGCAAGAGCAAGCCCTGTATTAGAGAGCATGGTACCAAAGAGGAGTTTGACATTTTCACGGCTCACCAATTCTTCGGCAACACGTACAGCATCACTTGTATTCGCGCCATCATCGCGTGTTTCGACATCAAGTTTTTTGCCAAGAAGGCCGCCAGCCTGATTAATTTCTTCGAGCTTAAGTTTCCAGCCTTTACGATAAGGTTCTGTAAAGGTTGGAAATCGGCTATAGCTATTTAAATCGCCAAGCTTGAGATCATCAGCAGCGGCATGGTGGACTGAAAAAACCACAGCCCATAGAACGCTGACCGCGACTAAAAGGGCGGCGACATGGGCAGAGGAAAATTTATACATTGGTTTTCCTTTGTCGGCTGTATGACAAGATTTGGCTTTAGTGACATGGCAAAAATGCTGTATGCCTTTGTTTTTTCTGTGAAGTAGATCAAACAGATGGCGCCATTTTTGCTTTTGCCCTCAGGGGCGCCATTGTGATTTTAGGAATGGTGGATTGTTTCTAGATATTTTCGCATTGCGGTTTTAGCGGTTTTGCTGACCTATTGCAAGGACGCGCAACCAAAGAAGGCAAAAGAGTTTAACACTATACTTTCAAGCAAAGACATAGAGCATTGCTCTTGATTCACATTAAGAGTGAAATGCTCTATATTATTGTTCTTGCCGCAAGACGTGCCGATTGGATGTTTCCATCCAGCCGCACTTTGCTCTAGTAATCTTTCGTTTTTAAAGCTCTTTGTTTATCGCGTTTCCAATCGCGTTCTTTAATGGCTTCTCGTTTATCGACTTTTTTCTTACCTTTGGCGATCCCCAGTTCTAATTTTGCGAATCCTCGTTTGTTAAAATAGATCGATAAAGGGACTAAAGTCACCCCTTCTCGTGACCGTGCGCCTAAAAGTTTACTGAGTTCTCGGCGATGCACAAGCACTTTACGCGCACGTTTAGGGTCATGGTTAAAACGGTTCGCAGGCGCATATTCATTAATATGCGCATTGATAAGGTACAGCTCGCCATTACGCTCAGCAGCATAAGATTCCGCAAGGCTTGCTTGACCATTGCGAAGAGATTTGACCTCTGTGCCTTTTAGCATCATCCCTGCTTCAAAACTATCTTCGATAAAATAGTCATGTCGGGCGCGTCGATTTTGGGCGACATAGCGTTGGGCGGCTTTTCGCGCATTACTCATAATGTAAAACTGCCTAGAGCAAAGCTGGTTAA
>DDLW01000278.1 GCA_002340345.1 Alphaproteobacteria bacterium UBA2562 | reverse complement strand
CATCATCATCATTGGGGTGGCCTGCAATGTCTGTATTGACAAAGTCATAGCGATATTCAAACCGCGCATAAGGTTCGATCCAAGTGTTGGTTTTGCGATCTAATTCAATAAGATATCCTGGTTGCGCGGCCAAAGAGAGCGTGCCCATTTCTGACGTGCTTTTTGCCGTCGTTATTGATGTTCCGGCGGTATCATCCATACGCAAAGCCTCTTGGGTCGTTGCTGTATACATCAACCCCAAATCACCACCGAACGTGAAATTTCCGAAATTCGTATTTGCAGAAACAGTGGCGGCTGTTGTTGCACGCCGAGCATTTGTGCTGCCATATAATGTCGTAGCAGGAAGGGCTCGTGTTGCGTCAACTTCTGACCAAACATAGCTGAACAGGGCACTGGCGGAGAAGATGTCTGTGATTTTCACAGCCGCATAGGGTGTGATGCCATAGCCTTTGGAGTCGATATCCATACGAATGGCACTCGCCGTCGAAGAAACACCTTCTATCGTTCCGGCCAAGCCAAGGATGACATGGGGGTGGACGAGATAATCCGCTCCAAAAGCACCAGCCCAGACCGAGCCATCAGAATTGACGACAGCAGAAGAATCTTGGAAGCTCGCATAACCGATGTCCCCCCAAATTCCTAATTTAGGTCCGCTGACACTCCCGGCAGCGCCACGGCCTTCGCTCCATCCGATTAATCCTGTTTGTTTGTTTTTGCTCCCTGGGGCGCCACCAAAAGAAGAGCTTGTGATGCTAGAGATTCGGCCTTGGACAAGACCCGATGTGACTCTTGACGCTTCATTTTGTGCTGCAAGCGAAGCGCTCGCAGTAGAACTCAAACAACCTGAACTTTGATAAGAATAAGAGTCGTAACTACCGCATGCCTGAACTGTTTTGGTCGCGAAAATTAAAGCCACGACACCAGTCGCACCCAACAATATTCTGCTGATATTCACATTTCTCTCCATTCAACGGGTGGCATAGAATGCATCACAGGTTGTATCATCTATAAAGCTAATGTTGCCTAATGTATTTCGATTCAATTGATGCGTTGGAAAACACCATAATCTAAAATTTTTAGAATCCAACTTATGGGGTGAGTCTATATTTAAGAAAAATAATAGTGTGCTTTTATTGTGATAGATGATTTCTGCATATTCATTAAATATCATATTATTATAGTAAATTTATATAATAATGTTGAAAAAATGAGCGATATTAGGGTTTTGCAAATCACCTATTAATGTGATGTGGGGATTGTTTCATTTATATGTGCGGGGTTGTATATGCTTGAAGGCTATAAGATGACTTCATTTGTTGTCGAAGTGTCTTGTTTAGATATTTGCATGGAATCATAGTTTTATTTAAAGTCAGAAATTCGGAGAGCTGGCTCTCTCGATTTATCTCGGATTTTGCGTTGCGTCGCCTCGGAACTTATTAAAAAAGTTAGGCCTGAAAATCGGGCAAAGAGGGCATGAGAGGTTTCCAAATTTAATGCATAGTGTGCATCCTATGAAATGATCATAAAGTTTTTGTCGTATCTCATTGAATTTGAACAAGTATTCTTCCATATAAAAGGCCCCCGAAGGAGTCCTGGACGCAATCCGATATCATATTACTTGATTTGAAAACATTAATTATTTCTAAGTGGAAAATTTAATTATGCTATCTTATCTTTCTCTGAATAATAAAAAGATATCTTATTATCTATCTTTTTTAGCTTTTTTCATGATTTTATGGAGTTCTCTTTTTGGTTTAAAGCCTTTTTTGATTGGCTCTCAGTCGCAGTCTGAATCTCAAGCGATATTCTTGTACATATCCACGGCGATATCATTAATTTCTTTGCTTATTTTAAATTTTAATAATAAGAAATATAGATTATATTTTAGACATCCTCTTTTTTGCTCTTTTTTTACATTAGGTATTCTAACTTTATTGACATCTTTATTGCAGGATTTTCCTCGGTTGTCTTTTTCTGGGTCGCCTTCTATTGGCGATGGAGCTCTTCAGTTTATTGGGATCAGTTTAGTCGCTCCTCTTTACCTCATTTTTAGGAAAGATACATATTTCAGAGTATTTATTGTTTTAAATGCAATAATTGCCTTAAGTCTTATTGTTATCCTAACATTGTATAATGGCGCAGGTTCTCTTTGGGCACCCTATTGGCGCTCTGACTTTTTATCTTTTTTCATGGTTGCTTTTTTCCTTATTGTCATTGCATCTTACCCTAAATTGCTAAGATATTGGATTTTTTTAATCATCATTCTAATATTCATACTTTTCTTTTTAGGGAATAATGCGTCTTTTGGGGCTCTTTTACTTTCTAGTATTGGCTATATAATTCTTAGATGCATGCGTTTGCGGCAAGAGGGGCTTCGAAAATTTTTTTTAGCCGCAGCCTTTTTCATGATTATTGGCAGTATGACAGCTGTGATTTTTGTTGGCACATATTATGGGGGGGCTCTGTATGCGCAAAAAGAGTCGTCTTTACAAGACATTCCTTTTTTTAATGGATTTGCACAAAGTCAATGGGATCGCACGCAGCTGCTTAAAGTCGGTCTGGCAGCGGTGGAAAAAGATCCCTTGCGTCTTTTCTATGGTTTTGGATGGGGGCGGTTTCCTGATCTTCTTGCGCAACATTTGAGAATGGAAGGCATTGCAACCTACAATAAATCTTATAAAGGGTCCGATGTTGCAGCCAATGTTGAGACGACAAATTGGGTCGGGGCGAATTGGTCAGGAATTCATAGCCATAATATTTTTGCAGAAGCTTTTTTCTCGCAAGGCATTTTGGGGGTTCTTCTTCTTGTATCTTGGTTTTATTTTGCTCTTAAAAGAGTGAGGTCGCAGTTTCTCGTGCCAGCGAGTATACTTATTCTGACAATGATTGGTTCTGTTTCCGTTTGGTTTCTTTTCCCGCCGATTCTGCCTTTCATCGCTTTGTCCATTGCGATGGTCACCGGAGGCAGGGCAAAGGTGGCACGGTTCTCATCCGGTTCGTCAAAAGGAACAGTTTGGGCATTAGGCCTTGTGCTGGTTTTTGTTTTGGGAAATATCCTTCTCTCTTTGGATGTTGGCCTTCGAACAAATGCTTTAAGAGAGGTTTTGCTGAGCAAAACCGAAGCTTTTCCTGAAGAGTATAAAGAATCCTGCCAAGACCTTCTGCATGATTATGGCTTTGGGGATGCGCATCTCTATGGTCTCTATGCTGTTTTTGCCGAGGATATTCAAAGATCTTTCCGGGACAAGGATCCTCTGCCAGCAGACATGTCGCAAAAATTGGAGGCTTTGACATGTGCCGCTGGGCGATGGATGGAGGGGAAAAGTCTGACAAGGCTAGCCCTTGTCGACATGAGTGTACGCCAAGATCTTTGGTTTTTGACCGATGACCCTGATTTTCGCCAACAGGTGGCACCCATTGAAAAAGATTGGGCCTTAAGAGTCGCACATTTTCTAAAACGCTACCCACAACGGATTGATGCGGTGGCGCCTTATCTGAATCGCGCGCTCGCTTTGGGGCATGAAGAGGAGATTCGCCATTTGACAGAGTTGGTTCTGGAAATCAATCCCCATGAACCTGTTGCGCTTTGGTTCTCCGGCATCACCCTTTTAGGGCTTCCGAATCAGACAGCCGCCCAACAAGCCGAGGCTTTACAACTTTTGCGAGAGGCAATAGATCGTCATGTCGATGCTTATATGCCCTTACCAGCAGGGGTCAAAGACGCTATTTTGGCGAAGACACAAAAACAATGAAAGCCGTTCTATCAACGGGCAAAAATAAACCCTATAGCCGGTTGGTGAGAATCTTGCTTCTGATGTAGTGGCAAAGCACAATGCGGGCCACCTCGATTTACCTCTGATTTTGCGTTGCGAAGCCTCGGAAGTTATTGAAAAGCTTGAGACTGAAAATCAAGAAAAGAGGTCATTAGAGGTTTCCTGCGGTAATGTGCGTTATAGGACCCATAACCATGACACGTCGTAAAGAGCATATCGCGCAAGAGGCCTCTGATATTCCGAAAGGAAATTGGATTGATCATTGGGTTCCTGGAAAGGCACGCCCTTATTGTCGGCTTGCCCGTTTGGATCGACCGATCGGGAGTTGGCTCTTGCTGTTTCCATGTTGGTGGGGGCTTGCTCTGGGGGCTGCGTCTTTGGGGCAAACCCCGCCGCTGTGGATGTTTGCTCTTTTTGCTCTTGGGGCGGTTGCGATGCGGGGCGCCGGGTGCACGATAAATGACATGGCAGATCGAGATTTTGATCGCCAAGTCGTTCGGACAGCAGATCGCCCTTTAGCGAGCGGCGCCCTTTCGATGAAGCAAGCAACGGTCTTTTTGGCAGCCCAAATGGTGATTGGTCTTGGGGTTTTGCTGACCTTAAAGATGAATGCGGCCTTGATTGCGATTGCATCCATTCCTTTAGTGTTCACCTATCCTTTTATGAAGCGCTTTACCTATTGGCCGCAGGCTTTTTTAGGTTTGACATTCAATTGGGGCGCTTTGGTTGGATGGGTTGCTGTTACAGGCACGCTTGGATGGCCGGCTGTTTTTCTCTATTTGGCGGGGTTTTTCTGGACACTTGGCTATGATACAATCTATGCGCATCAGGATAAAGAAGATGATATGCGCATCGGTGTGAAATCGACGGCCTTACGGTTTGGGGCGGCGAGTCGTGCTTGGGTGCTTGGCTTTTACTTGGCTATGCTTCTTTGTCTGAAAATTGCTGGTTTGATCGCTGGCCTTGCATGGCCCTATTGGGTCTGTTTTCCTCTGCTTTTTTGGTTTCTTTTTCAGCAGGCGAGTGTGGTTGATTTCAATGATCCCGCCCATTGCTTACGTCATTTTAAAGCCAATCGCTGGGCGGGATGGATTTTGTTGATCGGGCTTCTTGCGGCAGGGGTTCAGCAGGGGAAATCTTTGTTGAGCGTGCCCTTTTAAGGTTTTTATGCGGTGGGCGCGAAAAGATCCTCTAAGGGCTCACGATTTCTTTACCATAAGGCGTTAAGCATAAAAGGCCTGAATGTTGCGAGCCTTTTAGAGCCTTGTCAGACCAAGTGCACCGATCGTGACAAAAGAGTCCCTTTTGTCGCCCCGGTTCACGAGACAACTCTTTGTTTGTGTATTGAACTTTTCAGACGAAACCAATCTGCGCCTGAATCTTTCGTCTGGTTTAATGCATGAGGATTATGCTCGGGATTATTATTTTTGCCATAAAAAGCGCTGGTCAGAGACGGTTCTCTGGGATGGCGTTGCTTTAGCAAAGTGAAAACGATGCGCCGTTTCTTCGATATTCTTGCTATAGGCCTCTTATTGGGGTTCTTTTTCCTGGGTTTGTATGGCAATCCGATGGGAGAAGGGGTTCTCTATATTTGGATTTTTTTGGGGCTTTTCTTTATTGTGGTCCTCGGCTGGCTTTTTGGCCTTTTCCAAAGCACTTATGATAACATGATGCAAGAAGTCACCCGCATGCAAGTGGCGCATGCGCGGAAAAAAATGGTGGGGAAAGAAAAACCTTCCATGGAAGAATCTTTTGCTGCGCTCAAAAAACGCGACTGGAAAAAAGCGGCTTTAGGCATATGGTCGAGCGCCGAATTTGGCGATCTAGAGTGCCAATATTGCTTGTCTCACCTCTTTCGCTATGGTCGTGGGGTGCCGCGCTCACCGCGTGATGGGTTTCGTTGGCTCGAACGCGCCGCAGATGCGGGTCATGTTGATGCCGAGGCCGAGCTCGGCGATGCTTATCGCTCTGGATATGGTGGGGCCGTGCGCCCTGATGGAGATAAAGCTTTAAGCTGGCTCCGCACCGCCTCACTCCATGGTCATGATGGGGCAAAATATACGATTGGACGCATGTATGAGCGTGGGGACCTTGTGCGGCGTGATTATGAAGAAGCCTCGAATTGGTATAGACGGGCGGCTGAACGGGGGCTGGCCCATGCACAACAGGCTCTTGGGAAGCTTTATCTTAAAGGGCGCGGTGTGCGCAAAGATAATGTGCAAGCCGCTGTTTGGCTTGGGCTGGCAGGGCGGCAAAAAAAGCCTGGCGTCAATGTCCATCGTGATCTTATGCATGCGCAAAAAGATCTTAAAGGGGAACAGCTTGACAATGTTCGGAGCTTGGCAGGGGCTTGGAACGAGCGCATGGTGAAAACGGATTTCGAGAAACAAGAAGAAATCCGTCGCCAAGAAAGAGAAAAAATTCGCAAATTGGCCCAGCCTTTTGTCGATCGTGTGCGGGAAGAGCTTGAACGCTTGAAAGAACAAACAAAAGACGCGATCCTGCCGGCACCAGAGGAGCAAAAGCGCCTACCAGAGCCAGAAAAATCCTTCTTGGCCACCTCTGATATGCCAACGGATCTCCCTGTTGGCGCTCCGGACAGGCAAAGCCCTGAAGCTGTGGCGAACGCTCTGTCTTCCGACACAGCAGAGCCGAAAGAACGGTCTGTGCGTACCGCGATGGCCAGAAAATCCCCAGAAGCACAGCCCACAGAGCCCTCTATGGCTGAAACTGAAAAAGAGGATATTAAAGCGCGGATGCGGCAAAAAGGTCAGGAGCTGGGTAAAAAAGCAGAAGAAAAAGCCCTTACTGACCTTAAAGACCAAATGCGGAAAATGCGGGATAAAGAACGCCAACGTTCTGCTGCGAAAGCTGTGACAGAACAAGATGCTGCGAAAGCGGCAGCAACAGGGATGGCACGTCCTGATAAAGAAAGACCCGCCGCTGCACAAGCGATGTTGGAGCGTTTGAAAAAAGAACGCGGCACCCAAACCGTGCGCAAAAACCTCAGAGATCGCAAAGCCGCATCAAGCGCATCAGACGGGGACACATCCCAATCGCAAAGTTCTGCAAGATTAACACGGACAAGACGAAAATAGGCCTTTTCTTATGGGAAGAAAAGGCCTCATAGGCAGAGATGTTTTTGATGGTATTTAGAGCCTTTCGTTTTTAACTTGAAGCAGGTGAAAGGCTCTCTGTCTTTATT
>DDLW01000238.1 GCA_002340345.1 Alphaproteobacteria bacterium UBA2562 | reverse complement strand
AAACCTCTAATGACCTCTTTTCTTGATTTTCAGTCTCAAGCTTTTCAATAACTTCCGAGGCTTCGCAACGCAAAATCCGAGGTAAATCGAGGTGGCCAATAGGCAAACTCAAAATATAAGTCTAAGATGGTCCTCAAACGAGGATAAGTTTTGATTTTTGTCCATTGGTGATTATCTGTTATGGAACAGAACAAAGACGCGAGGCCACAGAATGTCCCTGGAAAAACTTCCCTCTTCCGCCATTTCAGAACGCCTCTTGTCCCTGCCGGGATGGTCTGTCAAAACAGATGCTGAGGCTATTGAAAAGGAATTCACCTTCAAAAACTTTAATGAGGCTTGGGGTTTTATGACCCAAGTGGCTTTATTGGCCGAAAAAATGGATCATCACCCTGATTGGTCAAATGTTTATCGCAAAGTCCGTATTTTGTTAACGACCCATGATGTTGGGGGACTTTCGGAGAAAGATTTTGCGCTTGCGGGCCAGATCGAGGCTTTGATCGCATTTTCAGCCCCAGAATCGCTGTAAGACCAACCAAAGAGTCGGACGGCTCTGTCGGTTGGGAGAAGTGTTTTTTCGCGGGCGCGAAAATACCAAGACGACTTTTTCGAAAATAAAGTCTCTCAAAAAGCTTTTTGGGCATAAGGCTCTAAAAGGCAACCATCATGGCCGCCAGAACGCCGAGCCAATAATGGACAATCGTCACGCCCAATAAATTCTTTTGCCGCAAATACAAATAGCCAAAGCCAATACTGGCAAAGAACGTGATCACAACCGCATCAATGCCGAAGGTAATATGGAGAGAAGCAAAGACAATACTGGTCAAAAAGATCGAGCGATGCCCCCGGCTGTCATCCAAAAATTTTTGAAACAGGCCTTGGAACAGCCCGCGCGCGCCCACTTCCTGGAAAAAAGAGTGAATAAAATAGTGAAAGAAAAAAAAGCCATCAATCGTGGCGCCGGTGTCATCGGACGCTGAAGGCTTCTGAAACCAAACCATCCAAATGACGGTTGGAATTGTAATGGCCACGCAAAAACTGACGGATTCGACAAAAGATCGCCAGGCCCCTTCTCGCTTGATCCCCAAATCGGCGAGGGGGATTTTCATCATTTTAATGACCACGAGGCTGGGAAGGGCCAAAAAGATCAAAGTTTGCCATGAAAAAGCCGGATCATAGACATCGGCAACATAGTCTTCGGCAACGAGATAAAATAAGGTCGTGGAAATCAGGAAAATCGAAATGGTGAAAATCAAAAAATACCCGAACTGATTCTGAACGGTCTTGATTTCGAGCTGGCGGCGCAAGCTGGCAAGCATTTCATCGCTCATGGCCCGTGCGCGTTTGACAACGACACTGGCGAGCGCACTTTTCAAGTCCCCGACCACCCCTTGCCCTTGTGGAGAGTTTTTCAAGGGCTCTGTTGGAATCGCCACCACCTGACATTCTGTCTCGGCCCGGACCGAGGCTGTGCGTGGCCCCCCATCCAGAAAGGCCAGCTCGCCAATACAATCCCCCGCAGCAACAGCGTTGAGCACAATGGTTTCTTGGTCTGGTCCTTCGCGGACAGCAACCGCTGTCCCCGAGACAAGAAGATACAGAACGCTCGAGGCTTCCCCTTCTTGGACAATCATCTGCCCTTCGGGAACAGACACCATATTGGAAAGGTGCGCAATGGCTTGAAGACTGTCTGGTCCCATTTTCCCGAAAATCGGATGAGCCGTAAACAGATTGGTAATGCGCTGTTGGGCGTCTTCCATGGGGTCCCCAGGTCTTGTTGCCAGCCATGTGGCAAGCCGTAGAGGCCTGGCTTGCCCAATCAGAGACTCTTACCCCAACCACTCCCAAAGCACAATCCCCGGCCTTTTTCAAAAGACCCCTTAATGTTCGTGGCTGTGCGATCCCAAGCCCCGCCTTGTGAGGCTCCATTCTTTTTGCTATTCTAAAATCATCGCAAAAAAAACTTTGGTGATCCAGCATGGCTATGGCAGGGCACAAAAAAGTCAAAGTTCTTATCGTCAATGCCTATTTCGACCCTTGGCGATCCGCCACACCAACCCGTTGGTTCATTCCCCGCGCCATGGCGCCCTATTATTTGGCTGGCTATTTCGATCCTCAGCAATGTGACGTGAAAGTCTGGGATGAGGTCTTCCATGGCGCTTTTCTCAAGACCAAACTGTTCAGCTGGCCCGATCTTGTTGTGTTCACCGGTCTGACCGCCTGTTTTGATCGCGCCCACCAGCTTTCCGCCTATTTCCGCCATGCCAATCCGAAAGTTGTCACGGTCATTGGCGGGCCGATCCCGCGCGCTCTGCCCGCCCTGTGCCACGAGATTTTCGATTATGTCTGCCAGGGTGATGTTGAGGATATTTCAGACGTTATTGCTGACATTTTTGGCCCTTCTTTCATCGCAGATATCCCAAGCCCCCGCTTGGATCTTGCCCGCCCCATGATGGGAACCGGCTATGTCGAGACCACGAAATATTGCAATTTTACCTGTTCCTTCTGTGCGCTGACGGGGGAAAACCGCAAATATCAGCCCCATTCGGATCAATCCATCACCAGGCAGCTGGACGGGATCAAAAAAACTTTTGCCGTCATGGTGATGGACAATAATTTTTACGGCAATAACCGCGAGGACTTCCTGCGCCGGGTCGAGATGATCGGGGACCGTTGGCGCCAAGGCCAATTCCGCTCTTGGGGGGCTCTGGTCACCGGAGATTTTTTCAAACGCCCTGAAAATGTCGCGCTTGTGGCGAAAAATGGCTGTCGGGGCTTATTCTCTGGTGTTGAATCTTTCGATCCCGATGTTTTGAAGTCCTTCAACAAAAAACAGAGCCTGACCGCCGAGCCCCGTGACATGGCCCGTATCTGTGCCGAAGCCGGGATGTTTTTTGACTATGGGCTTTTGGCCGATTTTACCCGCCAGACGGTGGCCGATGTCGATCTACAGCTCCAGGCCATTTTAGAAGATCCAGCAATCGCGTTGCCAGCTTTGGTGGCCCTGACCATCCCGATTGTCGGCACCCCTTATTTTGAGCAATCCGTCCAGAAGGGAAGCCTGCTGCCCAATCTCCTTCTCAGCGACATGGATGGCCAGAAGCTGATTGAATGGCCGAAAGAGCCCCTGGAAACGGTGGCGGCTTACATCCCGCGCTATCTCAAGCTGAAAGGTCAAAAGCTGGCCGTGGCCAAACATGCAGCCCGCCATGCTTGGCATTGGCGCAAACATCTCGCGTGTGATATGACGGCTTTGTCCTTGGTCTTGCCGTTGCAGCGCTTTGGTTTGCAAATTGGTTTTGGCAGTCTTCGGCAAATGCGCCAGTCTTTTCGCGAACCGCCCTTGACCTATTGCGCGACGACGGACCACTTGCGGGCAGCCTACACACCGTTGATGCGTTTGCCCGCCGCGGCGGAGAAATGTTTCAAGCCCTTGCGGGTTACCAATGACCGGGGGCAGCTGACCGAGACTTTCCAGAAGGCCCGTAGCCGCGTGGCCGCGACGGCATAGATCTTTTCCCCTGACATGAAAGCAAAGGGCATCCAAGGGACGCCCTTTTAACGATGCGGTGTTGTGGGAACAACAAAAACAGAACGCCTTTCACCTGTTTCAAGGTAAAAATAAAATGCGGCCCCTGCGCAAAACTATTTTCTATATTTAAAATAAGAACCTGCTACAAAGGATGTGTGGACATTTTTGGGAAGATTTTGTCTCGAAAAAAACACAGGGCGTGTCAACAGCTTGAGGGGGATAATGAGCTCGCTTTTAATTGTCACCGATACCTGGACACCCCAGATCAACGGCGTTGTGCGCTCCCTCGAATTTACGGTGCAAGAACTCTGCGCCATGGGCATGCGGGTCGAAATCCTGTCCCCTTATGATTTCAAAACCATCCCCTGCCCGAGCTATCCCGAAATCCGCCTATCCATCACCCATCGGCGCGCGCTCTCCCGCAAGATGGCCGCTTTGGCCTGTGAGCATCTCCATATTGCCACAGAAGGGCCGCTTGGCTTATTGGCCGGCGCCATCGCCCGCAAACAAGGCTTGCCCTATACAACCTGTTACCACACCCGCTTTCCAGACTATGTCGAAGCCCGGATCCCTGCCAGGATCACGGGCCGCTTAAGCCGCATGGGTGTGAACGGGTTGCATGCTTGGTTTCGACGGTTTCATAATTTCGGCAATGGCTGTTTGGTGGCAACGGAAACCTTGCGGGCCGAGCTGGCCCATCGTGGCTATCGCGGTTTAAAGCTCTGGTCGCGCGGGGTGGATACCAAGCTGTTTCATCCGAACGCCCATCAAGATTTTCCCCTGCCAGACCTTCCCCAGAACATGCCCCGCCCGCTTTTTCTCTCTGTGGGGCGTGTTGCCGTGGAAAAGAACATTCCTGCCTTTTTGGATCTCGACCTGCCGGGCAGCAAGCTGGTGGTGGGGGACGGGCCCCAGCTTAAACAGCTCCAGGCGGACTATCCCCATGTGACTTTCACCGGCGCCAAAACAGGAAAAGAGCTGGCCGCTCTTTATGCCCATGCGGATGTTTTTGTGTTTCCCTCTCGCACCGACACGTTCGGTCTGGTTTTGTTAGAGGCCCTTGCCAGCGGTCTCCCCGTGGCCGCCTATCCGACCATGGGCCCACAAGAGGTCCTGGGCGATAGCACAGTTGGGGTCTTGTCGGAAGATCTGCAAGATGCGGCTCTCAAAGCCCTGGCCATCCCCCGCGAGCGCTGCCGTGACTGGGCGCTAAAATTCAGCTGGCGCGCCACCACCGAGCAATTTCTCCATCATATTACGGTTTCAGACCGTCACATGTAAGCGAAAAAGGGAGATTCGCGCGCAAAGGACAAAAGCAAAACGAAAGCGACCAGGTGACACCACCTGATCGCGCTTTGCTCTAATCGCTGTCTTCGTAGAGTTGCTGGGCTATTTTTGCAAGATGCTGCGCCTCATTGGTTTCATAAAGGCCCTTGGTCTTTTCATAAATCTCTAAAACTTGATCATAGAGTCTATCTGATTCTTTGTTGCGCCCTTGCTCTTTGAGGAAAAAAGCAAAATTATTCAAGGCGATCGCTGTTGCTGGGTGAAAGGGTCCAGAATAGTCTTCTCGCAAGCCAATGGCTTGACGATAAAAACGTTCTGCCTCTTCCATCTTTCCCTGGTCTTGCAAAAGATCGGCAAAATTGCCAGTGATCATGATCACGTCAAAATTATCGAGCTTCTGAGGATGGTCAGCATTTTTTTCGGCAATTTTTAAAGCGCGGCGGTAAAGCCTTTCTGCTTTGTTGGGCCGGTCTTGCTGGGCATAGAGAAAGCCATATTGGCCGAGTATTGAGATCAGAAAAGGGTGATGCGGCCCCCAGAGTTTTTCCGCAATGGTGAGGGCTTCATTGAGAATTTCCCCTGCTTTTGAGGGGTTATCGGTGTATTGCGCCATTAAGGCGGCCTTCTCCATCATATCAATAACGAGGTAAGGTTGATGGCCAAAATGTTTCTTATAAAAGGGCAAAATAATCTCGACTAAGGGCGCTGCCTTTGCAGAATCCCCCTGGCGGAGATAAAGATTCATCAAATTACGTGCAGACGAGATCGCATCAGGGTGATTTTGGCCTTGACTCTCTGTGATGATGGTCATTGCCCGGCGCAAAAGGGGCTCTGCTTGGCGAAGGCGTTTTTGATTCATTAAGATCAAGCCCAGGAGATTCAAGCTGTGGGCGGTCTTTTCGTCCTTGGGGCCGAACGCGTCCTCGCGGATATGGGTCGCCCGGCGTGCTGCCGCTTCTGCCTTATCGAGCTGTTTGAAATCCTGCAAGGTCGATGCGAGATTATGTAGGGTCATTGCGGTCTTGGGATGTTCTGGCCCAAAGGCTTTTTCTTTGATTTTGACCACCTGCTCGAGGAGTGCAATTGCCTTTTCAGGGGCGCCCCATAATTTATAAATCATGGCCAAGTTATTGATATCAATTGCTGTTTCAGCATGATCAGGACCAAAGCTTTTTTCACTCAGAACAATGGCTTTTTGGGCGACTTGCACAGCCTCGGCGAACGCACGCCGTTGTATGAGCTTGACATAATGCGCTCTTGCCGCCTTCAGGGGCAGCGGGAGCACTGTGGCTGGCGCCGATCCGGCTTGTTCCCCCTGCCCAATCCCGGCAAAACCGAGGACCAGCCAGGCGGACAAAAGAAAAACTCCCAGCCTGCAGATCGCCCCTTTATGCTTTCGGGTCACAACAGCCATGATCAAAGTCCTCGGCAGTTTCTTTTCAGGGGTGATCCCAACCGACATAATGGAAACCTATAGAGCCGGTTGGTTCAGCCCGTGCAGCGCTTAAGCAAAATACCGACCAAAGAGTCGGGAGACTCTGTTGGTTGGTATGCCTGTGAATATCATATGGATATTTTCTCTTTTTAAAAGAGTAAGACGCCCTTTCCGTCTTCAAAATTGTTCTTCTGCAAGCGAAATCTTCCCATGACGGCTTTCCTGGTCTTGGGATGCCTCCTTTTGTCCTTTACTCTAGGCCCTTTGCTCTAAGCCCTATCTAACAAAATCAAGAATCGCCTGAAAAGCAGGATCTCCCGCTTCCCCCATTTTACGATTGATCGTCGCATGATTGCGATCGGCAATGGCACGCAAAAAGGCGCGTCCGCCAACCCTATGAAGCTTTTCAATAAACCCATCGGCGGCATTGTTGGAAGCGGTACGCTGTTCGGCGGTGAGAAACAGAAAAGGGGGCAAGGGCTTTCCCGCCTCCAGATGATGAAAAGGCGACAAAGCCGCCCAGCGTTTCGGGTCACGGCCAAACGCTTGGGAGAACAGGCGCCGCGCAAACCAACCCGCGTCTTGTAAGCTCTTCATGCGCCAAGGAATATTAAACGCCGCGCCATCCACAGAGATCACGCTTTTGACCAAGGCAGGATCACCGCCAACAGCGTGAAAATAACGATGATCTGTTGCGACAAGCCCCACCAGATGCGCACCTGCAGAATGGCCCATGATATGGATCTGGGCGGGGTCGCCTCCAGAAGCCGCAATATTGCTTGCCATCCAAGTCACGGCCTTGGCGACAGAGTGCGCCTGTTGCTCCACCGGATGATCGGGCAGGAGCGGATAATTGGTTGCCACAAACACATAGCCCGCCTGGTTAAAGGCTTTGGCCTTTGACCCAACCCGCTTTTTATCGCCCATTTTCCAACCGCCACCATGGACATAGAGCATCACAGGCCAATCCGAAGCTTGTGCAGGGGCATAGATGTCCAGCTTTTCACGTTCCAGAGCGCCATAGGCGAGTGTGTTGCCCGCCCCCGCCCAAACAGGCGACAGCCAAAGAGAAGAAACCAAAAGTCCGAAAACAGATAGAAGAGAGAAATGGAAAATTGTGCCGACCCCCGAGGCAAAAACAAGACCATAGAGC
>DDLW01000094.1 GCA_002340345.1 Alphaproteobacteria bacterium UBA2562 | reverse complement strand
TTTTTGCCGCAAAACGCATGATGAAAGGGGCTCTCACTTTAACCAGCTTTGCTCTAAAGAATTTACTTTTTACAAACCTTTTCATCAATGTTTATTATTGGAGTAAATAAGAGAGACGCATTGGGAAAGTCGAACCAGCTGGATAAACTGTTATTTCTAAACGGTTCGGTTCCTTTTCTAAAGAGACTTCTTCTAAAGTTTCCATAAAAAAGGCAATGGCTGTATGGTCAGGCAAATTTTCTGTCTTTAAAGCATATTTAAGTTGGCTTCCCAAACGCTCTGCTGTTTCAAGGGCTTGAGACGTTGAATTGACACCATTCGGGTTCCCAGAGATCAGAATGTGCGAGGCATCGGAAGCAATCGCATGCTCGACCGCAAGAGCAATGACTTCTTCTGCCATAAGTTCTAGATTTTGCGCCCCAGGCTCGAAGAAAATATTATAATGTGCAATATAATCCCAATCTTCTTCTTGAAATGTTTGGAAAGACGTCGTCTCTGACATGTCGGGGGGCGGTGCCTTTACATCAGCCGCATGAAGGCTGGGAATGAGTAAAAATAGGCCGACAAAAACTGTTTTTAAGAAAATTATTTTGCTCATATGACCCCTCCCTTAAGAGCATAAGTAGATAACATGCGATTATGAACGCTATTCTAACGGAAAGAGGATTGAAAAGTTGTGACTTAAGACTGAGAATATTTGATAATTTTATGATCTCAAGGAGATTTAAAATGCACAAAGGATCTCATCCAAGAGACTGCCTAGACAAAAACACAGAGCAAATGTCTTTTGGCCTCTGCTTTGAGAAAATAGTTTTAGGGGGCGTTTTAAAAAAGGCCCCCTAAAACTATTTTCGATAAAATCCAGCATGCCCTTTGCGCTCAAGGAAGGAAAATCGGCTCTATGTCCAGCCTACCGGATCCCACCACGGCTCTCACAGCACGGGCTGCTGAAACACGGGAAAAACTTCATCGCGCGGCTTTAGAATTATTTGTGGCACAAGGGGTGACGGAAACAACGACACGACAAATTGCCGCAAAAGCTGGCATTGCGGAAGGCACGATCTATCGCCATTATCAAAGCAAAGAAGCGCTTGCCTGCGATTTATTGATTGATCAGCATGTGAAGCTTGCCAACGCTTTGCGCAAGGCCCATGAAAAAGAGACCAGCTTAGAGGGTAAAATTAAGGCTCTTGTCCACTGTTATTGTGCCCTTGCCGAAGAAGATTGGTTGGTCT
Source organism: Alphaproteobacteria bacterium UBA2562 (assembly GCA_002340345.1). Classification (GTDB taxonomy): domain Bacteria; phylum Pseudomonadota; class Alphaproteobacteria; order UBA2562; family UBA2562; genus UBA2562. The sequence continues at coordinate 3,402 of DDLW01000094.1, read as the reverse complement.
TTTGTTACCATCTCCTGTATCAATATCAGTTCTTGAGTAAAATCACGCGCCCGGAAGGCGGCAATCCCGCCGATGTCATCCGAGAAATTGTCGTCCAGGCCATGGAGAAGGGGGAAGCCCCTAACCGAGATGTTGACCTTGTCCTCGGCATGGCTTTGGGGGTGGTCATGCAATCGGCAATCCAAATGGTTTACGGGCGTTTGCAAGGCCAATTTTCAGACTATGCGGATGAAATGGCTGCGGCCATCCAACGTGTTGTCACGGGGTAAGTCAAAATGACGGCTTTCTACACTTTCTTTCGCCGCTGTTTTTTAGAATCGGCCCAAGTCTTTTGGACATTGGTCAAAGTCATGATTCCGGTGATGATCCTCGTCCGACTTATTGTCATTTTCGGGGGGGTTGATCTGTTGGCACAGCTTTTTGCCCCTTTAATGCAATTTGCGGGTTTGCCATCGGAAACCGGTCTTGTTTGGGCCTCCGCCTGTCTGGTGAATATCTATGGTGGAATCGCAGCGCTTTTGGGCCTTTTACCAGGCTTGACCCTCAGTGTCGCACAAGTCACTGTTTTGGGCTCCATGATCCTGATTGCCCATGCTTTGCCTGTTGAACAAAGAATCTGCCAAAAAGCAGGGGCGAGTCTTGTTTTTACAACAAGCTTGCGGCTTGTCGCGGCTTTGCTCTATGGCGCGTTCCTCAATTGGACTTATCACGCTTTAGATTGGTTGCAAGAACCTGCCGATTTAAGTTGGTTGCCTGCGGCCTCCCCTGAGACAGGATGGCGCGCCTGGGGTTTGGCGAGTCTCGAATCGTTAATGTGGATTTTTGTGATTATCTTTGCCCTGATTGTGCTTTTGCGCACCATGGATCGTTTTGGTGTTACAAATTTCTTATCCCGGCTATTACAACCCTTACTAAGGCTGATGGGCATCAGCTCAAACGCCATGCCTTTAACGATGGTTGGTACTTTGCTGGGGTTATCCTATGGCGGCGGGCTGATTGTGAAAGAAGTCGAAGCGGGGCATCTATCGGACAAAGACATTATTCTGTCATTATGTTTTATGTCCTTATGCCATAGCTTGATCGAAGACAGCCTTTTGATGATCGCCTTAGGCGGTCATTGGTCTGGCTTAGTCTTGGGCCGGTTCGTGTTTGCTTTGCTCTTGATCGCTCTTCTGGCAAGACTCTTTGACCACTTGCCACCCCATTGGTCTCGGCGTCTTTTCTTCAGCCGCCAAGCCCAGAACAATTGCCAGAACGCAGCGGCCCACTGAGCCCGCCTGTAAAACCCTGGGAGGGTGCCGCTTGGGAAGAGCCCCCACCGGATCTTAAGTGAACATGTCCAACACGAGTCCTGGGCGATTGGCTGCACCGCCCGCAATGGCCCGTCGCGCAAAGGCTGCCGGGCTGATTTCTTCAACTTTCCGTGAGTCTTGAGAAACCACTTGGATTTTGGTTTCACCCGTTTTAGCGTCAACGCTCAACATGGCAGAGGCCATGCGGCTTGGGATCAACGGGCTGCCCTCTTCCACGGTTTCATCGCGTTTGTCGCGCCGCTTGGTTTGCTCGTCACTGCGGCGGGTTTCATGGGCAGGCCGTGCATGTTGTGTCGAACGAATGAACGGAATGAAGTTCGGCAAGAGGGATGCGGATGGCGCATTGGCCGCAGGCATTCCAGGGGGCAAAGCATGCACTGGTATCATAATCATCCCTCCTTCGTAGCGTCACCGTGAAACATCACATCATTTTCATCACAGGGGGGCCCTCCCCGACACCATCAGCCTAAAAATATGGGTCCCCAAAATATGGGCGGAGCCAAAGTCTATAAGGTGATCGTCTGACAAAAGAATGTTCGCATTTTTCATACTCTTTAGATAGGCAATATTTTCCGAGAAACAAATTATTTGCACAAGAAAAGAGCATTATCCACAGAAAAACGGATCCAAAAACCTCTGCATCCCGTATAAATTATGTGTTTTATTGCGAGAAAGACATGCTGACGGTCTTGCATTTTATCATAAGAGTTAAGGTTACGCCCCCTACCCCGGCCTTGCTGTCAGCAACAAGATTCAAGAAAAGCGATGTTTGGAGCGCTTGATGATTCACAATGATGGTGGTGTTTTTGGAGGGCAATTTCGCACGAAATTGGTGCAAAAAAAGACTCAATGGGCCACAGAAAAACGTCCTGTCGGCAAATCTAAACCTCCTCAGCCGCAAAAGAACCGCATTCCCCCAGGGCAGCATGTGACCAAAAACTGGCCTCTGCTTGATCTTGGCTATCAACCTGCCATCGACAAGTGCGACTGGTCTCTTTCGCTCTCAGGCCTTATTGATCAGCCCTGCAAACTCACCTGGGACGACTTTCAAGCCCTGCCGCAAATAGACACCGTCAGCGATATCCACTGTGTGACAGCCTGGAGTCGCTTGGACAATCATTGGCGTGGTGTTGCAACCCAAGAGATTCTTGCCCTTGCGCGCCCCAAAGCAGAAGCCCGTTTTGTTCTCTTAAAAAGCTATGATGGCTATAGCACGAATTTGCCTTTAGCGGCCTTTGCAGACTCTGATGTACTTTTAGCCACCCACTGGGAAGGCGAACCTTTAAGCCGAGACCATGGGGGGCCGGTGCGACTTATTCTGCCGAAATTATATTTGTGGAAATCGCCCAAATGGATTCGCGATATTCGTTTTATGGACGAAGATTTGCGAGGATTCTGGGAAGTGCGCGGTTATCACAATGAAGGTGATCCCTGGAAGGAACAACGATATGAATAACTTAGCAAAAAAGACCCCAAAACCGAAAAGACGTATTGCTTTGAAAGCCGGCGCCATCGCCTTTCTTGGTTTGGCCCTCTCAAGCTTATCACCCGATCGCGAGAAAGCTTGGGCTGCTGGCGAGGGGGCTGAAGCAGGGAAAACCGCGTTTGACTTCAGTTTTACCGCGATTGATGGTCAGCCTTTACCTTTAGACTCCTATCGCGGCAAAGCGCTACTGGTTGTGAACACAGCTTCACAGGGCAATATAAAGGCCTACAAGCCGTGTGGCAGCGTTATAAAGACCAAGGTCTTGTCGTGATTGGTGTGCCGAGCAGCAGCTTTGGTCAAGAACTTCAAAGTGAAGCTGAAATTAAAGATTTTTGTGAGGCAAATTATCAGGTTGACTTTCCTCTGACCGAACGCGAAACCGTGCGCGGCGCCGACGCTCATCCGTTCTTTCAATGGGTCGCCAGCCAGGGCCATAATCAACCGAGCTGGAATTTCTATAAATATCTCATTGGCCCCGATGGAAAAGTTGCGCAAAGCTGGTCCACCAGGACAGACCCTGAGTCAAACAAGGTCTTGAAAACCCTTGAGGCCTCTCTTCCCATGTAAACACGGCGTTCTCTCAGAGCAAAGCTGGTTAAAGTG
>DDLW01000332.1 GCA_002340345.1 Alphaproteobacteria bacterium UBA2562 | reverse complement strand
CCGGAGTCCGCCTAAAAAGGAAGGAGAAAGCCGAAAACAACCCTAAAGTGCCACTTATAGAGCCAAATTCGGCCAAAATAACCTGCAAAAACAGAAGCCGAAAAAGACAAACAGAAAAATCAACCATTATGCAGAGGTCTTAGACAGAGAGCCTTTTAGCTGAGTCAAGATAAAAGCGAAAGGCTCTATCAATACGTTACCGGACAAGACTTCTTTCAGCACAAGATCCCCCATGAATGTTCTGGGCTCAGCCATTGGCGAAAACGGTTGGGCGATCGGCTGGATCTCTTGCTGCCGGAAAGCCTTCACGTTGGTCTTGATAGCGGTGCGATCCGGCCTGACCAGCTGACCCGGAGGTCAGCTCGTGATCGACGCCCAGGGCCGCCACGGTGATAAAGCCAACGCCATCCTCAGCGCAACAGGTTACAACTTCCGACTGATTCTCAAATGGTTGAGGAGGCTTTTTACCAAAATCTTGGCTCAAATCCTTAGCCGATTAAGCCCGGAAATCCTAACCGTCAGCGTCAGTTAATGGACGACTATTTCTCATTCAGAATAAAAGCAAAAGACTATAAAACCGCTTTCATCTATGAAAAAAAGCGCTTCACTGTTCAGTTCTTTCATTCTTGACCTCTAACAGGCACGCGCTTTTCCAACATCCTTGCGCTCTCTTTCTTTCGCGATCAGTGTCTTTTTTTGCGCGTTACACCATGGCGGGCAAGAAGCCTGCTGACGGCATCCTGAGAAGAGCAAACGGATACCTCGAAAAAACCCGAATTCAGAGTCGGGTCATGGCTAAACGGTTCGATCTATCGCCCGACACCATCAGAAAATACATACAATAATATAACTATGACCCAAAACCCTTCATATAGACAAAATCCGCTGAGCAGATCTGCAATAAAGTCAGCTGCATCCCTGTATCGTTTGTCTGAATCAGTGCCCTCGCTTAAAATAGATGCATATAGTATATTTTCGAAGTTGGTAGAGTCCTTTAAAAAAGAGAGCCTTCAAGGCTTTTTTTATTTTTCCCTCATAAAAGCCATCACCCAAAAAGGAGGTGCAAGAAAAAAGGGCGTTGTCCAAATCAAACTCGCAAACAGGCTTGAAGCGAAAGAAAGCTGTATTTGTTTTTGCGTGCCACGCATAATCTCAGCCCCCAACGCTGAAGAAAAATTAAGATAATCTTCCGATAGCGTTAAAGACCGCCTTTGCTGACAGTCACCATCCTTTTGCATCAGGGCCTCCTTGTTTTGGTAAGAGACGGCGCAATAAAACTATTTTCTAAAGCCGCGATCAACCGCTTATTTTGGACTATAATTTATGCTTTTAATGAAATTGGCAATAGGACTTCATATCTTTGCCTTGGCGGCAAAACAGATAGAAACTTCTCATGCCCCCTTGCCCTAATTTTCAGCCTTAAGCTTTTCAATAACGTCCGAAACTGTACGATGCAAAAACCAAAGTAAATCGGACATGGATTGTCCCCAACAAGAGATTCCGGCGAAAAATAGCTTTCGTTTGGAAAAGTCAATCCATAAACAAAGAGTTATTTAGCGAACTGAGACGACAGAGAAGGATCTTTTATCGGCCATCAGCGCGTTAGGGCAAATGATTGTGCCACCGCGTCCATTCTGGCCACTGGTAGCGCCTTTTTTCCTCACCAGAATAATGCACGCGAACATCATCATAATGAATCATAGTGCGCTGGAAGCCATAGAAAAGGTCATATTGTAAAGGGACTGGAATCATATACCATGCCAACTGGCCAAGGAAAAAAAGAACTGCAAAGAACTTAAGACCATAATTTTTATGCCGCAAGCCATAGGAAATCATAATGCCAGAAATGATTGAAAGAAGTGCCAAACTCATCGCCGTTGAATAGCCGTAATGCCATGTCCAACCAGAAACTATAGTTGGAAGATGAGCCATAGCAAAGAAAAGAATAGCCATAAGAGTTAAAATGCGTGTGCTTTTACTCCAAAAAATACCGAAAACAAGACAAAATATTAATATTGGATTCGTCCACCACGCACCCTCAAACAATAAAGCCCATAGTTCAGTAAAAAAACTATAACCTTTCCAAGAAAAGATTTTTTCTTCTGAAACATCACCAAATGTTATAAAAGTCCATAACCAAGATATATTGTCTATCATCATAGCAGAAAGGTCATAAACCTTTGTGGCAGGCTTCATAGTGTATGTTTTATAAATAAAGATTTTCCAGAAATACGCGAGTAGAAATGGCAAAAAAAAGAATTTCCAGGCCTCTTTACTTTTATAAAGATCAGGAAAAAACCGTGTCATAAGAATATACATCAAAAATAAAAACCAAGAACCAGATCCCAAAAGCAGCATAAACCAGAGGCCAACCATAGCCCAGAAATAGTCTCTTGGTTGTAATTTTATTAACCAACGATCATGGAGCCCTACTGCAGCAAGAAAAATAGGCAATATAGCCGCTTGCCCTTTCAGAGAATCAATCGTAAAAGCAAATGTTGGCAAGGCTGCTATGAGGATAGCAGTGATCCATCCAACAAGTTCATCTCGACCCCAAGATCGCGCGCATTGATAAGCACCCCAAATCGCCAAGCACCATAAAAGCAAATTTCGAACAATCACAGCGTCCAAAAGATCTATTCTTTGAAAGCTCAAATAATGGATCATTCCTGTTAAGAAGCTACTTGCCCAAAGACGATCTGCATTAAAGCCAGCTGTAAGATCTGGGTCTCGCGATAAAAGTCGCTGCGCTGAATCCATAATATCGACGGTTTCGCGATGCAAGGGAACCCAACCAAAAGAAGTCTCAACTGCAGACCGTGCATACGCTCCATAATGATGCGAATCATGGAAACTTGAAGTTATCAGAAAAACTTCATACATCTCCCCAAGATGTAACACACACCCCCAAACAATAAGCAAGAACGAGAATGCCAGAAAAAAGCCATGCCCCCAAGGAGAGAGTTTTCGAACATCAGAGGCACAAGGTGACGGCGCAAAGCAAATAGCATTTTGAGGCAGAACGGCTGTCTCAGAAAACAAAGACGTTATTTTCATCGCCCAGCCTCCCTTAATTTATATGTCACACGCGGCTGCCCTAAAAGGTACCCGGTCTCTTGTGCTTTTTCATGATAGGCAAGACGACATCGCCCCAAATCTAAGGCTAACATCACAGCTTCTGGATAAAAATCTTTGCCATCTGTTTCGGGTCCAAGCAATAAAAATCCTGTTTTCCCTTCTTTCGAAGCAAGAGTCACTTTAATCTCGGACATTGAATGTCTTGGAAGGCTGGCTGGAACGAAATCAATTTTCAATTTTCCAGGATATTGACTTGGGATAATCTTTTGCTGCTGAATGGCAGCTCCATGGACATCGACAGCAAAACTTTCTAAATCCCAGCCATAAATCCATAATGTGGCTGTTTTTACAGCCCCACATTGATCTTCATGTTTTTGGAGATCCTGAATGCGAAAATGAAAATCTAAGGGGGTTTTCACAGCCCAACGACCATGAATTGCCGCGAGTTCTTGCTCTTCGGCTGCAGGATGCTTAGAAAATGTCTCAAAAATGGCAACAGCCAAAGGTGGGCCGCCAGGCACAGCGACCATAATTAAGACCATAAATATTAAAACACGTATTTTTATTTTCCGTGATGGCAAAAAAGGGCGTGCAACGAGATAGAACGATAGAATAAATGTCAAGAAAAGAAAATTTCTATTCATAAGAAGAACAACAACAATCAATATAGACATATTTTTATTTTTAACAATAAGCTCTTTCATAGCTAAATATATTCTTTTTAGAAACATCATACAACTTCATTCCATTATTCTCTATTAGATAAAATTAATATCAATGATCTTTACTCATGCTTTGTAATATCTTACTTTCTTAAGATTTAGGACATGCAAGAGCATTGATCCCCCCTAAATAAGGAATCTTTTGACTTAACAACTCAAGATCCATTGGCAACTCACGATCATCCCTTTCATCAATGAGATAATAGTTATAATGTTCTAAAATCGTCAGGATCCTTTCAAGTTGTGGATCTTGGCCATCAGACTGAAGAGTCAATTCGATCAAGATTACAGGTTTCAAGCGCGCAAGGCATTGTCGCGCGCCTTCAAGAACTTCGCTTTCAAAGCCATCCACATCAAGTTTAATAAAATCAACTTTTTCAATATGTTGCTCTAGGAGGAAACGATCCAAGGTCATGGCTTGCGCTCCATCCGTTGCCATTTTCTTGTCGCGTGTCACTGGATCAACCCCAACGGCATCTAAAGGCCAACTTGCGCCTAAAAAATCTTCTTTTGGCAAGTCATCAGAGGCGCGTAACATAATTTGGTGGATATCTATTTTTTTTGCTAAAGAAGGGTTAAGGTTAATATTCGTTTTCAATTTTTCCAAACCAAAATTCGTTGGTTCAAATGCAATAACTTTCTGGCTTTGCTGTGCCAAAGGCAATGTAAAAGCGCCAATATTAGCACCGATATCAAGTGAAACAACTTTTTCAGAAACATGTCTTTGACATGCTTTTAAAGACTGTCCTTGAAAACGCCCAAAGAGCCAAATTGAAAAATCAATCCCTTCATTTAAATCCAATTCCCAAACAATATCTTTGCGTTTAACTTGACTTATATTGCCTTGCCCTCTGCAAGCACGAAACGCAAGGACAGCTTTTTGCGCCAAACGGGCAAGAGCGATTTTTTGTTTTGTACTCAGCATCATACCGATAATTTCTCCAAAAAATGTTCTCGCAAGGCGCAACATAAAGGGGGCCTCAGAAAGGGAAAGCGACCCCTTTGAAATGAAGGAAAACAGCTTCAAAAGAATTTGAGTTTGCGGGCGGCAAAAAGAACCATTTTTAACAGCTCCCAACCATCTCGAAAGCGTGAAATCTGGGTTTCTCCGTAAGAGCGACTGGCATATCGTACTGGAATCTCAATCATTTTGAGATTGCTTTTCGTCGCACCAAATATAAGATCAAAATCTCCAAAAGGATCAAAATCCCCAAAATAGGCGCGATTCTTTGCAATGGTTTGATAGTGATCTTTTGACAAAACCTTTGTACCACACAAAGTATCTGTCATACGCGCGCCAATAAGCCACGAGAAAATAACGGCAAAAGATCGGTTTGCAAGATAATTCAGAGGCCTCATAGCCCCCTCTTCCATGGGATAAATTAAACGCGTCCCATTAACATATTCCCCTTTACCCGATGCAACCGCGTGATAAAAACGCGGTAAAACTTCAGGAGGGACGGTTAAGTCTGCGTCTAAGATCATCAAGATATCGCCTTCAGCCGCTTCAAAACCACAACGGACGGCATCCCCTTTCCCTTTTCCTGGTTGCTGTAAAGCGTTTATTTTTAGCTCAGGATAGGCGTCTTTAACGCGTTGAATTTCTTCCCATGTGCCGTCAGAACTATTCCCTTCCACAAAGAGCAATTCCTGATCTGGTGCCATGAGAGGTGTGCGGCTAACAGCCGCTTCAATATTGCCTTTCTCATTTCGGCACGGGACAAGAACTGTGACCGATGGTGTAGGGCGCTGCTTTTCTTCTAAAGAGCGGCAGACGATATAATTTCTCAAACAAAACCGATTAATGCCGGGAAGCATCCCAAGAGATATATTACAAAGACGCCCCAACCCAAAAACACTTCTGGGAATCAGAAGTCGCCTTCTTGAAGAAATAACATCATAAGTCTCCAATTTAAGAAGATTAATAATATCGCTGCGCGACAACCAGTTCATTTCAGGGTTGCGATTTCGTAAATATATTCGCTCAGCAAATCTTAAAATAGGCTCCCACAATTTTGAGTAATAAGCGATAATAATCCTTGTATCTTTACTGCACAGCTTATGAATATTTGCCAAAGTTGCCTGGCAATCATCTAACATTCCTAATGTGTCATTAATAATAATATAATCAATTTCTCCATTCATTTTATCTTTTAAAGACAAAATCGTGTTCTCTTCTTCTATATCTCCCGTAATAAAAATCCCCTCTGGGAGGATTTTCTGCGCTTCCGTAGTCATTTCAGGGCTTAAATCAACCCCATAAGCCTGGGCAGGCGATAACGCCGCCAAAAGTTGGCCTGTGCCACATCCGATCTCCAATATACGAGACCCCTGCGGAATCAAGAAATTGAGATAACGATACTCATCTTGATAATAAAACCGATTGCGTTTGATCCATTTCGCACGAGTCTTTGCAAGATCATTCGCCCAAGACAAAATACGCTTTTTACGCTGTGGGTTAAGATAGGCAGAGCCAGTTTTTATTTTAGAGTCCCGGACAGAAATTGTCATGTTCACCATTGCCACTGAATCAATATTCAAATTATAAAAAAAGATAGAAAACAAAGTCCTGCGGTAAACTCATTTTCTTGACCATCATCTTATACTTTTCTTGTGCAAGACAAAATAAGATGCTTTTAGCGAGAAAACGGCCTGTTGTGCCAAACATTGAGACTTGCTAACGCAAGAAGACGAAAACCATTATCACGCCGACGGGTCATATGTTCCTCCACAAGACCAGTGATAGCGTTTTTTTGAAAAAGCTCATTTGTGCCTGAAGCGTCTTGCAGCATAATCTCAGCCAACCGATCAATCCAATGTGCTATTGGTGCGTTGAAACCCCGTTTTTTACGGCGAAAAAGGTCTTTTGGTAAATAGTTTTCTTGGGCTTTGCGTAAAATACGCTTTTGTTCACGCCCCTTCATTTTAAAAGCCGCTGGGAGACCTGCTGCAAATTCAACGATTTTCCGGTCGAGAAAAGGCGTACGGGCTTCTAGAGAGTGCGCCATGGTCGTGCGATCGACTTTGACCAAAATATCATCAACCAACCAGGTTTTAAGATCGACATAAAGCGCACGGTTTAAAGGGTCACATCCGTCGACATCGCGATAAAAATGTGCAAAGCGGTCATAGGGGTTATAATCCTTTAGATCTGCACAGAGATCGGGATCCAATATTTTTGCCCATTCTGATCCTTTGAAAAGCTGTCGCCAAGAGTAATGCGCTTCTTCGGGACTAAGATCACGAGCGGCTAAGAATTGCCGTATTTTATAATCAAAACTGACTTTGCCATGGCTGGCTGGCATGACTGTTTGATAGCTTTGCAAAAACGCTGAGGCCAACGAGCGCGGAACACAGCGAAGAAGACCATGCAAACGATCCGCACCATATGTGCTATAGCCCGCAAAAAGCTCATCGGCCCCATCGCCTGAAAGCGCCACGGTTACATGCTCGCGTGTCATTTTTGCCAAATAATACATAGGGATGAAAGAACTATCGGCAAAAGGCGCGTCCATAAACCAACAGAGTCTCTCGAAATCATCAATATGGTCTAAGGTGACAATTTCATCTCGGTGATGCAGTCCCAAATCCTTTGCCATCGCCTGTGCTTCTGGCAGCTCGCTATAGCCTTTTTCCTGAAAGCCAATGGAGAAGCTCTGAACTGTATCAGCATCATATCCTTGGCTCCTCTGATAACGCGCCATAGAAGCGACGATGCTTGTGCTATCCAAACCTCCCGACAGAAAGGCCCCTAAAGGCACATCGGCCACCATGCGTGCTGTTACCGCTTCATCTGTCAGGGCTTGCAGCTGTGCTGTTGCCTCTTCGAAAGACCAAGACTGCACAGGGTTGCAAAAAAATGAGGCCAAATCCCAATAAAACCATTGCCGCTGTATGCCTTCCTGAGTAACAATCATGGATTGTGCGGGCTCAAGCTGTTCTATGGACGCTATAGCGCTTTTGGGACCTAAAATATAGCCAATTTCTAATACATCTATGATGGAGCGCAGATCCATAGCCAACGGCATTTCAGGATGTGCCATTAACGCTTTGACTTCAGAGCCAAAGAGAAAATCCCCCGTTGGCAGACGACCATAATAAAGCGGTTTTTTCCCCATACGATCGCGCGCTAAAAAAAGAGATTTTTGCCGCACATCCCAAAGTGCAAAGGCAAACATGCCTTCTAAAACATCTAAGCAGTCTTCTCCCCAGCATTTATAGGCTTCTAAGAGAACTTCTGTATCAGATTCGGTGCGAAAATGATGGCCCCGAGATTCAAGATCACGTTTGAGATCTTTGTAATTATAAATCTCTCCATTGAAGATCAGATGAAATAATCCCGATGAATCGACCATCGGTTGGTTCGCCGCATCTTGTAAATCAATCACAGACAGACGACGATGGCCGAGCCCTATTGGCCCAACCACAGAAATCTGTTGCGCATCAGGACCACGATGGGCAATTTTTTGCGCCATGTTCGATAAAAGCGCAGCATCTGGAGCGGGTCTTTGAGCCGCTGCAAGCCAGCCAACAATGCCGCACATATCTATATCCTCTTAATTTTACTGCATGCGAAAAGCCCGAAAAACACAGGCATAAGGACAATAAAAACAGAACTTCTTATACGAACAGCATATTATTCTTTATTTTTGCGCCGTAAATGTTTCTCAACAGCGGTCACAATCGCAAGCAAAAACCCAGTCCCGATCATGACTTGCAGAGGGTAAACAGCAACTTGATAGCGAAACAAGGGTCCGTTGAAAGCTGCAATCGTCACATAATAGCCAATGATACCAAGGGAGAGGGCTGTCAAATAGCTCCATAAAGGCGAGAGCCTCTGACCACGCAAAAATTGCGTCACCCATATGAAAGGCAAAATTAAAGTCACAAGCATAATCACGCCAAAAGCTATGTCTTTCAAGAAAACTAAAAACCCTGGTATGGCAATTGTGGCTAAATCAATGTCTTCCTTTGAAATCGGCGCGGCCACATCTTCACGTGATGCAACCCAGTGATCAATTTTTGATTGTGTTTCGACAACAGGAACAAAGCAAAGAGTATAAAAATTTTGCACAATTTCATAAAGCCATATTTCTGGGCGGTCTTCTAATAAAGCCAAAACAATATCGTTCTTGGAAAGTCCAGTTTCCGGTAAAATCTGTGTTGTCTTATTATTCAAGGAATTCCAGACCATTAATCTTGCGACGGCGCGCCCTTGATAGCCTGGCGCATGGTTCACCCACTGCCTGTAGCGTGCCACCTCCTTAGAAAGAGGCGCAAGTTGCTCCGCGTTAATCCCAGGTAAAGTTTCAGGTAAATGAAAGATCAACTGGCCAAAAACAGAGTTAATGCCATGCTTCGAAATACTACCTTCCCCTTGTCTTGGGTCTAATATTTTACTCGCCCCTAAGATTAATAAAATCGGTATCATTGCATAAAGTAACGTTTGGATTTTCTTCTTTTCAAGAAGAACTGGAATCAATAAAACAGGCGCAAACGCAATACCAACAGGGCGAATGAGAGTTGCCGCCCCAATCGCTACAGCGGCTAAAGAAATCCAGAAAAGACGTTTTTGTGTATAAAGTTTTTTAGGGTCCTCTTTTTCTGCTATTGCCAGAAAAAGACACGCCGCCATCATCATGATAAAAGCAAAAAAAGGCGCTTCCGAAAGCACTTTTAAACCAAACTGCCAATAAAAGGGGTTTAATCCGATAGCCGCTACCATAAAAAGACTTAAGATTTTATGATAAAAAACTTTTTCAGTCACAAAGACAGTCCAAATAACCATGCCTAACATCAAGGAGAATTGCACGGCTTGTAGTGTGACTTCAAATGGCAAGGGAAGAGCTTGAACACCCTCAAGAAACAAAGGGTACCCGACTGTTCTTATGGGAGACCAAGCGAAATAGCTCGGCGAATCTGGCTGTATAAAGGAAACATCCCAATAAAAATGCATACCCAAGAAAGAAATCAGAGCACATATTGATAAAAATATTAAAGGAAGGGCACGCATTCCCACAGATCCTGTTCCTTAATTTCACATATGAGGAAAAGAGGTTTTGCTCTCAAGCCCTCATAACAGTCAATATCTTATTCTATATGGGCCTTGACCCAACCGAAAGAGTCAGGTGGACGAGGCAACTATTTATAGCAAAGCTGGTGACAGTGGAAATTCCGTTACAGCCTTTTGCTTTTCTTGGGGGTCAGAATAAAAGCGAAAGACTATAGAATTTTAAGACCGTTTCTATGGCGCCCCTTTCCGGAAGGGCGTGTAGTGATGCAGCCTTTCAATGCTGTCGGCAATAGCATCTTTTTCTTCGGATAAAAAGCGATTAACAGCATCCCGGAAGCCTTGGTGCGGAATATAATGTGCAGAATATGTTGGAACTGGCCTATACCCTCGCAAAAGTTTATGTGTTCCTTGGGCACCAGCCTCGACCGTTTTCAATCCTTGGGCAATCGCAAAATCAATGGCTTGGTAATAGCATGCCTCGAAATGCAAAAAAGGATAATCGACAAGGCTCCCCCAATTCCGACCATAGAGATGCGTTTTAGAGAAGAAATTCAAAGCCCCGCACACCCATTCCCCATCTTGTTTCCCCAGAACAAGCAGAATTTGATTCGCCATGGTCTCCCCAATAAGATGGAAGAAGGCGCGTTCTAAGTAAGGAGACCCCCATTTGCGGTCCGATGTATTTAAGTAAAATTGGTAAAAAGCATCCCAATGCTCTGCTTTTAAGGCATCACCAGTCAAAGCTTCTAACCGAACCGATGATGTCAGGGCTTGTTGTCTTTCTTTGCGAATATTTTTACGTTTGCGTGAGGCCAAATCCCCCAGGAAATCGTCAAAACATTCATAATCATTATTTTGCCAGTGAAATTGTTCTCCCAGTCTTAAAAGATAATTTTCCTTTTCCGCGCAGTCCCATTCTTCTTTTTCTAAAAAAGTAATATGGGCTGAGGACACACCATAACGATCGCATAAGGTGCAAAGCCCCTGCAGAAGGGCTTTTTGGAGATCTTTCGCGCTTGGCTCCGCATCGGTCAAATCTTGCCGCACCAAAAGACGCTTCCCAGGCACAGGGGTAAAGGGAATAGAAGATTGTAATTTCGGATAATATTGCCCGCCAGCCCGCTCATATGCGTTTGCCCAACTATGATCAAAGACATATTCACCATAAGAATGCCCTTTGATATAAAGGGGCATAATCGCAAGAGGTCGTTTGTTTTGGGTTGGATCCGGGCTCTCCACCACCAAATGATGCGGCATCCATCCAGAAGCCGCCACCGCAGATTTGCTGTCTTCTAAAGCAGCAAGAAAGGCATAGCGGGTAAAAGGGTGATCCTCCCCGGCACATGAATCCCACTCTTTTTCACCAATCTCAGAAATGCGCGCCACAGTGCGCAGCGACAAAGAAACGTCAGAACCAGAAGACGTCACGCCTGAAAAAGAAACATCTGAGCTTGAGACATCAACCATATCCCTCTTGCCCTTTCATAAAGCTTTGCCAGGAATAAATATTTGTAAACGCCCTCAGAAAGAAAATCAGTTTCCGAGCCCACATGCCCCTTGGTCTTTTGGATCTTCTGTTTGAAAAACGTCCGTAAAACTCTTCATCAAAGCCAGATCAACATCTGTCATTTCCACAGGGCAGCCAAGATCTAAAAGAGATGTCACCCCCATTTGCCGCCCCTCCTCCGCTTGGGGGGAAATGCCACAGGGCACAATCCCGCTGAAATGGGACAAATCAGGATCTACATTTAAAGACACGCCATGGAAGGAAATCCACCGGCGCACGCGAATACCGATGGCCGCAATTTTATCTTCTCTTGTTTCAGCTTTTTGGCCCTCTGAATTTGGAGGGCTGCGATCAATCCAAATCCCGACCCGCCCTTCACGCCGTTCACCGCGCAGATGATAGGTCCATAAAGTTCTGATGATCCAATCTTCGGCTTGATGTACAAACGCACGGATATCTTTGCCCCGCTGTCTTAAATCCAGCATCAGATATCCTATCCTTTGGCCAGGACCATGATAGGTATATTGCCCCCCCCGCCCCGCATCATAAACTGGGAATTGATCTGGATGGAGAAGATCTTCCTTTTTCGCACTTGTACCAGCTGTGTATAAAGGGGGATGTTCAAGCAACCACACAGTTTCCGGGGCTTGTCCCGCAAAAATCTGCGCCACCCTTTCCTCCTGTGCGGCTAAGGCCAGAGGATAAGGCACAGCGTGATCGGAAATCCACCATGTCACGCCTGACCGCTCAAGGACGGAAATTGGAATTTGGTCAAACAATGCCTGAAGCGCAGACATACCGGCGACAAGCTCCTCTCACATAAACGACAGTTCTCTGGACTGAACGAAAGCTTTGCTCTTGGCGTAAGATAAAGAGACAGCACAGATTTTCAATGCTGATCCGCGCAAAAGACACAAGGATTTTTTACCACAAATCAGGCAAAGCAAAGGTTTACAGCGTATCCCACATAAATGATCATAGGACATGCGCTATATTGTAAAATTTATTTCAAAAAAATCTTGACGCCCCAAAACAGACGCGGTAAATATCCTTCTAGAGCTGCTGACCCTTTTGGTTTCGCAGCTATTTTTGACACTACTCTTGTTCAGAGTAGGATCTATAGATTTTGTGCGGTCGTGGCGGAATTGGTAGACGCGCAGCGTTGAGGTCGCTGTCCGAGAGATCGGGTGGAAGTTCGAGTCTTCTCGACCGCACCATAAATATTTTAAAGTTTTTTCTTTGCTGATTTTTAAAAATTTGCCTTAAACGTCGAATAAATCATCTTATCATCTTCATTATAAAGCCAATCGATGGCTGAAAGAGGGTTTGAAGATTGATAAACCTCATGAAGGCTGTCTCCATTCGCGGCTTGCCGATATGTTTTCCGCCCATCCAATGTTCTCTTTTCACTATCCCAATTTGAAACGCTCATAAAATACCGCTCTCTTTTCTCAATGCGTCGTGAAAGATAGGCTCGTTTCGTTTTCAGCATCTCACCGCGCTCAGCCATGCGGTCATGGGTCGGATTGAGAATAATATCCGCATCCTCAAAAGCGCTTTGGATGTCTGGAAAATTGTCCGGGTCAAAAAATGAGACTGTTTTATCTGCTCGGCGATATTTGAAAAAATTAATTTCACCACAAATCAGGCATAAGACTTTCTTGCCTGCTATTTCAAAAGAGCGCTGCTCCAATTGTGCTCTCAAATCCTGCCTTTTCTCAGACCGCTCTCCTGATAATCTGAGCGCACGGCTATTGACAAGGGTTTGTTCTCCAAGCTTTCTTAGGTTCCCGTTAGGCTGAATCAGCATAAGGTCCTGCTTGCTCTGAGATTTTGATTTGACAGCTTTAGAGGTCTCTTTTTTATCCTTGGCGCCCTCTGTCTCAAGCACAATGGTTGTGCGTCCCGCTTTCACGTTTTTGTCCTCTGCAAGACGATATAGGGCCTTACGATCAAGGGTGTCTCCGGCACATAGTAAGAGGTCTGGCTTTCGAGTCCTTATAATTTCAGTGATTTTCTTATATCGTGTTTCCCCGGAGGAGGTATTCTTCCCTCTCTTTCTTTCCATCGAAAGGCCAGAAAGAATCAAATATTCCATCGCAATACCTCCCCTTAGACTCTTAATCTGATATGATATCCAAATTGGCGCCTTTCACTTTTATTGAGATTTAGGTGAAAGGCTCTCTGTCTTTGTTTTTACCGCAAAACCCATGGTTTTTATGACCCTTTCTAAAAAGGAGCTTTTGGTCCCCTAAAATTCAACAAAGGGGATCCAATCTTCTTTGCCTGACGTATATGAAAATAGAAATAAAATGCCGCCATCATGAGGGGCCCTTCCCAATGAAAAACCGCTTTACTGTCCTTGCCGCTTTGATCATAGCACTGCCCACGTCTGCCTTTGCGCAAGGAAAGCCTGAGACACCGAAGGGATGGTCTTTCTCTGTTGGCGCTGGCATGCTCTATGCACCGAGTTATGAAGGCGATGACGAAGGCCGCCTGTCTGCGCTTCCGAATGTTCAGGTCACATATGCTGACAAATTCTTTGCCTCCGTGAATGAAGGCATTGGCTATAATGTGATCCATCATAAAGGTTTTAAAGCAGGCCCTGTCCTCAAATATAATTTTGGCCGCGATGAAGATGGCAGCAATAGTTTTGCCATCACAGGCGATGACACAAATGATCTTAGAGGTCTTGGCGATGTTGATGGTTCGGTCGAGATCGGTGGGTATATTGAATATAAATGGCGCCCCCTCACGGCCAAACTTGCTTTACGGCAAGGAATCGGCGGCCATGAAGGTCTCCTGGGGGAAGCCAGCGTTCAATATGGTGGCATGACCATGATTGGCAAGCAAAGGGTCATATATTCAATCGGCCCCAGTCTAGACTATACGGGTGGAAATTATAACGAAGCCTATTTTGGCGTCGATGCGGCTCAATCCGCTGCCTCTGGTCTTGCGCGCTATGATGCTGATAGTGCAACGGTGTCTTACGGCCTTGGCGGCAGTCTGGTCATCCCACACACAAAACATATCTCTACAATTGCCTTTGCCAATTATAAAAGGCTCGGCGACACTATTGCCGATTCTTCTTTGGTCGAAACACGCGGTGATGATGATCAATTCACAACGGGTGTTTTCCTAAATTATAAATTTTGACATCAGGCACAATTTTCACAAAAGATATCCCTTAAGTTTCCAAAAGCTTTTTGAGAGACTTTTTCTCGAAAAAGTCGCCTAATTTCGCGCCAGCGAAAGAATACCAGATCTGGTTCTGAAATAGAAAAACGCCGTTGGCATCCTGCCGACGGCGTTTTTTAAAAGCGATCATCTGCCCCTACGGCGGCATCCTGTCTCGGAACGGGCGGATTTAAAGAAGATCGATCAAACGAAAATTATCTGATCTCATCGCGCTTACACACAAAAACATCAAAGAGCCTCAAAGCTTAAAGCTTCAACGCTCTTATCCTGTTTTAAGCCAGCTCATGCTGAATATTATATTTAGGATTGTGCAAAATATATTGCCACGCTTGACGGCGCGCCGCATCGATCATGATCGGTGCTTGGGTGTTGACCGTCAATTTAGAGCCATCTGGCAATTTGCGAATGGTTGCGATTAAAAGAATCGCCATATCGTCAATATTGCCGTCCAAAGAGGCGGTGGCATCTTCGATATCTTCGCGATCAATGAGGCCATTGTCCACAGGAAGCGGCAGGACAATGAAGCTCAGATCAGCATCTTGAAGACTTTGCAAGATTTTAAACTGGCCAAAACCATCTCCTGGAGGTGTGGCCAAGCCAAATTCGCTATAGCCCGCAAAGCCAAGCAGGCCATTTGGCATGTTCAAGGCTTGCGCCCGATCAAACTCGAAATTTCCAAAACGAGTGGATAAGGATATCATACCCGTTTCTTGCGCTGCTGCCATTGACAAAATTCCTTGGTTCACCGGCGCTTCTTCAGAAGTATGGTTGGTCGCCAGGTCATTGAGGAGAGTCGCTTTTTCCATAATCATCCGCCTTATATAGCTGGTTGAGGCGAGATTATTTAAAAACAAAAATCCTCAAATATAGTAAACAAAACTCAAAAGCTTTTTTATTTTCTCACGTCCTGAAGCCCGGATCGGTCAGGACGTGTGTTTTTTGAACGTAGAAAAATGTGCTTACAGAGAAGAGCAGATATAGCCTTTCGCTCTTACCCTGACGCAGGAGAAATGCACTCTGCCTTTGTTTTCACCGCAAAATGGATAAAAGCCCCTTTGAGCCTGTGCTTTAAGGGTTTTGCCGCAAGCTGATGGCGTCAGTGCATTGTGGCCAGCTTTGCTCTCAAGCCCATTTTACGCACCACACTCTGCTCTTCATGTCTATCAAAATTTCAGAGCATTTCGCTTTTATTCAGACTCAGGTGAAATGCTCTCTATCTTTATTTTTACCGCAAAACGGCCAAAAGAGATGAAGTAATCCTTTTGGCCTTTGCTCTTCTAAAGCCCCCTTTAAACGCTCCCAGCGCGAAGGGGCTTTTGCTTTAACGGAGGTAATTTGCCAGGCTGAGCTGGCTGAGAGAAGAAATCGCTAAAAAAGACGATTCCAAAATCATGCGCTGGTCCGCAAGATGCGTTGCGGCTTCGGCAACATCTGTATTTTCGATTTCCGTCACGACCCCTTCAATATAAAGTTCCATAGTTTTATGACGTTCTTCGGAGCGTTGGAATTTATTCACAGTCAATCCCACTTCGCTGCGAATTTGGGTGAGATTGTCTTCTTGTGCGTCTGAGAGCGCATCCCCCATCAACTTTGTTGCCGCATCCAGTTTTGTTTCATTATCAAGCATGTCGCCTGTCGCATTATAAGCGAGCCCTGATGCTGTATCTTGAGGCTGCCAATCGGCAACCAAAAAGGCCGCTGTCATCATTTTTTCGATTCCAGTACGATCAGCGGTGATGCCGTAAGAAACATCAAAATTATCTTCTGTGCGGGCTGACAGCTGTTTATCATCTCCCTGATAATAAAGGCTGCTAAAATCAAGCTGCGCTGGCGGATCCCCAAGCGTGTAGTTTGATTCATTCGCCGTCCCAAGATATGTGTTGGGCTCTTGCGCTGTCGGATAACCACTTGTGGTGTTATATTCTTGGCCATTGGTGAAGAAATCAATCACTTGCATGGTTCTGACCGCCATGCTCCCATTTTCATCACCAGTAGAATTGACAACACCATCATAAGCCAAATCACCAGTATTCAGGCTAATGGTTCCTGCGGTCACCTGTGTTCTGAACATATCTTGTACTTGCTCAAGGCTTCGCACAGGCGGGATATCTGTTTCGCTGCCACTAAAAATATAGCGTTCATCTTGCTGCTTATTCAAAAAAGCAGCCGCGCTTTCATAAAAGTCACGCGCCATTGTTGATAAAGGCACGTCTAGCTTAGAAGGGTCGTTGGACGCCTGGAGCATTGCAGCCTTAAATTTCGTTCCCATGTCGATCAAAGACGCAAGACTGTTTTCCGTTTCGTTTAGACGGCGCGTTGCTGTATCGATATTATCACGATAGCGATCAATACGCTCTAACTCATTTTCAAGATTGACAAGACGATTAGAGTCCAGAGCTAAACCTTCATAGCGATTGTCATTTTTACCGCTTGAAATCGCCATGGTCAGATCTTGAATGTTTTTCTGACGCGCATTGATGTTCGCAACATTTTGGGCTGACATGCCATAGGTGGAGGTGCGGGTAATCATCTAAACTCTCCCTCAAGCGGTTTACGTCACATCTCAAGCGGGCAACCGCTTTGACTTTCGTATATGAGCACCACAAATTCGCTGTATGAAATTACGCTTGGCGCGAATTCGCAAACATCAACGTGTTACATTGACAAGTTCATCCATGAGTTCTTGCGCTGCTGAAATCACACGGGCAGCCGCCGTGTAAGCATTCTGGAAGAGAATCAAATTGGATAATTCCTCATCCATATTCACACCGCTGATGCCTTCGATCCGGAATTCCAACTCATTGACGACTTCTTCTCTAAATTCGACATCATTCTTATTGGTCGAAGTCTTAAGAGCCTGGTTCGATAAGATCCGGGTTGCATAGCCGCTAAGGGTTGTCTCTATATCCGGCAAATCGCCAGCAGAATTGAAAGAAATACTGGACAAGAAACCAGCTGACAGGGCTTTTGCCCCTTCGTTATTCCCAGCTGCAATCCCTGTTGCCCCGGTCAAAAGAGAATTATTGGCTTGGGCACCAGCAAGAAGTGTCGGATCCGCCGCAATATCAGAGCGCACATTCAAACTTTGCATTGCGCTATAGCTATCACCGCTGACAAAAAGATCATTCAGCCCCATCATATGGCTAAAGCCGCGGCTATCATTATACTCACTTGGATCTGTGCCGAAGCCTAGAACAGAAGCGTCATCCCCACTAAACTGGATGACCTCATTCGAAACACGATCAATGATTTGCAGCTTATACCCATCTTCTTTGATCACGCGGGCTTGGAAATCTGCGACTAAATCCCCATCAACATCCATACCATTAATGGCAATGGCGATTTCTTCTAAAGTGCTATTCCATGTGATCCCAGGAATAGCGGTGAAGGCAGCGGCACTTTCTCTTTTGATAGAAATATTCAGCGTGTTGGTGGCGAGTTCGCTATCCGCCCCATCATAAAGACGAACAGCTTCATCGGCTTCTGGGAAGCCTTTGGTCGTCGCAATATTGAAACTTGCGGCTTGGGATGTATGCGTCCCAGTGAGCCCCAGATCAGCCATATTGGTTGGGGTGCCTGTGAATTGTGCATTGGCCGTGCCAGCCCCTGCCAGAGAAAACCCAGAGGTGCCATTATTCCCAAGGCGGATACGATAGTTAGCCCCTTGCTGCACCAATGTTGCGGTCGCAACACCGCCTAATTGCGTGTTAATCTGGTCAATGACCTCTTCAAAGGTCAGCGCCCCGGCGGCAGCGGCATTCGAGAAAGTTACAGTCGCGCCTGTGTTTGTTGTCAGGGTATCCCCGTGATTGATCCCTGTGTTTGTGGCAAGAGCGGCCAAGCCACTGCCTGGAGCAACAGCTGTCGTTGCCGCAAAATAGCCCGTGTCATAGCTTAATGTGAACGCTTGCCCGTCATCTTTTGTGATTTCAATTTGTGATGTCGCCGCCGCCGTCGTCATAGAGAAACGCGCGGACATGCCCGTCACCGCATTAATGCTATCCACGACCTCTTGATAGGTTAAATTGCCATCACCATTGCTATCGGTCATGGTTGCAGACCCAATAAGAGCGTTATTATCGTCAAAGAAATGAATGACATCTCCAATCTGAGTCGTCGCCACATTTGCGGTTGGATCGACCAAAGCGGTTGGGTCTGATCGCAAAACATTTTCCGGCACATCAATGACCAGACCGTTATTGGGATCATTCGCCTGCAAGGTCAATTGTCCATTGTTAAAGCTCGCCGTCACAACGCCATTAAAGACAGTGTTGATCCGGTTGAGCAGATCTTGCATGGTCGCGGTACCCCCGGCAGCATTGACCATTTCTGCCAGATCAATAGTGTTCGTCGTCACCACATCCCCCCTTGAGGAGATCGGCGTCCCACGATTAATGACAGAGATCCGCAAAAGCTGTTCTTGGCGTGGCACAAGACCTGTTGTGTCTCGCAAACCAAGGTCAAAATTGGCCGCTGTTAAAGGCTCATCCGTATTCAAGGCGGTGTTTGGATTGAAAAACCCAACCGATGTTGTGAGCTGATTGGGTGGCGGGAACGATGTCCCCAAATTATGGATACGGTTAATCTCGTCGCGCAATGTTGAGCTTAGAGTATTCAATTCATCGACCAAGCCTGGGATCAATGTATCCCGGATATCAATGAGGCCTTTGATTTCGCCACCACGAAGTTCTGTGGTGATATCCGACATTTCTGTTTGCACATCGCCAACATAAATACCGGAAATGGTCCCGACAGTCGCCGTGCCGGGCAAGCGGTCAGGATCATAGCGAATCTCAGACCGTAAATCAGTCGCTGTGCTAAAAGAGACGGTGAGTGGATCGACATCCAGCAATGTTGTCCCGCCACGGGTTGAGATCACAACATCCCCACCGCCGCGTTCATAGTAAGAGATATCGACCAATTCGGCTAAGCGGTTTAAAGCCACATCGCGCTTATCCCGTAAGGCGCCTGTATCCATATCCCGCGCGACATCGCGTACGATTTCAACATTGTAGGTGTCGATTTGCCCTAAAAGAGAATTGATTTCGGCGACACGCGTCCCAATTTCTTGGTCTGCCTGCCCCCGCATATGCTGCAATTCGAAATACATGGTTTCAAGCTGCTGACCAAGAGCGCCAGCGGCATCGACAACGGTCTTCGCGTTGAACTGATCTTCTGGATCCAGTTCATATTGCTCCAAAGAGGTCTGGAGCTTATTAACCAAAGCCGCCACGGAATTATTATCGGCGGGCTCACCGAAGAAATCTTGGATCCGCTCGAGATAGCGCCCCATGACTTCGACTTCTTTGAGCTCGCTGACCTCGTCACGGCGATCGCGCATCAAATATTCATCGACATTCCGAGAAATACGCGCAATTTCGACCCCGGCACCACGACCATCATAAACAAGAGACGATAAGTCCGCAATTTTGCGGGTATAGCCTTCTGTATTGGCATTCGCGATGTTGTCAGAGATGACTCCCAGCGCTCTCTGGCTGGTTTTCAGCCCGGTTAGGGCATTTGTAAGCGCTGCTATGGTCATGGTGGAATACCTTTCCCTTGCAATTCTCGTAGCGTCTTTTCTACAACTGCGGTTCCAAAAGCTCCCAAATCCCTAGGAGCGATACTCTGCCGATGAAAGCCACCGTCATCGGCCTCTTTCATGGGGCGCCTTCCTAATAAGGAACAGCCGTTTCTTTTCCAAAAGGTCAAGGGAGATCCCTTGATCTTTCAAAGTGCATTTTACACCTGCAACAAAGTTTAAAACCTTGCCATCAGGTCGTTTCATTAAGACCTAACGTCACCTGTACCGAGGTGGTTCGGCTGGGCGCACCGCCGACTTTTGCCTCTCTGTCGTAGGTCCCGATCTCATTTCCATATGTTTCTTCCGCCGCTTTTTTGATGGCCAGGAGGAGTTTTTCATTGGCATCAACAGAGGCACGCAAAAGCCGTGCATTTTCAGCGAGAATAAGTTTTACCCAATCACTGGTTTGGCGCACTTCGTCTTTTAAGCGTTCAGGAAGGTCGGCAAAAACATCCCGGCGACGATCCAGTTTTTTGAGGAGACCGTGATAGACACCAGCCACTTTTTGCTTTTGCTCCATAAGAGCTTGAATGTCATGTGGCCGCATCGAACGCAGCAATTCTGTTTCTAAAGATGTGATATCAATAAGATCAACCGCTGTTTCCAAAACGCGCTCGACACTGGTTTCCAATTGCATGGCTTAACGCCCCCCCTTCCCCAGACGGCCCTGACCGGCATAGGCCTGCAAAACAGAAAGATCAAGTGCATTCGGGTCCTCAGATACAGGGTCCCTCTGGGCACTTCGATATTCCTGTGCGGCAAGAACCGCATTGTGATCATGGTCCACCTGTTGCGCTGTTTGCCTCACCTGGCTGGTTTGCCGTTCCTGGCTCTCCAGAGGGATGCTCTTCTGCCGGGAAGAGTCCCAATTGGTTGCCCCGCGCATGGAGGAGGTTGCCTGTTCTATCGTTCCTTCTTCAAAGTCATAAAGACGATGCTGTTGACCAAATCCCGCTGACCGTGCTGGATAGGCTTTGGCTTCAGGAGCATGCGCCTCTGCCTGAACAGAAGAGGGTGCAGTTTCCCGTGTGGCCTCAGCCTTTTCTGCATAGTCTCCATAGCCAGCTTTGGCTAAAGTCTCCGCAGACGGACGCGGTGGATGACGTGTCACCCCAGACGCCCCTTCTTTCATAAGACGTGCAATTTCTTCTGGCGATTTTCCCTCAGCTTGCAGCACTTGACGATAGATTTGATCCGCGATGCCGACACCGCCATTCTTGGCGACTTTTTTGCCCCATTCATCGAACATATGTTCGCGCCAAACCTTTTCGCCAAAGCCGCCTCCGAAGCGTTCATTGACTTTCACATCTTTGAACATTTGGCTGATCATGGTCGTCAGGAAGACCGCCTCGAAGTCTTTCGCCACCCGGCGTGCTTCTTCGGGATCTTTCTTCGCGGCTGCCCCAAGCGCTCTTTGGAACCCTTTTGTATTTTGCGTTTTTTGTTCCTCAAGGGCCATTTGCGCTTTTAATTGGGCAGACCCCATGGAAAAGCCGCCATCATCCATTACAGCATCTCCAACTCAGCTTGCAGTGCGCCAGCTTCTTTAATCGCTTGTAAGATCCGGATCATATCACGAGGACCAATACCAAGGGAATTCAAGCCGCGCACAAGATCATTGAGAGTAACGGATTCAGGCACAACGCCAAACCGCTTTTCTGAATCATCATCAATTTCAATGTCCGTCCGATCCACAATCTCCGTCGTTGCACTATCTGGAGCAAAGGGATTGGGCTGGGACACTTGAGGCGTTTCCGTAATCCGCACGGTGAGGTTGCCCTGCGCAATTGCAACCGTACTAATACGAACATTTTCACCCATCACAATGATACCTGATTGCTCGTCAATAACAACACGGGCTAGTTGATCAGGTTCCACTAAAATTTGTTCCACATCCGTCATCAGCGCCACGACATCACCGCGATAGCTGGGAGGAATTTCCATATGGACCGTGCCAGAATCTAAAGGTCGGGCGGCGGGCTGCTGTAAAAAAGCGTTAATCGCATTGGCCATGCGGCGCGCTGTTGTCAGATCGGGGTTCCGTAGAGCAATTTTAACATTCTCTAAACTTGCCAATTCAAAGCCAATTTCACGCTCGACAATCGCCCCATTTGAAATCCGACCGCTGGTTGTGACCCCGCGTGTTACGGTTTGCGCATTCCCTTGGGCTTGGAAGCCACCAACGGCGACATTGCCTTGGGCAACGGCATAGACTTCCCCATCCGCGCCGAGCAAAGGCGTCACAACCAGGGTCCCACCCAACAGACTATCCGCATCCCCAATCGCCGAGAGTGTCACATCAATCCGTGTGCCTTGGCGGGCAAAAGGTGGCAATACAGCGGTCACCATCACAGCCGCCACATTATCAACATCCAAATTGGCATCTGTGGCAACCCCCATACGCTCCAGCATGCCACTAAGGCTTGCTTTGGTAAAAGAGGAACTGCCTAAATCATCCCCAGTGCCAGCCAAGCCCACAACAAGGCCATAGCCCACCAGCATATTCTCGCGCACCCCTTCAAAATCAGAAATATCTTTGATCCGTGAGGTTGCCTGCGCTGGTGCTGTTAAAAAGAACAAAGACATCATCACTGCGAAAAGAGCCGCCATAATGCTGCTTCCCTCTTTGCGATGTCGTCTTGCCCTTATCCCTTGTCGTCCTGAAGCCATGGCTTTCTGGGCGTCATGGGTTTGAGCAAAGCAGAAAAGGTCAAGGTTTGTGCGCATCATCATCTTGGCTCTCGATCTATCCTTGGGCCCTGGAGGGCCGCTGGCCTTGGGCCGCATTGCCCCCTGGAGGGCCGCTGGACCACACCACAAGAGCCACAGAGGCTACGGGTGGGAGGTCCCTTTCCATAGGCTTTATCCAATACTGCAACGCAGCTTACAGAACCTTTCCTGGTTCCATCCTATTGAGAGCCTTTCGCTTGTATTTTGAATCCTTAGAAATGCTCTCAATTTTTGTTGTGCTACAAAACGCATCTCACTTTAACGCGCTTTGCTCTCGACGCCTTCCTGGCTTTCTTTCAAGGCTTTTCCAGATCAGGCTGCTGACATAAGCGCCATCATCATAGCTGGAAAAGTTTTCTATAGAGTGAAATCACAGCCCGTCCTTTCACTTTGAAAGGGAAAAAGAAAAAGCTGTCAAAACACGCTGTCTCTTCATAAAGCGAATGTCATGCCAATCTTTGGCATAGGGCATATGGAAAAGATCTTTTATGACCACACCCCCAAACGTCTTGATTCAAAAGAGGGAAAATATATGTGATCTCGTATAGTTAGCGGTTTTTAACATTTCCGCTTCAGACCTCTGGGCAAGCTGTGCCGACATATCGGCAAATTTTGCCCAGCTTTCCAAGTCAAACAAAACAGTCTATTTTAACCTTTCCCATTTTTGGCATGTTTCTCAAAAGCTCTTAACCGCCTGCTCCGAGAGCGTGTTCACCCCATGCCGACAGATGGCACACACACCCAATTTGAAAACTGCTCTTTTCCAAAGTCTGTACTATCGACCAATTTGCTTTAAGAGTAGTATATTTAAATTGTTCTCTGTTGCCTCTGCCAGCTATAGAGGCAATGACAGAAATAAGCACAAGGGCCTGTCTGACAGCTGTCTTTATCGTACCATAAAAAGAGAATCTTTTCCCCATGCTCACAGGACCTTGAAAAGCTCTAAGATAAAATTTACAACATTTCACTTTAGTGATGTAACGCAGAAGAAATGCTACAGGCCTTTGTTTATACTGAAAAATACAAGGTTAGAGCATTTTGCGTGATGATTGAATCGCACAAAATGCTCTCTCTTATTGTTTTTGCCGCAAGGCGTGTCGACTGGATGTTTCCATCCAGCCGCACTTTGCTCTAAAGGAGAGTCACTTTAACCCCCTTTGCCCTATAAAGTCTGTTTCCAAAATCATGGAGATACTGAAAACGGCACCGTTTTAAAACAGGCTTAACAACAGAAAATATAAGGATAAAACTATTATGAGAATCGAGCGTAGCAGATCGACGAAAGCGGCTTCTGGCAGCTCGAAACCCCGTAGATCAAGCGGTGGTGGTGATGTTTTTGCACGCCATGTCGATTCGGCCATGGCAAATACACCGGCCGCGCCCGCTGCCCCTGTGAGCCATGTTGACGCTTTACTCGCAGTACAAGAAGTCTCCGACGCCACATCCTCAAAATCGAAAGCCCGGAAAAGAGCCGAAAAACTCCTCGAAGGGCTCGATGAGATTCGCCATGGCCTGCTCGTTGGGGGCATTTCAGAGAACAAGCTACGCGCTTTAAGGGATCTCTGCCGTCAAGATAGATCCAAAGTTGACGACCCGCGCTTGCAAGCTGTTCTGGATGAAGTTGATTTGCGTGCCGCTGTTGAACTCGCGAAATTCGAACGGGGCTATTAGCGCTAAGGGCAAAAGGATAGACATATCCCTTTGATCCCTCTTGCAACAAGAACAAAGACAGGCAGCATTGCCTTTGATTCGGAAGAGAAAGCAAAATGCTGTAAAACCGTATTTTCAACCAGAATAACGATGAAAAACAAAGAATCTTAGACTCGCAATCTCGTCTTAGGCCATAGACTCTTCGCGAGTCTTTGAAAGATTGGTCTATTTTCTTTGAAACGCCACATCTAAAATTTATTAAAAATATTTATGGTCTCACATCCTGAGACATATATCAGACAATTTCAGAATGACCATTCATAACTCTTTGTTTTTAAAAGATTACATACTTAAAACACATCTCAAGACCCTTAATATCGTTAGGTCTTTCTGATACACTTTTGCAAAAAGATTGTAAAAAAATGATTTTCTGCGACAAAGCAAGGCACTGAAGGTTTGCAGGATGGCCTGGGATTCATATACTCGCGGCGGATTTCGGTCTCGCGGTCTTTCGTCCGACGCATCCCAGCGTCACCCTTAATTTTAAAAAGGCTTGCGGCCATAGCAGGAAGGGACATGTCGTGGTTGTTCAGCTCCCACCCGAATACCGACCATCGGAAGATGAAGACTTCATGAATCCGATGCAGCAAGAATATTTCCGCCAAAAACTTTTGAAATGGCGCTCGGAATTATTACGAGAATCCTCAACAACCCTCCAACATCTGCAAACAGGAGGGATGCAAGAACCCGATCTTGCCGATAGGGCAACATTAGAAACCGACAGTTCTCTTGAATTACGCACGAGAGATCGTGAACGCAAATTGATCCAAAAAATTGACGAAGCACTCGAACGTCTCGATCATGATGACTATGGCTATTGTGAAGAAACAGGAGAACCCATTGGGTTAAGCCGCTTAGAGGCACGTCCCATCGCGACCTTAAGTCTAGAAGCGCAAGAACGGCATGAACGGCAAGAAAAGCTCCATCGCGAAGAATAATCTTTCCTATAACAAAGCTGGTTAAAGTGGAAGAGTATTTCACTTTCTTCAAATTAAAAGCGAAAGACTCTATAGAAAGGCCAAAGTAATTTAATTGCAAATTACGTATGGATACTTACGAAAGTTCAATAAAATAGAGCGCATGTCATATGACCAATTCATGCGCCGTGCGCTCTATATTTTTGTTTTACTCTTTGTTTCTCAGCTTGCCCCAGCTTCATTTCTACGGGCCATTTGGATGAAATTTGCTG
The DNA here is from genome assembly GCA_002340345.1 of Alphaproteobacteria bacterium UBA2562. GTDB lineage: Bacteria > Pseudomonadota > Alphaproteobacteria > UBA2562 > UBA2562 > UBA2562. Next base: position 4,243 of record DDLW01000332.1, on the reverse strand, counting down.
TCACGGCATCCATCGTATTGCGGTGATTGATAAACCAGGCTGTGATGGTTTCTTCAATATAGCGACGTCCGGTTTCGACATCACCAGACGCTATTTGCGTCTGTATCGTCCGTGTTTGCGCCAAAACACGCTCATGTTCAGCTTTATGGGGCACATAGGCAAAAAAACCATATTTTTGCATGAGCCCTTCTTCCATGGCAAAATGGGTTTCTAAATGCTGATAGCTTTCCTCAAAAAGCTCTGGAAAAGCATCATCATCTGCACTTGCAAGACGATTCACAAGATCCACAAAATGTGCATGATCTTTATCAATTTCCGGCACACCAACATTAAGGTCTGGTGTCCAGCCAATCAACGCCATCTTCATTCCCCTGAAAACTGGCCTACAGCATTTTGTTTTTCTGTGGGTCAGGAAAAATACTGTAAGTCTTAATATTCCCGTCGCAAAGCGGATCAAAGTGACGAACCCATCACTTTGCCCTTTGCTTTCAAGCAAAATAATTTCTGCCCGTTATGGTGTATGTCCCGGCTGCCACCCTGGAGGCGCCATCTCAAAGGCTGAAAACTCAAAAGCAGGGGCCACGGTACAGCCAACCAACGTCCAATCTCCTAAGCTTTCAGCCGACTGCCAAGCATCAATGGGGACAATCGCATGTGGCTCTTGTTGTTGTGCCAGATCCGCCCCTAAAGCTTGCAATCTCACGGTTTTACCATCTTCCGAAATCGCCAGACGAAGAGGCGCACCGGCATAATAATGCCAGATTTCAACGGCATCACGCACCCTATGCCAGTGCGAGCGCTCGCCCGCCCGTAAGAGATAATAGATACAAGTGCAAAAACCACGCGCGCCATCTTCTTGGTCATGGCGGTAGCTTTCGACATAGCATCCCCCTTCCGGATGCGGTTTCAGGCCAAGATGCGCGATAATATCATCCGCAGATAAGTCTGCCGTCGATTTTGGCAATGCAGTCTTAGGCATGGCGCTTTCCTCTCAAAACAACTTTCTGGCACAGATGGTTCCCTCGATTTACCTTGGATTTTGCGCGGCAAAGCCATGGAAGCTATTGAAAAGATTGAAAGACTGAAAATCGGGAAAAGAGGTCATTAGAGGTTTCCAGATGAGAGCCTCAACAGGCGCGAAAGCCAAGCCCCCACAAGTCTCTTTGAGAGATGGACCCACTGTGCTTGGCTCTCTCATAACAAATAAACAAGGTGGTTAGCTGTCTTGTGGCGGTGCTGTTGCCTGCATGGAGGGTTTTGCGACAAAGCTCTCAAACCAAGATACAACTTTTGGATGGCCCTGGCGCCAGTCTAGATCTGGCAGACGGTAATTCGCATAATCCAACCCACACGCAATTGCAATATGACCACTATGGAGGGCCTGATCGGCAAAATTTGGGTTTTTCTCTAAATCTGCAACAGATCTTAAAATCACGGTGGTCTGTCTTTCTCGCCATTTTGGATAGCGCTTTTCTTCAGGCCGTAAAAAATCTTCAATACGGCAATTGACCCCAGCATCGATAATGCCATCCCCCAGCGCCATCAAACGCAAGACATGCCATTTTTGGTCTTCTGCTTGTGGAAACAATTTATCCCCACCGGCTAAAGAGTCTAAATACTCACAAATAATGGGAGAATCAAAAAGATCCATCCCCTCTTCTGTTGTTAAGCATGGGACTTTTCCCAAAGGGTTATTATCAGCAATGTCCGTATCTGGCGCCCAAACATTGGTCATAATTTTTTCGATCCGATCTTCCAGCCCTAATTCTAGGGCTGTCACCATGACTTTTCGCACATAGGGGCTTGTGGGTGAAAAACGGAGTTTCAACATTGCTCTTTCCTTTTGGATCCGGAATGAAAAAAATCACACTGTCCGAAAGCGAAATTTTGTTCACTTACTCTCTGGGAATGAAATGATTTCAGCAGGCTGAATGTCAAAAATTATCTTTCCGCTGGCGCACTTCGGCAAAAACAGCTTCTGCAGAGGCATGATCCAGCCCTAAGGCTTTTGCCAGCCCTGGATCATCAGCGCGTAAGAAAGGATTCAGAGCCAATTCTTGTTCCAAACTTGTTGGAATTGTTGGTCTGTTATGGCGGCGCATGTCTTCAATCCAGGTGACTCTTTTTTTCAAGCGATAATTGTTTGGATCAACGCTCACAGCAAAATGGGCATTGGCCAGGGTATATTCATGGGCACAATAAATCTGCGTTTCAGCGGGTAAGCGTTTCAATTTTGAAAGAGACTGCCACATTTGCCCAGGCGTGCCTTCGAACAAACGGCCACAGCCTAAAGAAAACAGAGTATCGCCGCAGAACAGGGCATTTTCTTCAGAAAACCAATAGGCAATATGCCCCTTTGTATGGCCTGGGACATCAAGGACATGGGCAACAGCCTCACCGATTTTCACAACATCGCCTTCTGCGACAGGCTGATCCAGTCCAGGTAAACGATGTTGGTCGAGGCCAGCGCCAACAATCGTGAGACCATAGCGGTCTTTAAGCTCTAAATTGCCGCCAACATGATCTGGGTGATGATGGGTATTGAGAATAAATGTTGGCACCCAGCCTTTTTGCTCTAATCTTGCGATCACAGGGGCGGCTTCTGCCGGATCAACAATGGCGGTCTGATTGCCGCTTGGTTCATGGATAAGATAGATATAATTATCGTTTAGAACAGGGATTTGTTCTATTTCGATGTCAGCCATGAAGGTCTCCATAGAAAGGGCAAGAGGGGGCAAAATGTCGGAGTCGATCCACGAGGCGCTTTTATGACATTGTTTTTTTCCGTTCAAATTCTAAAATCGAAAGGATTTTTAGGCTGCTAGCAAACCCCAATATCTTTTCGCTCATGCGAAATTGGACGCTTTTTTCGAGAAAAAGTCTCTCGAAAAGCTTTTATAAAGATGCCGCCGCCCCCTTTCGAGCCTTGGCAAAGGATATGGTTTTTAGAACGCTTTTTAAGAAGGTCAGAGCATTATGACCGCACATCGGCTCGAAACCAATAGGCTTATTTTGCGTCCCTTCCAAATGGATGATTTGGCCGGTTATGCTCATCTTTTACCAGGTCTGCCGAACAGTCTTACGGGAGAGGCCACCCTGTTTCCAAATCATAGCCCAGCCCAACTCCAGCAAAAAGCCGCAGAGGCTCTGGCCTTGCTTCTGGCAATGCAAGATACCTATCCCATCGCTCCCCTGGCGGTGACATTGAAAACCACAGGCGGGCTTCTTGGCTATTGTGGTGTCCGCCCTCTACCGGAGGCAATCGCGCCCAAAACACGTGCTGATCACAGCCATGATGGCGAGCTTGAACTTCTCTACATGCTTGGAAAGCCTTTTTGGGGGCATGGCCTGGCAACAGAAGCGGTCACAGAGTGTGTGGTCTATGGCTTAACAATTTTCAAAGCCCCCCGCATTACGGGCCTGACCCGCGCTGACAATCTGGCCTCCATTCGCGTGATGGAAAAGGCTGGCCTTCAGCATGAGGGTCAACGCGAAGGATTTGGCCATATCTTCGAGGCATATTCCCTTGCCAGATCCTCGCTTTAAGGCAACGTGATAGATTAAGCCTTTTATCCATGACAAAAACAGACAGCATGGCGCCCAAACCCAAGAAAAAAGCGCAAGGCTGTAAAAAATAGAGAAAGGATCTCCTTTGCCCCTACTCCCTTTGGACGCCTTCCCCGCCGCCATTCCGCGTGGGCAAAAGATTCTTGGCTTTGATCTAGGGGAAAAGACCATTGGCATGGCCCTCAGCGATGCGAGTTTCACAATCGCCAGCCCCTTAGAAACCTTGAAACGCAGTAAATGGAGCAAAGATAAAGCAGCGCTCTTGACCCTTTTTGAAAAGCATCAGATTGGCGCTTTTATTCTCGGGCTGCCCGTGAATATGGATGGCAGCGAAGGCCCCCGTTGCCAGGCCACACGACAATTCGCGCGCAATCTTTTGGCGCTTTCGGATCTTCCCCTCAGCTTTTGGGACGAGAGATTGTCCACAATCGCCGTTGAACGCTTGATGATTGAAGCTGATTTGTCCCGCAAACGCCGGAGCGCCCTTGTCGACAAAGCCGCAGCCGCCTTTATCTTACAAGGCGCCTTGGATCGCTTGCGGTAAGAGGCCCAAAGCAGCAGACGGAGAAATTGCCATAGGACAGGGGCTTTGGACCGAGGGTTTCACTTGTTTCTTCTAGAGCAAAGCTGGTTAAAGTGGCACCACTTTAACCTTGCGTTTTGCGGCAAAAACAAA
>DDLW01000223.1 GCA_002340345.1 Alphaproteobacteria bacterium UBA2562 | reverse complement strand
TATTATGCAGAGGTCTTTCATCATGCAAAAGGCTCTAAGGTTATCATTTTTCGCATGTGCGAAATGGGACGACTTTTTCGAGAAAAAGTCTTTCAAAAAGCTTTTGGCTTTAGGCGAATTTATTGATTTCCATGAGGGAGGTATCGCGGAAATGCTCGGCTTCCCGGGCGAGTTCGTCGGATTTCTCCGCCATTTGGGTCGAGGCTTTTTGCAAAGATTGGGCAATTTCACCGACACTGACCGTGGCCGCATTGACGCTTTTTGCATGTTCGAGAACATTGGCAGATTCATTGGCGGCGGCATCGGCATTCTGGGCAATCCCCCGAATAATGCGCTCTTGCTCTTCAAAGGTCATAGTGATTTCACTGATGACCTCATTGACTTCATCGATGATTGAAGAAATTTTCTCAATCGCGACAACAGTTAAATTGGTTGCGGATTGCACGGAATCGACTTGGCTGGTGATTTCGTCTGTCGCATTGCCTGTTTGATTTGCAAGGGTTTTGACCTCCGAGGCGACAACAGCAAAGCCTTTGCCAGCTTCGCCAGCGCGGGCGGCTTCAATCGTGGCGTTGAGGGCGAGGAGGTTTGTTTGACCGGCAATGTCATTGATGAGTTGGACAACCTGGCCGATTTTGTCGGCGGCTTGGGAAAGATTTCCAACCATTGTGTTTGCGCGGCTGGCCTCATTGACCGCGTCTCTGGAAATGCCAGAGGATCGATCCACCTGTCCTTTCAGATCGGAAATAGAGGTGGCCAAAGCATCCGTGGCACCGCTCACATCGCGGACATTGCCTGAGGCCTGCTGGGCGGCAACCGCCATTTCTTCGGTCAAAGATTGTGCATCGATCACGGTATCAGCCACATCATCGGCCATATTGTGAATTTTTTTCGTGACTTTTGTGACTTCGTTGGTGATGGCGTCGATATTACGCTCGAACTCTTCGACAACTTTTAAAATCATGATGCGTTTTTGAACTTCTTCGCGACGATGGATTTGTTCATTTTCTTCGCGCACAAGATCAAGCTCTTCTAACGCATCCTGGAAGATCTTGATATTGCGCGCCATACGACCGATTTCATCGCCTCTGTCCAATCCAGGGATTTTGACCCCCTTCGCCCCCTCAGCAAGGTGCCCCATGCATTGACCAATGGCATTGATAGGGCGGTTAATGGAGCGCGCCACGAAGTAAGATAAAAAGACAAAGATAGCTAGGGTACCACCACCAACAGCGATCGTATTCCGGAAAGTTTTCTTTTTTAATGTTTCTAAAGCCTTCTCAGCGGAAAGAACGCCTTTATCCGCCTCTGTGACCATCGAGCTCAAAATACTTGAGAGAGCATTGAATTGTTGTGTTAGGGTTGCTGTGATTTCAATGCGTTTTTCAATTTTATCTTTGAGTTCCGAGGCTTTGGTTTCATATTCAAGAGCCGTTTCAACCAATTCAGCTTTTGTGGTTTTTCCGAAAGGGCCAAAATCAATATTAAAGGAAAATTCTTTGGCCGTTTTCAGAAGCTGACCGGCTTTTTCAATCGAATTGATACTTTCTTCTAGGGATTGTGCCGCGCGGAGTTTTCCTTGTAACGCGTCGGTATTTGGCCATTCTTTTAAGGTCGACATCATGTCACGGCTGCGAACATTGAGATAACGCCGAATCCCTTGATTGGCGTTCAAACCGATTTCTTCAAAATTCTTCTTATAGCTTTCAAAGAGAGGCTTAAATTCGTTAAAACTGTTTTTTGCCGTTTGCATGAGATTTCCCATGTCAATCGCATCGCTCTGTTCTGTAACAGTTTGAGACGCCACAGCATCTTCTACTGTTTGAAGGTCTTCATGAGCTGTTTTCAACGCTGTATCGAATTTATCGCCGAGTTTTTCTGGATCTTCAGCATATTCAATACGCGCAAGGCGCATTTGCAACATGCTTTTTTCAACTTCAGCGACAACAAGAGCAATTCCACGGAGATTGTCAGCGCTGGCTAAGACTTTTTCGCTTTCTTTCGCTCCCAAAAGAAAATTCCAAAACACGACCCCAGTTGCAATAAGGCCAAGCAGCACCAGCAAATAGATGCGGGCTGCGATGCGAATTTTTTTGAGAAAAGAAATTTTCTTCATAAGGCTTTATATCCGGTCAGCAGGCCGATAACGCGAGCGCAATTCGGTATCTTCGTGGTTCGACCCAAGCAGAAAAGTTTAATGTCTCTGGGGTCTTTTTTTGCAACCATGTTTGCCCTTGAGTGTTGAAGCAAAACGCAAAGGGCGAGAGCGCATAATTGCTATAATTTCATGTCTTGATTGAGGAAATACTGGACTTCCATTTGTATTCTGAAGGCGAACAGAGTGATTTATAAATTTGATAAGGCTGCTTTTGTTTTCATTAATGACAGAGTTTCTCTTTCTTCTGAAGATTATACAGCGTTTTGATCTCATTTTTGTGGTTTTTTTCTACAATTTCACCGCAAAACTTTTATTTATGTTCTGTATGTCTGCAAGATGGTCAAATTCAGCATTTTGAATTTTCGCAGAAGACGACAAGCTGCAATGAAGGGTGTTTATCATAAAAAAATTATCAAGTGCTGTATCCCCCAAGGTAGACTGTATTTTTACTCCTTATTGCACCATGAATCATGAAAGCTTGATGACAGAAGGTTATTTTCTCTAGAGGGGCAGTAATGTAATTTTTTATTACTCTAGTGGTAATATTTTTTTCTTCAGAGCGATCGACCGGCAAAGAGCCTGCTTTTTAAGGAAAACTTTGAGAAATACGCGTGAAGAATATTTAAAGAAGAAGATAACCCCTAAGAAACAACCCCTTAGATGGGTTCGACCGACAAAGAAAAACTTTAAGGCTTTATATTTACAGTCTTTTTTTTAAGAGCCCGAACAGTGAAAAGGATAAAAGAGGCTGGCGTCCTTCAGGAGGCTCAGGCACAATAGGGCAGCCTATTCTGGAAAGCTGTACGGCTTTTCATGATCATAAATTTTAGAACACGTCCATAGATTGCAGTTTTAAAGGGCATGTTCATCTATAATAATGGAAATAGGCCGGAGAATTAAAACTAGGGGTTTACAGCCAATGAGTCAGACTATCGCATATCTCTTTGTGATCGGAAGCGGGCTGATCGCTCTGCTATACGGTCTTTTTATTGGGCGCGCTATTCTGAAATGTCCTGCCGGGGAAGCCAGGATGCAGAATATTGCAGCCGCTATTCAAGAAGGGGCAAGTGCCTATCTCACGCGGCAATATACATCAATTGCCATTGTTGGTATTGTAATTTGTATTTTACTTGGTGCTTTTCTTGGCCTATCCGTCGCGATAGGCTTTTTAATTGGTGCTATATTGTCCGGCGTTGCTGGATTTATTGGCATGAATGTGTCTGTACGTGCCAATGTACGCACGACAGAGGCCGCGCGCCAAGGCGGATTGGTACCAGCTCTGAAAATCGCGTTCCAATCTGGGGCGGTGACCGGCATGTTGGTGGTTGGTCTCGGACTTCTCGGGGTCAGCGGCTATTATGTGATTCTCTCGGCGATGGGTTTTGACCTGCGGGAGATTTTAGAGGCTTTGGTGGCCCTGAGTTTCGGGGCATCTCTGATTTCCATTTTTGCCCGTCTTGGCGGGGGAATTTTTACCAAAGGGGCCGATGTCGGCGCGGATCTTGTTGGTAAAATTGAAGCAGGGATTCCAGAGGATGATCCCCGCAATCCGGCTGTGATCGCAGATAATGTCGGCGATAATGTTGGTGATTGTGCGGGCATGGCCGCTGATTTGTTTGAAACTTATGCCGTGACCATCGTGGCAACAATGCTCTTGGCCGGCATTTTCTATGCGGCCCCGGATCAAGAGGCCACACGCTTATCCTTAATGTTGTATCCGCTTTTGATTGGCGGGGCGTGTATTTTAGGATCTGTGGCGGCGACTTTCCTTGTACGACTCGGCCCTGATAACAATATCATGCGGGCGCTCTATAAGGGCTTTTTAGGGGCGGCGGTGCTGTCCGCCTTACTCATTACCGGGGTGACCGGGGCTTGGATTGGCTTTGACACTGATCTCTCCATGGGTGAGACGGTGTTTGCGGGCCGCCATTTACTCTATGCCTCTTTAATCGGCCTTGGGGTGACAGGCCTTTTGGTCTGGGTGACAGAATATTACACCTCAACAGAATTCCGGCCCGTGCGTTCTGTCGCAAAAGCATCTGAAACCGGGCATGCGACCAATATTATCCAAGGCCTCGCGGTCTCCATGGAAGCCTGTGCCATTCCTGTCTTGGTGATTTGTGTCGGTATTGTGGCTGCTTATATGGCCGCAGGTTTGCTTGGTATTTCCGTGGCTGCGACAACAATGCTGGCTTTGGCGGGCATGGTGGTCGCTCTTGATGCTTATGGGCCTGTGACGGATAATGCCGGCGGTATCGCGGAAATGTCAGAACTGCCGGAGCCTGTGCGCAAAACCACAGATGCCTTGGATGCGGTTGGCAATACCACAAAAGCGGTGACAAAAGGCTATGCGATTGGGTCTGCAGGCCTGGCTGCACTTGTGCTCTTTGCCGCTTATACGGCGGATATCAGCCATTACTTCCCGGATTTGAACATTTCCTTTGTTCTGTCCGATCCTTTTGTTGTGATTGGCTTGTTCATTGGCGGCCTTTTGCCTTATCTGTTCGGTGCGATGGGCATGATGGCTGTTGGCCGGGCTGCCGGGGAAGTCGTGACCGAGGTGCGGCGCCAATTCCGCGAGATTCCAGGAATTATGGAAGGCAAAGCCAAGCCAGATTACGGGCAAGCTGTGGATCTCTTGACCAAGGCGGCGATTAAGGAAATGATTTTGCCGTCTTTATTGCCTGTTTTGGCGCCCATTGTCATTTATGTCTTGATTTGGATTGTGGCGGGACAAGCGGCAGCCTTTGTCACCCTTGGGGCGATGCTTTTGGGGACCATTGTGACGGGATTGTTCGTTGCTATTTCCATGACCAGCGGCGGTGGGGCTTGGGATAATGCCAAGAAATTCATCGAAGATGGCAATCATGGGGGTAAAGGTTCAGAGGCCCACAAGGCCGCAGTCACCGGTGATACGGTGGGGGATCCTTACAAAGACACCGCAGGTCCGGCGGTCAATCCGATGATCAAAATTGCCAATATTGTGGCGCTTTTGCTGTTGGCGGTTGTCGCTAATTTCTCTTAAGAAAAACGCAGGGTCCAGGGGGCATTTTTAAAATACCCCCTGGACCCTTTTCAAAAAGCTTTTTGAGAGACTTTTTCTTGAAAAGTCATCTCCATTTTCGCGCAAGCGAAAAATACTTGCAGCGTCTTACTTTGCGCGTTCAAGGCCTTCAAGAATCAATTTTTTAGATTCTTCGACATCACCCCAACCCTCAATTTTCACCCATTTGCCAGGATCCAAAGCTTTGTAATGGGCAAAGAAATGCTCGACCTGCTTCACGCGGATCTCAGGCAAGTCGGAAATGCAAGAGACCTCAGAATAGAAAGGCTTGGTTTTATCCAAAGGCACACAAAGGATTTTCTCATCAGGGCCTGATTCGTCTTCCATTTTCAAAACACCGATAGGGCGAGAGGGAATCACCACGCCTGGGAAAACCGGCACCCGGCTCATGACCAAGCAATCAACAGGATCGCCATCTTGGGACAAAGTATGGGGCATGAAGCCATAATTGGCTGGATAGACCATGGAAGTGTTCAGAAAGCGATCCACAAACAGAGCACCGGAGTCTTTATCCAATTCATATTTGATGGGATCGCCACCCAATGGGATTTCAATGATGACATTGATGGAATGGGGTACATCTTTCCCAGCGGGGATTTTATTAATGTCCATGGGGAACTCCCTGTATGATGTAAAAAGCCAAGCGGCACACTCTTAACCGAAAGCGCTTGGCGAAACAAAATTTTTTAATCGCAGCAAGGGGTAATGCGGTTTCCCCTCTGCTGACAAGTCTTTTTCGGTTAAAGCTTGTGGCGGCAAACATTTTAAGGGGACGTCTCGCTCGACTGATTGGCGCGTTTGAGAAGCTTTTTCTCGAAAGAAATCAAGAGCAAGACTAAAAGAATAGAGGGGACGCCGAGGGTGGCGGCATAGAAAAAGAAAACTTCATAACCATGGGTTTCGGCGACGGTACCAGCGAAGGCACCAATAAATTTTGCGGGTAGATTCATCAATGAGCTAAAGAGCGCATATTGTGTGGCGGTATAAGCTTGATTGGTCAGGCTGGCGAGGTAAGCAAGAAAAGCTGTGGTTGCAAGACCTCCAGATAGGTTGTCAGCGCTTATGACAATTGCAAGCATCTCAATGTCATTTCCAGCTCTTGCGAGTAGAACAAATAAAAGATTGGTGGCGACAACCATAATAGCCCCAAGAAGCAATATAGGTTTGATGCCGAAACGCGGGACGAGCAGACCCCCAATAAAGCCACCAACCACGGTCATGATCAAACCATAAAATTTTGCAACATCGGCGATTTGCTCTTTTGTGAAACCAAGGTCGATATAAAAAGAGTTCGCCATAATGCCTAAGGTAATGTCGCTGAGGCGATAAACACCGACAAAGGCGAGGATTAAAAGTGCGAGGAGCACGCCATTGCGTATGAAAAAATCTATAAAAGGGTAAATAACAGCGCCGTAAGTCCAAGCAAGTATTCGGCATATACAATCAGGGATTACTTCATAAATCCGAGTAAGTCTTCGGCCTATACGATCAGGTATTGCTCTATAAAGTTTTGTCAGAAGGGCTCGCGATTTCGCATCTTCAAGGGGATTGGGGCGATCCTGTGTTGCTTTTGGTTCTGGAACAATCAAAACGGTGATCATGCCAATAGACATCAAGGCAGCCATGGAAAGATAAGCAATAGGCCAAGAAAAAAAGTGGGCAATATAGAAAGCCCCAAGGCCGCCAGCAATAAGCATACCTATGCGATAGCCGAAAACATAGCTTGCCGTGAGGGCTGTTTGGGTTTCATCCGTGCCGCTTTCGACGCGAAAAGCGTCCAAGGCGACATCTTGTGTTGCAGAGCAAAAAGCGACAAAAAGGGCCAGACAATAGCTGAGCCAAAAGGCCGTTTTGTGGTCATTAAAGGCCAATAGACTGAGACCAAGAGCAATGGCAATTTGACAGGTGAGCATCCAACTGCGTCGCTGTCCAAGGAAACGTGTTAAAAAAGGGATATGGATGTGATCGACAAATGGTGACCAAATGACTTTGAGCGCATAAACCATAAGCACAGTGGAGGAGAAGCCAATCATCTCCAGGCTTACGCCTTCTTCCCGGAACCATGCTGAAAGAGTCCCAAAAACCATCACAATTGGAACACCAGCCGTAAAACCGAGAAAAAACATAGTTAAGACCGGAAATTGGAGATATACCATGATGGCATCACGCCAGCCTCGTGTCTCTGCCACGGCAGACTCCTTTAATGGTCTTGAGAGTAATAGGCAAAGGGGACAAAGGAGACAAAGGAATAAGTCCCTCAACTTTGGTCCATTTTGCGGGGAAAACAAAACTTACAGCATTTTTCCTGACATAGGATAAAAGCAAAATACTGTAAGAGGGCGCGCGTTAAGAGGCCAAGGGTTCAAAATCGACAGGTGAGGTTTGTGAAGACCTCACCTGTTCCATAACGCAAATTATGATCAAGCCAAGATCAGAAAAAGCCTTGGATGTATTTTTGCTCAAGCGCCGCACGGGCTTAACCGGGCGGCTATAGGTGTTAGATAAGGCCTATGCTTGAGGGAACGTCTCTAAAATCGTTTTTAAAGGGGTTTCAGGACGCGCGCCAAAATGGCTGATCGCTTCCGCAGCACTGGCCGCTCCGATCCGGGCGCTATCGGCTAAGCTATAGCCATGGGTGTAGCCATAGAGGAAGCCAGCGGCAAATAAATCGCCCGCCCCTGTGGTGTCGACGACTTTCTCGACGGGGGCGGCGCCAACGACATGGACCTCTTCCCCAGACACAATCACAGCACCGCTCGGCCCTCGGGTTAGGGCTGCGATCTTGCAATCCTTGCGGACATGCTGGAGCGCATCGTCAAAATGATCGACTTGATACAGGCTTTTGATTTCTTCTTCATTGGCGAAGAGAATATCAATATGGCCTTTCACCAAATCCCGGAATTCATCGCGATATCGGTCAACACAAAAGGGATCTGACAGGGAAAGGGAAACGAGGCGATCGGCTTGGTGGGCATAATCGGCTGCCGTAAAAAAGGCTTTTTTGGCTTCTGGTGGGTCGAAGAGATAGCCTTCCATATAGGTGACTTTGCCCGATTGAATGACAGCTGGGTCAATATCGGCGGGGGTCAAATCTGTGCAGGCCCCAAGATAAGTCTGCATGGTACGCTGGGCATCAGGGGTGACAAAAATCAAACAGCGTGCGGTTGGATCGCCATCTGTGGCTGCTGGCGTGTCGAAATTCACACCGATGGCCTGGATGTCATGGCGGAAAATATCACCGAGTTGGTCATTCCGGACCTTGCCAATGAAAGCACATTTCCCTCCAAGAGAGGCGATGCCAGCGGCACTATTGCCCGCAGAACCACCGGAGACTTCGAGCGCTGGCCCCATGTTGTCATAAAGCTTTTCTGCCATTGCGGCATCAATAAGGGTCATTGTGCCTTTGCTAAGATCATGTTTGATCAGAAAGTCATCATCGGCTTGGGCAACCACATCAACAATGGCATTGCCGATGGCAATGACATCTAATTCGGTATTTGTCATCAAGAGCCTTTCCAGCATTCTCCCAGGGAGCAAATATCTTACGATGCTCTGTTTTGAAGAACGCGTTTTCTTTTTTTGAGAGTCTTTCGCGATCAACTTGGATTGCAAGAGACGTTAGATTATAGCAAGGTCAAAGTTATTTGATTAGAAGTTACGCCCAGAAAACCTTGGGGATCCTTGCGCAAATTCAATAAGATATAGCGCCTGCCCTATGATTATTTTATGGGATATGCGCTATATTGTTTTTTTCGTTAAACGGACGCTCACAGAGGGAGTCCCTGATATGCGCTGTGCTCTCCTGGCGCGACTCTGATATTGCGAACCCTCGAAAGTCGGGCCAATCCATGAGACCTTCTCCCCTTATAGAAGATCATTGGAGAAAAGGCTTTTGGTTTTTGGGCATCGCAAAACATGAAAGTTCAGCAATCAGGGCCTGAACGGACTTTACAGAAGGGCGTTGCGCATGGTTCTTCTCTGCAAAACAAGATCGCCATGTTCCTTTTATGACGGAAGAGGGTTAGCAAAGCGTCACCAAAAGACATGGATTGACCTTTGCTTTTGACCTCTCTTGAGAGTATATGTTGCACTGCATTATGTGTAAACTCTGACAATGGTGCGCGCATTGTCATTTTTACAGGTTTTCAGAGCGCGCGCTCATGAAGAAGGGGCTCTAACTGTTTTAACAGACAAACGCCTCTTTTATTGGGCTCTTCCCAACATTATCTCTTGGAGATTGCTGAAGGGGATTGCCTGTGGCACTTCTTTTTTGCTCTGCAACGTCGCTTGGTTCTCAGACAAGGAGATTTACAGATGGTATCGGCGGTTTTTAAGGCACTTGGACAAATGACGGATCCGGCCTTTTTGCGCACGATGATCTATACATTTCTGACAGCGATGGCGCTCTTGGTGGCGGTGTGGATTGGGTTATGGCAAGTGCTGAGTTTGATTCCAGAAAGCTGGATCAGTTGGATGGGGCCGACCCTTACGGGCTATTTCCATGAAGCGCTGTGGGTGGTCATTGCTCTCATTACCTTGATTTTCTTTCCAGCTTTGCTGGTCATTTCCGTGGCTTTCTATTTGGAAATCATCATCAAAGCGGTGGAAGACAAACATTATCCGCATTTGCCCGCGGCCAAAGAACAACCCATCAGAGATATCGTGGTGGATACGCTTTTGTTTTTAGGGCTGGTGATTCTTGCCAATATCGTTGTTTTGATTTTTAATATTTTTACCCCTGTGACTTATGTCGTTGTGGCGTTCCTGGTGAATGCTCTTTTAATTGGGGGGGAATATTATCTTCTCGTGTCTGTGCGTCGCTTAAAGCGTCCGGAGATACAGCCCGTTTGGCGGCAAAACTATAAGACAATCATTCTTTTTGGTGCTTTTTTTACCTTTGTCATGACAATTCCTTTTGTCAATCTTGCCGCTCCTATTCTTGCGGCTGCGACAATGGCCCATCTCTTCTTGCCGATGGCGGATCGATATCATGAAGGTCAGGCTGGGAAAACCGGACAAAACGTGACATCATCGACAGAAAGGATGTCCTCGTAAAAAGAGCCTGAAAAGGTCAAAAGACAGCCTTGTGCTGTGAGACGGAATTGACAAAAGGCCTGTAAGAACAGACCCAAATGGAATATCTTTGGGACAGTTCGGGGGGCAAGTGCATAGAGTATTTGCGTGACATGACAGCCGAAAAGTTGGAAACTTCGCTGGTTGAGATGAAACAGATGCTCTTAAGACCAAAATGTGGTTTTTCCGGTCGCTGAATGAGAGTGTTGCACGGTAAAACAAAAATCTAGAGCAAAGCTGGTTAA
>DDLW01000328.1 GCA_002340345.1 Alphaproteobacteria bacterium UBA2562 | reverse complement strand
CTTTTATATTGAATCAATAGAAAGGCTCTAAAACAAAGATATACAGCATTTTTTCTGATTTAAGAGAAAAGTAAAATGCTGTAAAAGTTATTTTATATCACTTGAATGGATTTGATGAATGTCTCAGGCGCTTTAACAAGTGATATCTCGTTCCTGTTGGATGTAAAGCTTTCAGATGATATCATCTTTTAAGTCTGTGCGTTCAATGATAGGTTTGCAAAAGAAATCTTTACTGCGCTAACAGAGCGTTAAATTTTTAAATGAGTCGCCCTCGATCGCCATAATATTTTGGGAGCTGCGGAAAGACATGGGCGTTGTTCTATCCTCAGCCGCAAAGGCTGCGGTTTGTATAAGCGGCTTAATATTTATTTTAAATGTTATGGTCCTTTGGGAAAGCCATGCTCAAGATGTGACTGAAACATCCTTTGAGGCCGTTGAAGCTTTAAATCTTTTCCAGCCAGATGACCCGTTTTTTGGTCATGGCGAGATCTATTCTTCAGAAACAATTTTGCAAGAGTTTAAACTTTTTTCTGGAAAGCCTTTTGACGATCCCCGTCTTGCGTTCCGTTTTTTGATTCCAAAGGGGTGGGTGGCAGAACCCGTTATGCGCCAGCAAAGCCCCGCCTTAACGCCTTTTACGCCAACAAGGCTTACCGTTTTTCGCGGTCCATTGAGTGCTGCAGGGACGCCGTTTCTCGAATTAGATGCTTTCCAGCTGGATTATGATATCACAGCCCTCGATTGGTTGCGCACGATCCTTTTACCACGTGGTTATGAGCCAGAACGAATGAAAGCCTTTAGTGATCACCGTGCGGAAGCTGAGACAAGCTTTATTTATGGCTCGAACCAAACCTTCCGCGGGCGTGCTATTGCTATCATCCATGGGAATATTGTCCATTTCCTCCATTATGCAGCCCCTGCTGTGCTCTTTAAAGAGAGGCGGGATCGTTATGGTGTGATCGCAGCCTCTTTAGATATGCCAAGCCCTTCACAAGATGTTATAGAGCCTCGTTTTTCTTTAAATATTGGGGATGGTTTCTTTTACCATTATCCCGCGACATGGCAGCTTGGGGAGAGTGGAAAACTTGAAAATGGTTTTAGCCGTGCAGAACTTTTTAATTTTAACGCCCTAGGAGAGGTTGATGGCCTTATCCATTTAGAGGCGCAAACAAAAGCAGACAATGGCGAGAATCCTCAAAAATTAGAGCAAGTCCATTTGAGGCTTGATGAATATGGCGTTGAGATTGGTGAAAGACTTTCTGAAGAAGACCATAGTTTGACAGGGAAAGCGTCCTACAGCCCAGCGGAAAATCAGACACTTAATGTCTATGAAGCGGCGACGAATAACATGAGCGGTCCACATGAGGTCTGGATTCTGACCCGAGATGATCAAAAGCACTTTCGAAGTTTGACCCTCGTGACACCAGACCGCCATGAATCGCCAGCTTCTTGGGCCCGAAACCGGCGTGCCTTAGAAATTATGGCAATGAGTTGGTTAAAGCCTGCGGAAAAGTGATTTTATCTTACCTGCACTTTTGCGCCACATTCTTCATCCGTCATATCTTCCATTTCGCATGAGGCTGTGGCTAAGAAATAATCATCGGAATCAAGAGATTGGCAGAGGCGTGTGATGAAGGATCGTGTTTCTTCTGCCGTGGCAGGACCGTAGCGAAGCGCTTGTGGAGATCCGTTACCGATTTTATAAGTTGCCGCGATCCAATTGACGTCTTTGTCTTCATAGGAAAAGAGTTTTCGGATTTTGGTTGTTGGTGCGGGGGTGACAATGATCTCCTGGTTTCCATTCATGAGAATTTTCTCTTTGAAAGTGACTTCGAACTCGCTCACGGTTTTTTTCAGCGTGCTTCTGATCGTGGTTTTCGCGATGCAGTCGTACCATCCGCGGCCATATCGGTCTGAAGGCTGCATGGCGACAGATTTGACTTTGATGCCAATAGAACCGCTTTTTTTATCTTTACATCCCGTTGTGAGGACCAACAGACATAAAAGGGCCATGAGGCATTTACCCATCATGCTTCTCCCAAGAGGCATTTTACTGTCACATGGCAAGCCTTCCAAAAAACAAATCCTGTGGCCGCCGGAGATACAATTTTATTCTCTAATATAGCAGTTTCAGGAAATGTTGAAAATCTTCTTTCTATAAAGAAACAGCTTCCCAGAGAGACCTCTCTGAGAAGCTGTTGGTATGCATATGTGAAACTGAGTTTGTCTCTATTTCAGGTCCATGCAAGAGGCGTAATAGGTGGTTGTGGCCGGCCAATCAGAAAATAGTGCGATCACACCAACCTCTTGGGCGAGAACATCGACGAGTTTCATCATGGCGCCGTCTGTTGTCACGGCGTCTTTGATGGACTGGTAATACCAGCCGCCACCGGAGGCGAGGGGACCAGAACGCTCTAAAGACCATGTGATGATCTGTAAGCCAGCTTTTTTAGCGGCTTTTGCATAGGCAGAAGCAATGATGTTGCCTTTGTCATCGAGATCGACGAGCATCCACATGGGGGGAGCAATGATTTTGACGCCTTTTTCGACAAGTTCTTCCATGGAAGGAGACCAAGTTTTCGGCATACGGAAATCAAATTCTTTAATGTCATAACGATCATCAAGATAAACGGCTTGCGTACCAAACGCAGGGTCATTTTTAATCCAGTATTTGACATCGGCCAGATTAAAAGATTGAGCGTAGACTTCAGAAGGATCGATACCCGCGTCTTTATACTCATCGATCATTTTTTGGGCATAGGCTTCTTGGGTAAAATCACCCGCGAACGGCATTTTAACGCTTGGGCTTTTCAGTTCTGGTGTAAATCCAACGCCGAGCTCTTTAAAAAGCGCGATGCTTTCCTTATGCGTCATGAGGGTGCCAGTTGTGCTGTATAGGTCCGTGCGCCAGTTTGCCGTGCCATTCATATAATCTTCTACGGTTGTTCCAGCGCTATTTGCGGCATCCATTTTCCCATTCAACGTTCTGAATTCAGCGAGGGTAATATCGCTGGTGCAGCATTTTGCGTTGGCTTTTGTGCCTTTTGCAGGATCTGCAAGGGTGAAAGGTTCGGTACATTTTGCCGCAAGATCTGGTTTGGCAAGGATATCGGTGGTGGTGTGGAGATCACATTGTGAATGGCGGCAGACAAGTTCTTTGTCTTTTGTGAAGGTGACATCGCATTCGAGAATGCCTGCCCCCATGCGATAAGCGGCCATGTAAGATTCGCGGGTATGCTCGGGAAATTGCAGGGGCGCCCCCCGGTGACCGATAGAAAATTTTGTGCGTTTAAAAGGGCCCTGTGCACAGCTTTCAAGCTTCTCTTTGAGAGGGCCTTTCTCAAGAGCATCAATCAGATAATAGGGGCGTGGGCCCATTTGAATTTCGCTCGAATTGGCCTGTGCGATTGCCGGGGCGATGACGGCGCAAGCTGCGCTTATGCATAAAATTTTGCTGAACTTCATCTTGGACCTCTTAGCGACACAAGGAGGGGGGGCAAAGCCGGTTACAGTCTCTCAGGGCATTGTTGATGTGCAGGAGACTGTGAAAGAAACCTTTTATCCGTCGCGAGGAAGACTAAGTCATGACAAGCTTATGAGGATTTTATGAAGTTGAGGAAGAAAAGAGACATTTGCATGCTATTCTTCGCGGAAAGAGCGTTCAAAGCTCTGGGTGAGGGGGCGTAAGAGATATTGTAAAGGGGTTCGTGTGCCCGTCACAATCATGACTTCGGCCTGCATGCCTGGTTGAATGAGGGTTTCGTCGACCCTTTCTGTGTTTTCGTTGAGATGGATGCGGGTGAGGTAATATTCTTCCTCTTTTCGGTCATCGCTGAGACTGTCCGCAGAGACCGATATGACGCGGCCTTCAGCAGGAAGAGTCTGTTTTTGGCTTAAGGCTGTAAAACGGATTTGTGCGGTGAGGCCGGGGTGGACGACATCAATATCGATGGGATCAACTTTCGCTTCGATAATAAGATTATCATCGCGGGGAACGATATCCATCAAAGGTTCGCCAGAATCGACTACGCCGCCTGGTGTGTTGACTTGGAGATCGACAATAATGCCATCTAAGGGTGCGATAATGGTTGTGCGGTTGAGGGTATCAGCTGCCGCCAGAAGTCGGCTCCGTAAGTCAAAAAGCTCAGTTTGGGCGTCTCGGATTTCTTTGGTGGCTTCGGTGATGCGTTTTGTGTGCAATTCGGCAATTTGTAGTTTGACTTCGGCGATATTTTGTCCAATGCGGGCGATTTGCGCCCAGTCGTGGCCTCTTTTCCCTTCGATTTCGGCAGCTTGGCGTTTGAGTTTGAGCAATTCTGGTTTTCGAACCAGGCCACGTGCCACAAGGCGTGTTTTATCACGCAACTCTTCTAAAATAAGTTCTAATTGCGTGTCTTCGGCTGCGACTTGTTGTGAGAGCCCTGCGATTTCTTCTTCATATTGGGCGATACGTTGTTTGAGAATGGCTTCTTGGCCTTTGAGGGCTTCGAGGCCGACGGCAAAAATTCTGTCTTGCGCTGCCATGGCTTGTTTGGCTTCTTCGCCTAAACGCGCCTCTTGTAAATCTGGTGGATAGGAGACGGTGAGCAGATCATCCCGTTCGGCGATCAAGCGTGACTGAAGGGCAAGGGTCGCAATCCATCGCCCTTGTAAGACCTCTAAATTGGCCCGCGCTTGGGTATCATCAAGGCGTAATAATGTCTGGCCTGCTTTCACTTTTTCATCTTCACGGATCATGATTTCCGCAATGATACCGCCTTCTAAATGTTTGATGGTTTTACGTTTGCTCTCCACAATGACCACGCCAGAGGCAATGGCGGCACTGTCAATCGGCGCTAGAGCAGACCATAGGAAAAGCCCACCAAAGAACAGAGCGATCATGCCAAGCCCCAGCTTTGCTGGAAAAGAGAGCAAAATAAAACCAGAATTTGGGCCAGAAGGTTCGGTTGGGTTTTGTTCGGAAGGAGACGGGGGCTGTGTCATTATTGCGGCCCTCCTGCATGAGACGTGCTAGAGGCTAAAGCTGGATCTGAAGGCTCTTTTTTGGGCGTTTCAGGAGGCTTGGTCTCAGAAGAAGAAACACGACCTGCCTGGACAGCAACCGGTTTCGCGTGATGGGGCCGCGATGGTTTGGGTCTTTTGGGAGGGGCTTGCCCTTTGTCTTGGGTCGCCATGTCATCGCGTGTTTTTTTGGTGCCGAGGAGACCATTTTCTTGCATGAGAATCGGCATGACCTCTTCTCGTGGACCATAAGCCTTGACCTGTCCGTCTTCGAGCAAAAGGATCTTATCGACAATGGCAAGAATCATGGGACGATGAACAATAAGAATTTGTGTGATCCGGCGTTTGCTCAGAGATGAGACGGTGCGTTGTAGAGCCGCTTCCCCAGCGAGATCGAGGGCGGCATTAGGTTCATCGAGCACAATGAGTGGCGGTTCGCCAAAGACAGCACGGGCAAGCCCTAATCGCTGCTTTTGACCATCAGAGAGGACAGTGCTGCCAGGACCGCCAGCACCGCCAATCGGCGTATCATACCCTCTTGGCAGCCGCAGAATCATATCATGGACGCCCGCCAATTTTGCGGCTGTGACAATGGCCTCGGGAGCGGCGGCTTCATTCATGCGCGCGATATTTTCGCGCACCGTGCCATGGAAAAGCTCGACATGCGCTGGCAAATAGCCAACAAAGCGGTTGCGATCCTCATAATTCCAGTGGGCGATATCCATACCATCTAAGCGAACATGCCCCATCTGCGGCACCAATGTACCAACAAGCAGACGCCCTAAGGTGCTTTTCCCTGAGGCCACAGAGCCAACGACAGCGACTGTTTCTCCAGGCTGGATGGTCAGATTCAGACCGCGCAATGTTGGAGACTCCGCATTTGAGAAAACATAGGACAGGGAGTCTATCATCACTTGTCCCTTGGGACGTGGCAGGGGCATGGCACTAGCACGGGGGGGAAAAAGTTGTATTTGTCGGCGTAGGCGAAGATAGGCATCCCGCGCGGCGACCAATTGCTTCCATGCGCCAATGGATTGCTCAACGGGGCTCAGGGCACGCCCCATAATGATAGAAGAGGCAATCATCGCACCTGGCATCATATCGCCTTGTAAGACCAGCCAGGCCCCGACCCCCATCATCGCGACCTGAAGGCCTAAGCGAATGGCTTTCGACATGGCGCTGATAATTGTGCTGATTTGGCTGGCCTGATGTGTTTCCAGGGAGGCTTTTTGTTGGAGAACAGACCATTTCTTCACCAAATGCGGCGCCATGCCCATCGCTTCAGCAACATTGGCATGTCGAACCATGGCATCGGCTGTTTGCGTTGCCATGATGGACGCCCCTCCCGCTTTTGCGAGTTTCTTACGGGTAAAATAATCATTGGCAAATGCCAAGCCAAAAAGGAGGGCCGCGCCTGCGGTCGCAATCCAGCCTAAAAGAGGATGAAGCAAAAATACAATGGCAAGAAATAGCGGCACCCAAGGCGCATCCATGACAGGGGTGACAGCGGATCCTCCTAATGCTGACCGTAATGTGGAGAGATCGCGTAAAGATTGTGCGCCAGAGGTGGATTGCGAGGACAACCCAGCTCGAAGTGCACTGTCAAGGAAAAGCCCGCCGAGCTTTTGTTCCATCCAGCCCCCGTAATGGGCTAAGACAAGGCCGCGCACCGCTTCCAAAATTCCTAAAACCACAAGGGCAACCGCTGTAATCAGGGCCAACATGACAAGGGTGTCGATGCTACGGCTTGTCATGACACGGTCGAAAACTTGTAAGGTGAAAAGAGATGGAAAAAGAACCAGAAGATTTAAGAAAAAACTAAACAATAAGGCGAGCCCAAAGGCACGCTTATAGGCATGTTGTGCCTCTTGCAGCGGGTTGCTGTTGGAGGGAGGTGATGGTGTTGGTTCTGGCATGTGAAATCACCTCTCTCGAGCAGGCTTAAGATGTGCAGCTTAGAGCAAAGGACAAAGAGATAGCTTTGGTCCATTTTGTGGCAAGAAACCGTAGAGTGAAGTTCATTCAAACAAGACAAGAATAAGCTATAAAAAATCATTAGAATATGACTTTAGAATATGACTCTTTTATTTTAGAGCAAAGGGCACAATGATAGATTTATCATTTTGCTTCGTTTGCGGCAAAAACAAAGACTTACAACATTGTTGTTAATCTCGTAAAGACAGCACAATGCAGTAATAAAAGTAAAATATTCTAAAGAGTCTCCCGTCATAATCGATTTTGCATCGACATTTTTGGTTTTATTCTCAAGATGTTTTATTTTGTATGAATGCACCCTAAAACAGCGATCAAAGTTTAGAGTTATTGTTCAAACTTCCCTTGGAAATAAACAAAAGTTTTTTATGAGGACAAGTCCTTTTGAAATCTTTTGTTTCGGTCGATATGTGCGACCAACCGGCAAAAAGTAAGACTTTGTGATCGGTTGGTTAAGCCCATGCAGTGTCTGAGCAGAATAGCAACCGAAAAGTCATCGACTT